>NZ_JBAFWT010000003.1:0-294829 GCF_043195195.1 Roseixanthobacter psychrophilus
GAAGCACTTGCGCGATCGAATGACAGTACCACGGTTACAGCGCAGATCGCCAACATCAACGCAATCGTGAGAGCAGCCTGAGCCAGCGCATCACCGGCCTTGTGGTTGCGCACCGCCCGCGCCAAAGCATCGGGATCCGCGCAGGAAACGTCTTTTTCGAGCAGAGCAAACTCACGAAACTCGGACATGATGCTTCGCCTCGGCCGGTTCGACTAATCGTAGAAGCCGGGATGCCGCGAATCGGTTCCCTTCGACTCATCAAAAGTTGCCAGCGAAGCAAGCCGCGATTGTGGCGACGCCACGTCAGGCCTTTGAATAAGCGTGGCCTTTTCGTGACTTAGATCACGCGAGCGCGACTCTCAAAGCGGGATCAGGTTGTATCGCTCGCGTCAGACCTCAGCGCGCCCCGCCTCAAGCGGGCCCCGCGCACGTCAGGCGGCCTGCTCCAGCGGCCGCCATTCGATCTCCACATGGTCCGGCTCCGCAGCTATGCGGTGCAACCATTTGCGCACATTGTCGAACGGTGTCAGGTCGAACTCGCCCTCGTGCGCCACATGCGTATGCGCGTAGAGCGCGATATCCGCGATGGTGAGCCCGTCTCCCACGAAAAACAGCCGGCCATTCAGATGGCGCTCCATCACCTTGAGCGCGCCGTAGCCCTCTTCCATCCAGCGGTCGATGTCGTGGGTCCGCAACTCGCGACCGCCGCGCACCTGCTGTAGCCAGAACCGAGCCTGGCCGATGCCGGGCTCGTGGTTATTCTGTTCAAAGAACATCCAGCGCAAGGCCTCCGCCCGCGCCAGGGGAGCGGAGGGAAGCAACGAGGTACCGTCTGCAAGATAAAACAGGATGGCGTTCGATTCCGCGAGCGTCGGCCCGCCTGGCAATTCCAGCAGCGGCACGCGTCCGTCGGCGTTCTTGGCCAGGAATTCCGGAGTCCGATGCTCGCCGGACAAGATGTCAATGTCCACCAGGCGGAACGGCCTGCCGAGCTTCGCCAGGAGCATCCGTACCTTGTAGGAGTTACCTGAGGCTTGCGTCGAATATAGCGTCAGCACGGCGGTCCCCTCTCGGCCACTGCCTACATGGAGTCTTCCCGCGCCACTCGCAAGGCGCCCGTTCCGCGATCCGAAGTCCGATCCATCAGTGCATTGCCGGCCATCCATTCACAATGCTTGCTTGTTCGGGAAAACGCCCTCGACTAAGAAAGTGCCGCATGCCGGATCGCCCAGCGGCGGGCCGGCGCTTCGTCTCACCCTTCGCGTCCGACGGACCCAGCGCTGATGCGTGTGGAGCCGGCGGCCTGCGTCCGGAGTCAAAGGCTATGAGCCTCCTTTCGCCCGCTTTGAAGCGCATCAAGCCGTCGCCGACCATCTCCATCTCCAACAAGGCGCGGGAGCTGAAAGCGGCTGGCCGCGACGTGATCGCGCTCAGCGCCGGCGAGCCCGACTTCGAGACCCCGGACAACATCAAGGAAGCCGCCATCGCCGCTATCCGCCGTGGCGAGACGCGCTATACCGCCGTCGACGGCATTCCCGAGCTGAAGGCCGCCATCGTCGCCAAGTTCAAGCGCGACAACGGCCTCACCTACAAGCCGAGCCAGGTGTCGGTCGGCACCGGCGGCAAGCAGGTGCTGTTCAATGCGCTGGTGGCCACCGTCGGCCCCGGTGACGAGGTCATCATCCCGGCACCCTATTGGGTGAGCTATCCCGATATCGTCGAGTTCTGCGGCGGCACGCCGGTGAGCGTTCCGACCAAGCTGGAAGACAATTTCAAGCTGCGCGCGGATGTGCTGGAAGCAGCGATCACGCCCAAGACCAAGTGGCTGATCTTCAATTCGCCGTCCAACCCCTCTGGCGCCGCCTATACCCATGACGAGCTGAAGGCCATCACCGACGTGCTGGTGCGGCATCCCCACGTGTGGGTCCTCACCGACGACATGTATGAGCATCTCGTCTACGACGACTTCAAGTTCGCTACCCCTGCGCAGGTGGAGCCTAGCCTTTACGACCGCACGCTGACCTTGAACGGCGTGTCGAAGGCCTATTGCATGACCGGCTGGCGCATCGGCTATGCCGCCGGCCCCGAGGCCCTGATCAAGGCGATGGGCACGCTGCAGTCGCAGTCCACGTCCAACCCCTCCTCGATCGCCCAATGGGCGGCAGTGGAAGCGCTGAACGGGCCGCAGGACTTCATTCCCAGGAACAACGCGGTGTTCAAGGAGCGGCGCGACCTCGTGGTGTCCATGCTCAACCAGGCGAAGGGCCTCACCTGCCCGAAGCCGGAAGGCGCCTTCTACGTGTTCCCCTTCTGCTCGGGCGCGATCGGCAAGAAAGCCCCCTCCGGCAAGGTGATCGCGAATGATGAGGATTTCGCCACCGAACTGTTGGAAGCGGAAAATGTCGCCGTGGTGCACGGCTCGGCATTCGGTCTTGGACCTGCGTTCCGAATCTCCTACGCCACGGCGACCTCAGATCTGGAAGAGGCCTGCACGCGCATTCAACGCTTCTGCGGCGCCCTGAGCTGAACCCTCCCTAAAGGCAAGCGTGACTTATTCGTCGCAGGGCCTGCGGAATCTACTGATTTCGCAGGCCCTCGATGGAACCTCGGCCTTTCGTAAGCGTTGGCTGAACACTTGGTCCAGGCTAAGGCTTAACGGCGCCGGTCGTTCCCCCCGCCTGCCGGCGTTTTATTGGAGGAAGCACACCATGAAGATTGCTCTGAAGGCCGGCTTCGCCGCCGCTCTGGCCGCTTCGGTTCTCGCGCTCGGCGCAGCCCCCGCGGCCGCGCAGACCCGCGTTCAGGTCGGGACCCTGGTTTGCCAGATGGCTCCGAACGTTTCGTTCATCATCGGGTCGATCCGCGACATGTCCTGCATGCTGCGCCCGGCGGCCCGCGGCGTGCCGCGTGCGTCCTACACCGGCACCGTGCGTCGCTTCGGCCTCGATATCGGCATGAGCGGCAAGGGCACGCTGGTCTGGGCCGTGCTTGCTCCGACCCGCAAGATCGCCGTCAACGACCTGCGTGGCACCTATGTGGGCGCCTCCGCTAACGCGGCCCTTGGCGTCGGCCTCGGCGCGAACGCCCTGGTGGGCGGCTCGCACAACACCATTGCGCTGCAGCCTCTCTCCGTCGAGGCCCAGACCGGTGTCAACTTGGCGCTCGGCGTGGCCGACATGACGCTGCGCTGATCGCAGCTTCGCCCTGCCCCGCCGCTTCGGCGGCGGGGCATTCGCCCGCCATGGCACGGGCATTGGGTATATTCCGGTATTGTGCCCCTTCTGTCGCCGACGTACCACTGGCGGGTCAGACCATGGGGGATTCGATGCGAATTTATTCGGTTCTTGCTGCCATTGTCGCGGGTGGCCTCATTGCCACTTCTGCGAGCGCCCAGGCACCCGCCAAGGTGCAGGTCGGCGTGCTCCAGTGCAACGTCGCCCCTGCCGTCGCCTTCGTGCTCGGCTCCTTGCGGGAGATGACCTGCCAACTCGTGACCGGTTCGCCCACGGCACCGGTTGTTCAGGGTACCTATAAGGGCACCGTTGCCCGCTTCGGTATCGACATCGGTGTCACCGGTGCAAGCAAGCTCGGCTGGGCTGTATTTGCTCCCAACACTTTGCCAGCTCCGGTCAATCTGGCTGGCAAGTATGTCGGCGTCAGCGCCGATGCGGCCTGGGGCCTCGGCGGCGGCGCGAATGTGCTGCTTGGCGGCTCCAACAGCACCATCGCGCTCCAGCCATTATCTCTCGAAGGTACCACCGGTGTTGCGATAGCGGCCGGTATTTCGGACCTCACCCTCACCCCAACGCGTTGAGGCGCGACGGAGGACGCGACATGACCTCGATCCTCCGCTCCCTTCTCCTCGCTTCCGCGGCCACGTCTGGACTTGTGGCGCCGCTCGCGGCCGCGCAGATCGAATTATCACCGGGGGCTGAACCTTCTGCCTCAGCTCAGGTTGACGGCCAATCGCCAGCCGCCCGGACGGCTCAGGCGCCGCTTGCATCCGGCCAGGCTGCGCAGGCGCCAGTTGCGCCCGCCACCCCTCAGGCTGTCTCCCCTCAAGCCGCAGCCGCAGAACCAGCGACAACCGACCTGCAAAAAGTCGAATCCGGCCTGCTGGAATGTCGTGGCGAATCCGCGATCGCTTATGGCTTCGGTTCCACACGCAAGGTGGAATGCGAGTTCCGCGCCTCTATGGGCATGAACCAATATTATACTGGCACGCTGGAACGCGCCGGACTCGACTTCGGCGTGTCAGACCAGGGAAGCATGCTCTGGATGGTGCTCGCCACGACCCCGAAGCTGGGCGCAGGGGCCCTCTCGGGTCAATATGTGGGCCTCTCCAGCGGCGCGTCCCTCGGCCCCGGTTTCTCCGCGAATGTGTTGATGGCAAAAGATGCTAAGTCCAGCATTGCCCTTCAGCCCTTGAGCATTTCCGCCGACAGTGGGCTGAGTATATCGCTCGCAGCGGCGACGCTCACCCTGCACCCGACCCTGCCGCCCGTTCGCACCAATGAGCAAGTGCTCTCCCGCTAGGAACAGGTGTCACGGTGCCGTGAAAACGGTCCGTTGATACCGTTAACACGGGCGTTTGAATTGCCCGGGCATCCGTTCGAACCGATTCTGCGCGGCAACGGAGGCTCTTCATGTTCATTCGACGCAGACGCGGCTGGGAAATTCCAGAAAGCCAGGCGACGCCAGAGAGCGTCTTCTTTTCCCGGCGCGCCATTCTTGGTGCCGGCGCTGGACTGATCGGTGCAAGCGTCCTGCCGCAACTGGCATCCGCGCAAACCGCGGCGGTGGCAGATCCCTCGGCCAGCCTTTATCCCGCCAAGCGGAACCCGATCTATACGCTCGACCGACCGCTAACGCCGGAGGCCGCCGCCAGCACGGTGAACAATTATTATGAGTTTGGCACCAATTACGACGTGGGCAAAGCTGCGGCGAAGCTGAAGGTCCGCCCCTGGACGGTGCGTATCGAGGGGCTGGTGGAACAGCCGCGCGATGTGGCGATAGACGATCTGCTCAAGGCCATGCCGCTCGAGGAGCGGCTCTATCGCCATCGCTGCGTCGAGGCTTGGTCGATGGCCGTGCCCTGGACCGGATTTCCGCTAAAGGCCCTGGTGGATTATGCCAAGCCGCTGAGCGGGGCCAAATATGTGCGCTTCGAGACGTTCCTGGACCGTGACGTGGCGCCGGGTCAATATGGCCGTTTCTATCCCTGGCCCTACGTTGAGGGCGTGACCATTGAAGAAGCCACCAACGACCTCGCCTTCATGGTGACAGGCATCTACGGAAAGCCCGCGCCGAACCAATTCGGCGCGCCGATCCGCCTCGTCACGCCGTGGAAATACGGATTCAAGTCCATCAAGGCGATCGTCAAGGTCTCGTTCGTGGACAAGCGGCCGAAGAGCTTCTGGGAAGTGGTTCAGGGCGCCGAATATGGCTTCTGGGCCAATGTGAACCCCGACGTGCCCCATCCCCGCTGGAGCCAGGCGACGGAAAAGGACATTGCCACGGGCGAACGGCGCCCCACCCTGCTCTACAACGGGTATGGGGAATATGTCGCCTCGCTCTATACCGGGCTGGCGAAGGAAAAGCTCTTCATGTGAGCAGCTTAGCCGCGTTGCGGCGCGACCGTGGCCGCTGGGTTTGCAGCCGCTGGGTTTGCAAGCGGGGTGGAAGCCGGCGTCGTGAGTTTCAGCCGCGCCATTTCTTCTGCCGTGAAGTAGAACAGCTTCTCTTTCGGCGTCTCCATGGCGCGCAACCACACCTCAAGATCCACACCCATGTCACGCAGATAGCGCTGGCACTCGGCTGAAACCCGCTGTGCCTGCGCCATGCCGTCCGGAACCGCCCCACCGGAGGGGGGTGTGGCACCATAAACTTGGTGGACGCCGATCGCGGCCTTGCGCCCCGCATTGCGCTCCACCCCGCCGGCAAAGACAAGCGGACAGGACGAGGCGCAATAGGCCCCCGCCGGCACCTCTGTCGCGAACCCCTTGGCACGGATGAGACGCCCCATGGCCAGAGCATCCTGGACCGAGCCGCCGGGGGAGCGCAACACCACCGTTTTCACATAAGAACCGCGCTTCTCCACCTCCGCCGCGAACAGGGCGGCGGTGCCGGCCGCGATGGTGCCGGTGGCGGAAAGGCGCCCGTCGCTCAGCAGGTCGAAGGTCATGGGGGCGCCCAGTGCTGCGTCGGCGGCCGGGGCCTGCGGGCCGGTTTCGCGCGACGGGCTGAGGGGCGCGCCGCCGGGTGCCTCCTCCTGCCCCGGAACGGGAGAGGACAGCGCCGCTTGGGCTTTGCGGAGCTGGCCGAAATCCTGCACCAGCATGGCTCCGCTGGCGATCAGCAAAGCCGCGAACAGCAGGTGCAGCAGGGCATCGTCCGGCCGGTGGCGCCACGCGCGCAAGGCCTGGAAGAAGGCGGTGGGGGTCATTCCACCTCAGTCCCGCTTGGAGGGACGCACGCCGTGGAGGGCCGTGACCTTCTCCTCCTCGACGGGAAGCTCCGGTTCGGCTTGTTTGTTTTCAGTCACTTGCGATCCCTCGCCCAGGGCAGGAACCAATGGGGCCCGCAGGTCCGCATGGGCGACCTCAACCGCGCGGGCCATGCGCAGGGCGGCGAGAAGATCGGCAGCGCTCATGGTATCGGCATTGGCCTGCGGCTGCCCCTCGCGGCGCATGTGCGCATGCACGATGCATAGGATGAATACAAGGACAGCGGGGAGAAGATCGATCGAAATCGCGCCTGCCCAGCTTGGAATGAAGTCGGAGGCATAGCGTAGCACCGCTTCCGCCGGCGATATCTGCTGGAACCGCGGGGGAATATAGGCGGGCATCTCAATGACATTTTGCGCGGCACCGGAAAGCGCCTTGGACTGAGCCGCGACAGCGTCTTGAACTCGGCCGACGACTTCGTTCTGTCGCCCGATGACATCGGCGGAACGGCCATCGGCCGCGGGGGCGATGAAGCTGGTGGCGAAATCGGTGGCGGCCCGCTTCACGGCGGGAGCGATGGAGGCCTGTTGGAGCGAGGTCAGGATGCCGGCCAAAGCTGTCGCCTCGCCGCCGAAGGCATCGGCGCGGGGCAGCACGCGGCCGGAGCCAGAGGCCAGCTCGCGCATCTTCGCGAGATGCTTAGAGCCTTGATCATAAAGCACTTTCACCTTATCGCCAGAGGCCGACACCTGCTTCGACAGAGCGCCGAGCTGGCTCGACATCTGGGACAGAAGCTGCACCACGGTACCGGAGCCGGTGGTACCGGTGAGGGAACCGGAGCGCTCGGCATCGGCAAGTTGGGAGAAGCGCGCAGCAGCCATGGTGATGTCGGGCGCCAGTCCCTGCGCAGCCAGAGATTTATTGTGATTTTCTTCCAGCGCGCGATCGTAATCCTCAATCGCCCGGCTCATGTGCTGCTCGATCGCGGCCGATCCGGCGAGCGCGCTCGCATTCAGCCAGGAACACATGGCGACGATCATCAGCGATCCCAAAGCCATGGCGCCGAACATCAACATGCGGCTGCCCCTGTCCTCGATATGGGGCAGAAACCGCATCATGAAAGTCCAGAAGGCATAGATGTCGACCGACACGGCAACGGAATAGATGATCGCTGCGAAAAACACCGCCGTGGCGCTTCCATCCAGCAAATCGCGCACGCCGATATAGGTATAAACACCGCTTGCAAGCGCAAGAACCATCAAACAGATGCGCGCCGTCGTCTCAAGCTGGCGCACACCATCCCGCAAGGCCGTGGCCATGGCAATCTCCAGCACGCCCCTTAGGGCGGCACAAAATTTTAGAAGAACACGAAGTCAAACGACGAATAACCAGAAATTCCGTCGGGAATTTGTTGTGAATACGCCGAATTCTGCAGCGTGACGTTCACGCTTCCTCTACGTTCGCCCGCCGTTCGGGCGCCGCCAGTCCGGCGACAACTCCCTCCGCGTCGAAGGGTTGGGTCACCTCCACAAAGGTATCTGGGTAAAAGCCATTGAACCGGGTGCGCAGGGAGAGGGAATAGGCGCCGATGTGGCCGATCTCGATCCAGTCGCCGGTGTCGATGCTCTCCGGCAGATAGAACGGGCGCGAGAGCACGTCGACGCTGTCGCAGGTGGCGCCATAGATGCGGAACGGCACGATCTTGTCGGAGGCGCCGGGCCGGCGGCGGCGGGCGGGGTCGGGAATGTGGCGCGCGGGCAGCAGAAGCTTGCCGGTCCAGCTATCCGACAGCGAGCCCCAGATGCCGTCGTTGATGTAGAGTCGCTGTCCCTTCTTCAACAGCACCCGCACGATCACCGAGAAGGCGCGGGCGACGATCACCCGCCCGGGCTCGGCCACCAGAGGGGTATCGCCGAAGCCGTGCTGCCGCACCGCCGCCATCACGCTGCCCATCAGCTCCGGCAAGGGCGGCATGGGGGGAGAGGGGCGGCGCGGGTCCTCGGCATATTGGGCGGGGAAGCCGCCGCCGATGTCGAGGGCGGTCACCGGCACCTTGGCGATGTCGCGCACCTCGGCGGCGGTCGCGATGGCGCGCTCATAGGTGGTGGGGTCCACGACCTGGCTGCCGACATGGAACGCGATGCCGCAGCGAAAGCCGATGTGGTGGATGCGCTGAAGCAGTTCGGCCGCATGCATGGGTGCCGCGCCGAATTTCTTCGAAAGCTCGTAGGCCGCCTCCCCCTTGCTGGCGATGCGCACGAACAAGGTGAGCTGCGTCGGGTCGAGGTCGAGCGCGCGGACCACGCGCAGGATCTTCGCCACCTCGTCCTCGTGATCGAGCGCCAGCACCGTGATGCCATGGCGCTCGAGCGCGAGGCGGATGTCCGATTGGGCCTTCACCGGATGCATGTAGAGCAGTTCGCTCGCCGTCACGGCGGCGCGGGCGGCGGCGAATTCCGCCGGGCTCGCCACGTCGAACGCCGAGATGCCGAGGCCGGCGAGGGCGTCGAGCACCAGGGGCTCGCCATTGGTCTTCACCGCATAGGCGGTTTTTCCGGGAAACAGGGAGAGGAAGGCGCGCGCATCGGCCAGCAGCACCTGCGGGCGGAAACAATAGACCGGCTGGTCTGGCCGAAGGCGCAGGGCGGCTTCGCTCCCGGTCGCGAAGCGGGGCAGCTCCTGCGGGCCGGGGGCGGCCACGCCGGGTGGCGGCACGACCATTTGGGGCGAGACCATTTGGGGCAAGACCATCTGGGGGACGAACCGGGGGGACGACATGGCGGCATCCATCTTCTTGACGCAGGGTAAAGACCTGCGTGCAGGCCCCTTCCCTTAACGCCGCACCGGGCACGGGGTTCAGGGCGGGTTCGGCTCACAACATGATGACGACGATTCGCAGCACGCAGATGGCACGGTTTCGCTTTTTGTCGCCGGGTGTGTCTCCGCTGCGCTTGACCGGGACAATTGCCGGTTCCATCGTCCCGCCAAATGTCGGATTGAAGTGACGGGAGAGTGGGAATGGGTCGCACGATGCGCAGCGGGCGGGCGTTTGCCGGGATCGCGGCCCTGTTGGCCGGCCTCGCCTTTGGAGTGCCTGCCAAGGCTGCCAGCATTCTCGACAATTTCTGGCTGCCCAACGACAACTACAGCGGCAACCTGCCGGCCTGCACCGAGCCGCTGGCGCTCGGCACCATTTCCATGCGCTTTGCCGAGACCGAGCGCATGTATTGGAACGCGCCGCTGAACATCCTGTCCTATTCCAACGTGCGTGAAACCGCCTTCCGCCCCTGGGGCGAGGCATTCCAGCCGCGCCGCTATTGCACCGCCAAGGTGGTGCTGTCGGATAACAAGATCCGCCAGATCGACTATTCCATCATCGAGGATTCGAGCTTCCAGGGTTACACCTGGGGCGTGGAATGGTGCATCATCGGGCTGGATCGCAACCTTGCCTATGCACCCGGTTGCCAGATGGCGCGTCCGTGATTCGACGCCTCTGCGCCGCCGCCCTGTTCCTGCTTGCAGCGGCGGTCGCGGGGCACGCGGAGGCGCAGGGGTCTGCGTCCAACCCGGGCACGACACCGCCCAGGAGCTTTGACTTCTATATTCTCGCCCTCTCCTGGTCGCCGACCTTTTGTGCCGAGCGGTCGCGCAGCGAGGCGGCGCAATGCCGCTCCGGGCAGCCGTTTGGCTTCATCGTTCACGGGCTGTGGCCGCAGAACGCGCGCGGCTATCCCCAGTCCTGCCAGACCCCGGCACCCTATATCCCGACCGAAACGCTCAACGGCATCCAGGACCTGATGCCGAGCCGCGGTCTCGTGATCCATGAATGGCGCCGGCACGGCACCTGTTCGGGCCTTTCGCCACACGCCTATTTCGCCACCCTGCGTGCCGCGCGGGAAAAGGTGGTGGTGCCGCCCGCCTTCACTGCGCCGGCTGAGCCGCAGACGGTGACGCCGGCAGCGGTGGAAACCGCCTTCATTGCTGCCAATCCCGGCCTCACCGCCGATATGATCGCGGTCGATTGCAGCGCCAACCGCTTGCGCGAGGTGCGGCTTTGCTTCAGCAAGGATCTTTCGTTTCAGTCCTGTCCAGAGGCGGACCGGCGCGGATGCCGGGCCGGGCGCAGCTTGCAGGTGCCTCCGGTTCAGGTGCCTCCCGTTCGATAGGGCGCTGGGAAAGCCGACGCCGCCGATGAATTATCGCCATGCCTTCCATGCCGGGAACGCCGCAGACGTGATGAAGCACGCCGCGCTGGCGCGTGTGCTCGCCTATCTCAACAAAAAGGACGCTCCCTATCGCGTGCTCGATACCCATGCGGGGGCCGGGCTCTACGATCTCGGCGGGGTTTCGGCCCAGCGCACGGGCGAGGCGGAAGCGGGCATCGAGCGGGTGCTGGAAGCCAACCTTCCCGCCCCGGCCGCCGAGCTTCTCGCGCCCTATCTCGACGCAGTGCGCACACTGCGCAGTCATGCTGGTGCCCGCCGCTACCCCGGCTCGCCCGCGCTGGCGCTGGCCCTCGGCCGCCCGCAGGATCGCTTCCTGTTCTCCGAACTGCATTTTGAAGAGCGGGCGAAGCTGGAGAAGAACATAGGCGGCGATCCGCGCGCAAAAGTGCTGTCGCAGGATGGCTGGAACGCCCTCGCCGCCCATCTGCCGCCGCGCGAGCGGCGCGGCGTGGTTCTGGTGGACCCGCCGTTTGAGGAAGGCGGCGAGTTCAAGCGGCTCGCCGACGCGCTCACCACCTTCCACGAGCGCTTCGCCACCGGCATCCTGATGCTCTGGTATCCCATCAAGGACCTGCGCGCGGTGGACGCCTTCCGCCGCGAGGTGGCCCATGTGGGCCTTCCCAAGACCCTGCGGGTGGAACTGGACTTTGCCGAGGTGCGCGCCACGGATGCGCTCTCCGGGAGTGGCCTGATCATCGTCAATCCGCCGTTCACGCTCGCCGACGAGATGCGGACCATACTGACAGCGCTTTCACCGCTGCTGGCCCATGATGGCAAGGGCCGCTCGCGGGTCTCCTGGATCGTCCCGGAACGCTGACGCGCGTCGCAGGATCGCCGCCCGCCATATCGCGAATGAAAGCGCAGCGCGGTGGAAGTTCTTCCACCTGCACCGCCGCGCGCAGAAAATTCGCGAGAAACCGCTTCTCCCATATCCCAAAGGGGATTAGCTCTGCTGTGGGATCCTCACGCCAGAAGAGCCAGCCGCATGCGCCTGCGTTACTCGCCCGCCTCTCCGTTCGCCCGCAAGGCGCGCGTCGCCGCCGCCCATCTCGGCCTTGCGCTGGAGTTGGAGACCGCCGACACGATGAGTTCGGAAGACTCGATCCGCCAGCAAAACCCGCTCGGCAAAATCCCCGTGCTGCTGCGGGACAGCGGCCCGGCTCTGTTCGATTCCCCGGTGATTCTCGCCTATCTCGACCATGTCGCCGGCGGCGGCCGCATTCTGCCTGCCGATCCCGAGACTCGCTTCGCCGCTTTGCGCCTGGAGGCCCTCGCCGACGGCATCATGGATGCCGCCATCCTCCAGATCTACGAGGCCCGTTATCGCAGCGAGGACAAGCGCGTCGAAAGCTGGGTGGCAATGCAAGCCGGCAAGGTGGCCCGCGCGCTCGCCGAATTGGAAGCCAGCCCGCCGCCCGAGGGTGACCCCAACGTGGGCGACATCACGCTCGGGTGCGCCCTGGGCTATCTCGACTTCCGCTTCGGCGGCCAATGGCGCGCGGATCATCCGGGCCTGGTGGCATGGTATGAGCGGTTCGCCGCGCGCTGCCCGGCCTTCTCGGCCAGCGCACCCGACTGAACCCGACCGCCTCCTGACCGATCGCATTGTCTGTGGTCCGATTGCCTCCCGGCAAACGGTCCTCGCGTGCCCACAGAAATGCAAACACGCCCCAGCACATAAAAATCCCGGCCGGGACGAACCCGGCCGGGAAAAGGCCCTTCACGCGCCAGGGCGGTGACGTGTTGGATCAGGGCGTGACGACCTGAATCACCTTGCGGGTGCCGCGATCCACGATCACACGGCGATCGTTGACGACGGTGTAGGCATATTCGTCATGGTTGGGCACGGAATAGACCTGCACGCTGGGGGGCAGCGGCTCGCCGACCACGACCTCATGCTGGTAGCGTACCGAGGGACGGTTCTCCTGAATCACGTAGGAGCGCACCTCCTGCGGGGGTTCAGCCGCCGCGCCCATGGTGGCGCCCACAGCGCCGCCCACGACCGCGCCCACGGGTCCGCCCACCACAGCACCCACCGCTGCCCCGCCAACGGCGCCGGTCGCAGTGGAAGCCTGCGCGAATACAGCGCTGGGAGACGCAATGGCCAGGGCCAGGGCCGCAATATAGATCGGTGACTTCATGATCATATCCTCACGATGGTTGGTCGAAGTTTCAAACGAACTCCACCCGACTTCGTTCCCGTGAGGATAAAAACGTGAAGACCTGAAATATTTTTCAGCAACACCAGATACGAAACAGCCCCTCATGTGACCTGTTGTTTATAGCTACGCTTCCTAATTGGATCACATCTCCGCTTTACAAGCGCCTTACCCTGGGACAACCGCAGGCTCTGCCGTAAATTTGGAACACCAGAGGCGTTTCGCCCCGGTTTACGCGGCCTTGAGCAGATCGCGTCGCTGCAGCTCGGCCTGGGTGAGGTCCAGCACACGCCATGCGGTCGCCACAATCTGGTCCGCTTCCGCATAGCTCAGCGTAAACGGGGGCGCGAGGATGAGACTGTCGCGCACCGCGCGCATCACCAGCCCCTCGGAAAAGGAAAAATCGCGCGCGATCTGGCCGACCGTCCCCTCCTCCGCCGCGAACTTGGCGCGGCTCGGCCTGTGCGGGGTGAGTTCCATGGCGCCGATCAGACCCACCATGCGCGCCTCGCCGACCAGGGGATGCTCGCCAAGCTTCAGCCAGCGCGCCTGGAGATAGGGGCCGATATCATCCTTCACCCGCGCGACCAGCTTTTCCTCATGCATGATCTTGAGGTTGGCGAGCGCAGCCGCGCAGCCGCCGGGATGTCCGGAATAGGTGAAGCCGTGGTTGAAATCGCCGCCGTGCGCGATGAAGCCCTCGGCCACCCGATCCCCCACGATCACGCCGCCAAGGGGGAAATAGCCGGAGGTGACCCCCTTCGCGAAAGTGATGAGATCCGGCTGGACGCCCATATATTGGCAGCCGAACCATTCTCCGGTGCGCCCGAAACCGCAGATCACCTCATCGCACACCAGCAGCACGTCGCGCTCGCGGCAGATCTTCTGAACTTCCGGCCAATAGCTGGCGGGCGGGATGATGACGCCGCCGGCGCCCTGGATCGGCTCGCCGATGAAGGCGGCGACATTCTCCGGCCCCGCCTCGTCGATGGCGCGGGCCACCTCGCGCGCCGCAGCGAGGCCGAACTCCTCGCGCTCCATGTCGCCGCCCTCGGCCCACCAATAGGGCTGCTGCACATGGATGATGCCGGGAATGGGCAGCCCGCCCTGGGCATGCATGGGCTTCATGCCGCCCAGGCTCGCCCCGCCCACGGTGGAGCCGTGATAGGCATTCTTGCGGGCGATGAAGATGTGCTTCTCTGGTTTGCCCAGCGCGGCCCAATAATGGCGCACCATGCGGATGACGGTATCCACCGCCTCGGACCCGCCGGAGGTGAAGAACACCCGCTTCATGCCCTCGGGAGCCACCTGGGCGATGGCGGCGGCGAGTTCCGCGACAGCGGGGTGCGTGGTCTTGAAGAAGGTATTATAATAGTCGAGCTTACGGAGCTGGTCGGCGATGGCATCGACGATTTCATGCCGGCCATGGCCGACCTGGGAGCACCACAGGCCCGACATGCCGTCGAGGATCTTGTTGCCCTCGGAATCGAAGATGAAGCTCCCCTCCGCATGGGTGATCACCCGCACGCCTTCCGCATTCAGCGCCTTCGTATCCGAGAAGGGGTGCAGATGGTGCTCGGCGTCCAGATGGCGCCAGTGGGCGGTGGAATTGGAGGGGGGAACGGACGTCACGATTGCGATGCTCCTTCAGAGCCGAACGACCGATTTTCCTTAGGGCCGCCCTCCGGTTTTAACAAGCACGCCGTTGCTGTCGCGGGGGTGCACGCGACCTGCGGCAGCCGCCTGCCGACGGTCTCCGCGACCGAATGTCCAATCGGAAAATCGCTGCTTTCGCCCGCATCAAACCTGCTAGGACATGGCCCATTGCCGGCAACGGGTACGCGTACGGGAGATGCCCGAATGGATTTGGATTTTTGGCGGACGAAGTGGGAAAACAACCAGATCGCCTTTCACGAGGGCAAGCCCAACGCCCTTCTCGTGAAGCACATCTCTCACCTCAACCTCCACAAGGGGGCCCGCGTCTTCGTGCCCCTGTGCGGCAAGACTCGCGATATCTTCTGGCTGCTGTCCCAGGGATTTGAGGTGGTCGGCGCGGAGCTAAGCCAGCTTGCCGTGGCGCAATTATTTACCGATCTCGACATCTCGCCCGAGATATCTGAGGCCGGTGCGCTCACGCGCTGCAGCGCCCCCGGCATCGACATCTTCATCGGCGACATCTTCGAATTGACGCGCGACACCCTCGGACCGGTAGATGCCGTCTACGACCGCGCCGCGCTCGTGGCCCTGCCCAAGCCCCTGCGCGAGCGTTACGCGGCCCATCTGGTCGATATCACCGCCGCCGCGCCGCAGCTCCTGATCTGCTTCGACTATGATCAATCCCTGATCGACGGCCCGCCGTTCGCGGTCAGCCCCGACACGACCCGCGCGCTCTATGGGGAGACCTATCGCATCTCCCTGCTGGAAAGCGTCCCGGTGCCAGGTGGCCTGAAAGGCACCTGCGAGGCGACGGAACGGGTGTTCCTGCTCGATCGGCCTTGACCGCCCGATCCGAGAGCGGAAACGCCTAAAGCCGCGTCCACACGGTCTTGAGATCGGAATATTTCTCCAGCGCATGGAGCGATTTGTCCCGGCCGAAGCCGGATTGCTTCACCCCGCCGAACGGCACCGTGATGTCGTCGGCGTCGAAGCAGTTCACATAGACCACGCCGGCCTTGAAGCGGCGCGCCACCTTGTAGGCGGCGGCAAGATCCCCGCTCCAGATCGCCGCGCCGAGGCCGTAGAGCGTGCCGTTGGCGATCTTTACCGCCTCATCCAGGCCGTCGAAGCCGATCACCGACAACACCGGGCCGAAGATCTCCCTCTGATCCAGCGAGGAGCCGGGCGCCACATTGTCGAAGATGGTGGGGGCGACGAAGGCGCCGCCGGTCTCTTCCCGCACCGCCGTGCCGCCCACCACGAGCCGCGCGCCTTCCGCGAGGCCGCGATCGATGGCGGCCAGTATCCGGCCCTGGTGCTCGCGGCTCACCACCGCGCCGGCCTTCGCCTGCGGGTCCAGCGGATCGCCCGGCATCCATTGAGCCGCGGCGGCGGCGATGCGCGCGACGAGTTCGTCCTTGATGCGATTGTCCACCAGCAGGCGCGAACCGGCCGTGCACATTTCGCCCTGGTTGAAGAAGATGCCGGCGGCCGCCGCCTCGGCGACGGCATCGAGGTCGGGCGCGTCGTGGGCCACCACGAAGCCGGTCTTGCCCCCCAGCTCCAGCGCCACCCGCTTGAGATTGCTGTCGGCGGAATAGCGCATGAAATAGCGCCCCACCTCGGTGGAGCCGGTAAACGCGATGGCGTCCACGTCCATATGCCGCCCGAGGGCCGCGCCCGCCTCCTCGCCGAGGCCGGGCACCACGTTGAACACGCCGTCCGGGATGCCGGCTTCCTGCGCCAGTTCGGCGAGACGCAGCGCGGTGAGCGGGGATTCTTCCGCCGGCTTCAGCACCACCGAATTGCCCATGGCGAGTGCCGGGGCGAATTTCCAGGCCGCCATGACCATGGGAAAGTTCCACGGCGTCACGCAGCCCACCACGCCGAGCGGCTCGCGCAGGATCAGCGCGAGATTCTCGTCATTGGTGGGCGCGATCTCCCCATAAACCTTGTCCGCCGCCTCGCCGTAATAGGCGATGGTATCGGCGGTGGCCCGCACGTCGATGGATTTCGCGTCCGAGATCGGCTTGCCCATGTTGAGGGTTTCGAGCAGGGCGAGGTCATCGCGATGGGCCCGCACCAGCTCGGCGAAGCGCATGAGAATGCGCTTGCGCTCGGAGGGCTTCAGCCCGGCCCAGCGGCGATCCTCGAAAGCGGTGCGCGCGGCGTGGACGGCAAGATCCACGTCTGCATCCTCGCACGAAGCGATCCGCGCCAGTTCCTGGCCAGTGGCGGGGTTGATCGCGGCGAAGCGCTTGCCGCTCGCCGCCGGCACGAAGCGGCCGTCGATGAAGGCGTCGGTGCGGAAGGAAGGGGCGGCAGGGGCGGCGGCAAGGGTGCTGGCGCTCATGGGCTTACTCCTTCAAGCGTGGCCGGGTGCGTGGGCGGCACCCTCGCCTTTGTCGCCTTGCGCCGTCAAGGCGGGAAGCGCCCCATCGTAAGGTGGATGTGGCGGGAGCCTGCGGGAAGGCGGATCTGCAACGCCTGCCCCCTCCCCCGCACGCGGGAGAGGGGGCGTGCCGGCATCGCGGGAAATCCCTCCCCTCCCGCACCAACGGATTCCCTCTCCCGCGTGCGGGGGAGGGTTAGGGAGGGGGAAGCAAGAAGGGGCAATCAAGAAAAGGAAAAGCGACGCGGGAACGCAACCGCCCCTTCAGGTCTCGCGCTCGGGCGCGCTGCCTTCTCCGTCCTCGTCCTCATCCTCCACCACCGGAATGGCATAGGCGCCCTTGAGCCAGCGGTTCAGGTCCACGTCGGCACAGCGTTTCGAGCAAAACGGGCGATAGCGCTCCACCGAGGGCTTGGCGCAGATCGGGCACGGCTTGGAAGCGAAAGGACCGGCCGGCGTGGCGGCGCGTTTGGGCTGGTTGTCGTTCACGCCGCCCGCTCCGCCCAGCCGGCCCGCACGGGATACCCCTCCCCCGCCAGCAGAGCGATGGTCTCCGCAAGCGGCAGGCCGACCACCGAGGTGTAGGAGCCCATGAGCTTCACCACGAATGAGCCGGCAATGCCCTGGATGGCGTAACCGCCGGCCTTCCCGCGCCATTCCCCGCAGGCGAGATAGGCGCTGATATCGTCATGCGAGAGCCGGCGGAAGCGCAGGCGCGATTCCACGAGGCGGGTGCGCGAGCGCCCGCGCGCCGAGACCACGCACAGGCCGGTGAACACGCGGTGCGCGCGCCCCGAGAGCAGGCGCAGGCATTCCTCCGCTTCGTCCTGCAATTCGGGCTTGGGCAGGATGCGCCGGCCCACCGCGACCACCGTGTCGGCGGAAACGACGATGGCCGACATGCCGGCCTCCTTGGCGCGGGCGGCGACGAGTTCGCCCTTCTTCTGCGCAAGCCGCAGGGCAAGGTGGCGCGGCAGCTCGCCCTTGTCGGGCGTCTCGTCCACGTCGGCCGGCATGAGCAGGTCCGGCTCAATGCCGGCCTGGTTGAGCAGCGCGAGCCTGCGGGGCGAGCCGGAGGCCAATACGAGCTTCACCCTGTCGTTCACGTCTGCGTCACCTCGAACCGGTCGGAAGAACGCCGTCGCGCATGCAGCGCACGGCGCGCGGACGCTAGCGCAAAGGGTTGCGCGTGTGAACGCCCGTTTGCGCGCATCAGGCCGGCACCCCTTCGCCGGGGGCGGACGGCGCTTCCCTCATCCCGATGCCGCCGACCGTTCATAAAGCGCTGCTAGAAGGCGCGCCGGGGGGATTTGGAACGAGGACACGCGCGATGCGCATGAGTTTCGCAGCCACCGGTCTCCTGCTCGCCCTTTCCGCACTGCCGGCCGCCGCCCAGAGCGGCGTTGCCTATGGTCCGGAGCTGGAGGGCTTCGATTATCCCTATCCCGTCGGGCGGTTCGACTTCACCTCCCAGCGCCAGCCGCTGCACATGGCCTATATGGATGTGAAGCCGCAGCAGGCGAACGGGCGCACCATTGTGCTGCTGCATGGCAAGAATTTCTGCGGCGCCACCTGGGAAGGCGTCATCGCGCCGCTCACCAAGGCCGGCTATCGCGTGGTGGTTCCCGACCAGATCGGCTTCTGCAAATCCTCCAAGCCGCAGGATTATCAATTCTCCCTGCACCAGCTCGCCGCCAATACCCATGCCCTGCTGGCGCAGCTCGATGTCGAAAAGCCCATCATCATGGGCCATTCCATGGGCGGCATGCTGGCCATGCGCTACGCCCTCACCTTTCCCGACGACGTCTCCGGCCTGGTGCTGGTCGATCCCATCGGTCTTGAGGACTGGCGCGAGAAGGGCGTGCCCTCGCTGACCGTCGACCAATGGCTCGTGGGCGAACAGCGCAACAATTTCGAGGGCATGAAAAAATACCAGCAGAGCACCTATTACGCCGGCACTTGGAAGCCCGAATACGACAAATGGGTGGACATGCTCGCCGGCATGTATCTCGGCACGGGCAAGGACAAGGTCGCCTACGACCAGGCGCTCACATCGGACATGATCCTCAGCCAGCCGGTGGTGCACGAACTGCACAACATCAAGGCGCCGACCTTGCTGATGATCGGCATGAAGGACAATACCGCCATCGGCAAGGCTGCGGCGCCCGCCGCGGTCCAGAAGATTCTCGGCAATTATCCCGAGCTGGGGAAGGCTGCGGCAAAGGCCATTCCGAACGCCACGCTGGTGGAATTCGCCGAGCTTGGCCATGCGCCGCAGATCCAGGACCCGGCTGGATTCAACGCGGCATTGCTGAAGGGGCTGGACCTGATGAAGTGAAGCCGGCGCGCCGGCTTCAACGATTTTCCCCTCTCCCGCACGCGGGAGAGGGCACCGCGAGTGAAGCGGTCATCCCTAGCGGAAGCGGGCGCGCACGCGCATTTCCAATTCATCGCGCACGGCCCGATAGGCTTCCAGCCGCTGCTCGCGATTTCCCCCCTCCAGGGTTGGATCGGAGGTCGGCCAATATTCCACGTCGAGCGCATTGGTGCGGGTGATTTCCAGCGCCCGGTGATGGGCATCCGGCGACAGGGAGATCGCGAGGTCGAACCCCAGCCCCTCGTACTCCTCCAGGTCCTCCACGCTTTTCGGCCGGTGCCGATGCACGTCGAGCCCCACCTCCTCCATCACGGCCGTGACGAAGGGATCCGCCTCGCCGGCGATAACGCCGGCGGAGCCCACATAGAGCGACTTGCCGAACAGATGCTTCGCCCAGGCGGAGGCCATGACGGAGCGCACCACATTCTGTCCGCAGATAAAGAGAACCGATTGCGGCCGCGCTGAGCGCGAAGACGCCGCGGGAGGCTCGTCCAAGTCATCCTCTCCAATGGAGCGCGCAGATCAGGGTGAACAGACGGCGGGCGGTGTCGAAATCCACGTCGATCTTGTCCTTGAGCCGCTCCAGCAGAAGCTCGGACCCTTCGTTGTGGAGCCCGCGCCGGCCCATGTCGATCGCCTCGATCTGGGTCGGGGAGGCGGTGCGGATGGCCTGGAAATAGCTCTCGCACACCAAGAAATAATCCTTCACCACCTTCCGGAAAGGGGTGAGGGAGAGATGGTGCTGCACCACGGCCTCGCCGGTCTCGCGCTTGATATCGAGCACCAGGCGGTTGTCCACGAGGCCGATATGGAGCGTATAGGGCCCCTCCCCCGGATCGCTCGCGAGCGCGAAGCGGTTGTCCTCCAGCAGATCGTAGATCGCGGTGGCGCGTTCATGCTCCACGTCCGGCCCGCCCCGGCCGATGGAGGCCTCGTCCAGGGTGACGGTGCAAAGGCGGTCGGTGCGGGAGCTTTGCGTCATGGCATCAGGCGTCCGGGCTGCCGGCATTGGAACGGATGAGGATCGAGCGCCCGTGGGCCTGCAGGCGCTCCACCTCGGCGAGACGCACGGCCGCCCCGCCGATCACGCGCAGGGCTTCGGGCGAGCATTTCAGCAATGAGGTCCGCTTCATGAAGTCCAGCACGCCGAGCCCGGAGGAAAACCGGGCCGAGCGCGCCGTGGGCAGCACATGGTTGGTGCCGCCGACATAATCGCCGATGGCCTCGGGCGTATGGGCGCCGATGAAGATCGCGCCCGCGTGCCGCACCAGACCGGCGAGCCGCTCGGCATCGGCGCTGTGAATCTCAAGATGCTCCGGCGCCACCCGGTCCACCAGGGATATGGCGGCGTCCAAATCATCCACCAGGATGATGGCGCCATGGTCGCGCCAGGAGGCGCGGGCGATCTCGGCGCGCGGAAGGGTGGTGAGCATGCCGTCCACCGCCTGCTCCACCCGTGCCGCCAGGGCTGCGTTGTCGGTGATCAGGATCGACTGGGCGGCCGTGTCATGCTCGGCCTGGGCGAGCAGGTCGGCGGCGATCCAGTCGGCATTTGCTTCGCCATCCGCCAGGATCAGCACCTCGGATGGCCCGGCCACCATGTCGATGCCCACCTTGCCGAACACCTGCCGCTTGGCGGCGGCCACATAGGCATTGCCGGGGCCGACGATCTTGTCCACCGGGGCGATGGTCGCCGTGCCATAGGCGAGCGCGGCCACCGCCTGTGCCCCGCCCACGCGATACACCTCGTCCACGCCGGCCAGGCGGGCGGCGGCAAGCACCAGGGGCGCGATCTGCCCGTCGGGCGCCGGCACCACCATGACCACGCGCGGCACGCCCGCGACCTTGGCGGGCACGGCATTCATCAGCACGGAAGAGGGATAGGCGGCAGTGCCACCCGGCACATAGAGGCCGACCGCGTCCACGCTGGTCCAGCGCTGGCCCAGCTCCACCCCGGCCGAGTCGGTATAGCGCTCGTCCTGCGGCTTCTGCCTGAGGTGATGGGATTCAATGCGCGCCTTGGCAAACTCAAGTGCCTCGCGCGTCTCGGCTGGGATCGAGGCGAGCGCGGCATCGATCTCCGCGTCGGTGACGCGAATGCCCCGCGCGGCGAGGTCCACGCGGTCGAGCCGGGCGGAGATTTCGATCAGGGCATCATCGCCCCGGGCGCGGATGTCGGCGATGATCTGCGCCACCACCGACGCCACATCGGCATCTGTTTCCCGCTTGCTGGCGAGGAAAGCGGCGAAGGCTGCGGGAAAATCGCTCTGCTGGGTATGAAGACGGATCGGCATTCCGTCTCCCTAGAGCATGTACCGGAAAAGTTGAATGCCTTTTCCGCTCCGCCCGCGCTTCCCTCGGCTGCGGAGGACAACACTGCGGCCCCGCGGCGGGCCTATCCGACCTTCAGTTCCGGCAGCGGATCGTGCTTGGGCGCGCAGGTGCAGCCCCAGGCGGGCCCGAGATCGCTGAGGCGCGCCTCGATGCATTCCACCGCGAGGCGGATTTCCGCGCCGCCGGAAAAGGTCAGCAGCACATGGCCGGACGGCGCATCGGTGGGTTCGAACGTGACCGCGAGGAGATTGAGCACGGTGTCCGGCTTGCGGGGATCGAAGCCGCGCGCCTGCACCGCGCTGACCCGTTCGAAATGCAGGCCGGAACGCCGGCGCACCAGTTCGTCGGCGGTTTCCTTCTGATCCCAGTCGAACCGGTTGAGCAGCAGCGCGAACCTGCGGGAGCGCGGCAGGAAACCGATGTCCTCCACCTTGATCACCGCATCCTGAAGATGAGCCGAGATGATGGCGAGGTCTTCGCCATCCATGGCGAGAAGCTTGAGACTGTCCATCGGCGTGCGGCCTTCTTATCGCTTCTTGTGATGCTTGGCAGATGGCGACGCGAGGGCCATCCATCAAGGGATGGCCGCATTTTTGCTTTTCAGCCACCCCCCAAGCGCGCCGGGGCGCGCGGATGCGGCTCAGCCGCTGATGCGCTCGATCTGCGCGCCGCAGCGCGACAGCTTCTCCTCCAGCCGCTCGAAGCCGCGGTCGAGATGATAGACGCGCTGCACCATGGTCTCGCCTTCGGCCGCAAGACCGGCGATGACCAGCGAGACCGAGGCGCGCAGGTCGGTGGCCATCACCGGCGCACCGGTGAGGCGGTCAGTGCCGTCCACCGTCGCGGTATCGCCGTCGAGATGGATCTTGGCGCCGAGCCGCGCCAATTCCTGCACATGCATGAAGCGGTTCTCGAAAATCGTCTCGGTGATGCGCGAGCGGCCCTTGGCCATGGTCATCAGGGCCATGAACTGGGCCTGCAGATCGGTGGGGAAGCCGGGGAACGGGGCGGTGGTCACGTCGACCGGATTGATGCCGGCGCCGTTGCGGCGCACGCGGATGCCCTCGTTGGTGGCGTCAATCTCGGCTCCGGCGGCGCGCAGCGTGTCGAGCGCGCTTTCCAGCAGGTCCGGCCGCGCGCCGGAAAGCATCACATCGCCGCCCACCATGGCGGTGGCCATGGCGTATGTGCCGGTCTCGATGCGGTCCGGCAACACCGCGTGGCGGGCAGCGCGCAGCCGTGGGACGCCCTGGATCTCGATCCGCGGCGTACCGGCGCCGGAAATGCGGGCCCCCATCTTCACCAGGCAGTCCGCGAGATCGACCACCTCGGGTTCGCAGGCGGCATTCTCGATCACCGTATCGCCGTGGGCGACGGCGGCGGCCATGATCGCTGTGTGGGTGGCGCCCACCGACACTTTCGGGAACACGATGCGGCCGCCCTGCAGCCCCCTGGGCGCGCGGGCGAGCACGTAACCGGCATCGATTTCGATTTCCGCCCCCAGCGCCCGCAAGGCGTCGAGGTGGAAATCCACCGGCCGGGTCCCGATGGCGCAGCCGCCGGGCAGCGAGACCTTTGCCTCCCCCATGCGCGCCAGCAGCGGGCCCACGACCCAGAAGCTCGCCCGCATGCGCGAGACGAGATCATAGGGTGCGGTGGTATCGACGATCACGCGGGCATCGATCTCCAGCGTCTGGCCCGCATAGGGATCATCCCCGTTGCGCTTGCCGTTGGTGGTGATGTCGACGCCATGATTGCCGAGGATGCGCTGCAGCAAGGCCACATCCGCGAGGCGGGGCACATTTTCGAGGATCAGCTTCTCTTCGGACAAAAGGCTCGCGATCATCAGCGGCAAAGCGGCATTCTTGGCGCCGGAAATGGGAATCGTGCCTTCAAGGGAAGACCCGCCGACGATGCGAATTTTATCCATGCGCTGAACGCTCCTGGTGCCCGAAGACCGCCCTGCCCCTCGTCACGGCCGTCGAGTAAACGCGTTATCTAGCAAGGCCCGCCCTTGGGCACAATGATCGCCGGCTCCAATCCACCGGACGTTGCGTCATCCGGGGCCGGATCAGCCGGCGATGGCGGGGCGCCGGACCCGTGCAAATCCGGAGCCTGGGGAACCGCATCGAGGGCGTCGGGGTCCTGCTCCACATCCCGGCGCGCGCGCCCCTGCGCCTTGCGGCGGGCGAGATTGGCCCGCAGGGCCTGGGCAAGGCGTGCGGACTTGTCCTGCGCGGGCGGCTTGGGAGTGGGCGTCGTGGGAGCGGGCGGCTTGGGTTCGGATGCCATGCCGATAAGGGTTAGCCGCGCCCGCATCGCGAGGCAAGCGGGCCGGCGCGAAGGCGTGAAATGCGCGCGGAACGGATTGCAAGCGCTTCACGCATCGCCTGCTTCACGCATAAGCTCACCTTTTGCCGGGGATCACCCAAACCCGCATGCACGGCGCGCTTGAATCTCGCGTCCGCTCCACGTATGAGGATCGCCTGTTCGGCCCTCGGGTCGCATCAGCAAGTTCGCGCGCCCCATGATGCGGTAATCCGTGCATGCGGGTCCGGCAGAAGCAAACGGGATGCCCCGCACGCTTCCGGGCCGCAATAGCTCAGCTGGTAGAGCACCTCATTCGTAATGAGGGGGTCGGGGGTTCGAATCCCTCTTGCGGCACCATAACTCAATTAAATCAATGGGTTGGACAGGTCTTTATTTACGATTGGACGTCGTGGATTAGGCGTGCTCGGAGTTAATTCTGCGCAGCACGTTGCCGGCAAGGCGCTTCTGATTTGCGCCCCTGGTGTAACGGTCAACCTCCTGGCTTGTAACGTGCCCGGTAAACGACATGATCTCCCGGTCTGTGCAGCCCAATTCCGCGAGCCGAGCCGCTGACGCCTTCCTTAGGCCATGGGCAGAGCATTCGGACAAACCGGCATCGTCGCACTGTTTACGGAACCAGTTCCCGAAGCCGTTCGAGGTGAACGGCTTGTTGTAGCTGGTGACAAGGAATGTCATGTCCCCTGTGGGGCTGGCTTCGATGATATGCGCCAGATCCGGGATAATCGGGATCTCAAGGCGCACCGGCTTGCGATTGCGGTTCTTGAATTGAGTGAACCGAAGCCAGCCGTCCTTGTTTAGATGCTGCTTTCCGAAGGTCACGATGTCGGACCTCCGCTGACCGGTGTAGAGCAGAAGGGCCAGCGCGAGGCGCGCCTTAGTGCCGATGCCATGTGTACGCTCAAATTGTTCCACCTCTTCTGTGGTCCAAGAGTGGAACCCTTCCGAGCTTCTTTTCAGGCACTTTACGTCGCGCGCCGGATTCATCGTCACGCCCTCTATTTCGGCCTCAATCGCCCACGCGAACACCCCACGGAAATATTTCACGCGCGAGTTCGCAGCATCTGGCGTCTCCACCTTTCGGTCGCGTAGAACCTTGATCGCCTTAGAAGTGACCATGCTTATCGGAGCGCCAGCAAAATCCTCTTTGGAGCCCGGCGCGACTGGCTCGCGGAGGCAATGCCCGATAACGAGTTGCCGGACATGCTGCGTACGAGGATCGAGCGCCCTGAAGGTGGGCGAAGCAAAATACTGCTCACACAGCCAGCGGAGGGTCTGAGCCTTGCTTTCAAGCATCTTTCGAGGCTGCCCCCCGCTCGCGATGCGAGCAATGCGGTCATTCTCGGCCTCAATCGCTATTCTGAACTCGGGCAATTCCGGGTCATCAGGAAGGCGCACCTTCGAGCGCCCCCTGGGGCGATAGTAATATCGCACCGTCCCGTATCGGTCAGTGTCCTTATAAACGTACTTTGGAAGTTCCATTCGTCGCTCCGATTTTGGTCAGGCGCGAAAATGCAAAAAGGGATTGTCGCGCCCGTCCTTATCGGGGAGGTCCTCGAATGCCGCGTCAAGCCGCACCCGGTCCCAGACATTTCGGGTATTGACAAGCTTCGGTTTTGGCATTCTGCCGTCCTGAACCAGCTCATCGAACAGCGTCGGAGAGATGCCAATATAAGCTGCGGCCTCGACGCGGCTCAGGCCACGCGGGGCGAGCGACGGCGGCAGGACATGGCGCTTCTCTTCAACTTGTGCCACGGCCCACCTCCCCCTTCAGCCCCGCGCGCATGGTCTGAACCAGGGCGAGTTCGTCGGTGTGCCGCTGCGCCGACTTGTCGTTGCCGACGCTCACCAGCCATGCGACCCGGCGCTTGAGCACATCCGCGCGGCATCCCAGGGCGGACAGCAGGGCGTCTCGTTCCGTTTTGGTGCCTCGGAACATCATGGCTGGCCTCCTCCGTTGGGAGGTGTGGCGCGAGCGCGTGCGTCATTCTCGTGCTTTACGAAATCCGCCTGCCGCGTCGTGAAAAGCGGATCGCGGCCCCTGGCGAATTCACGATGGATGGAGGCGCACACCGTCCAGGCGATGGTTGCCTCTTTCCACCCGTCCACGGCAGAGCCACTCGGCGTCGCAACCTTCTCCTCTGCCGCCTTCACCATGAAGGCGGATCGGCTCATGCCCGCGAGCTTGGCCGCGCGGTCGATCAATTCCAGATCGCTGGAGTTCAGAGAGATGTTGACGCGCATGCCTCAACCCTCCCGCGACTTGTGGGCGGGCTCGGAAATGATTTCCAAGAAGCGAACCGGGCCGCCTGGGACAGCGTTGTCGAAGACGCCAACGACAAGGCGGCCAGTCTTGACGGCGCCCGTATCTAGGTTGGTGCGACCGCCGAGGAGGATTGGCCCTTTGGGAAACGGCGTGTGCCCATGAACCACATGGCCAGCCGGGTGCTCATAGTCCTCGTCGCGCCCCCAGCGGCGCCAAAGCAAGGTTGCTTCGGTCTGATCGGCGATGGAGCGCGTGGGATCGACGCCGGCATGAACGAAGATGCGGTCCCCGTCCGCATAGATCATGGGAAGGCATTCCAGCCATTTGATGTGGGCGCCGGACGCTGTGTTGTTGCCGAGCGGATGACCCTCACTGGAATAAGACTCAAGGGTGGCGACACCTCCATTGGCGATCCATGCTTCGCCCGTGGACTTCTCCTGAAGGGCATCCACCATCATGACTTCGTGGTTGCCCTTCAGACACACCCACCGCCAGCCGTTCGACGGCCCAGCCATGAGGCGCTCGATGATCTGCCGGCTCTGCGGGCCACGGTCTACATAATCGCCGAGGAACACGACTGTGCCGCACTGGCTATCGTTCTCGATCCGCTCCAGAGCCGACTGGAGAAGATCGAAGCGGCCATGCAGGTCCGCAATTGCATAGGTGAAATTGCTCATTGCTCAGACCTCCACGCCAATGATTGCGGGGCGAGCGCCACGCGGACGCCAGTACGTCGGCTCGGGCCAGCCATTCGGGAAGGCGTCCCCGGCGTCGTTCTCCCACCAGCCGAAGTGCGTTCCCTGGCGCCAATGCCCGGTCTCGACGTGCCAATCGTTCGGGGCGATGTGCCCGCTCGGGCCGCCGAGTTCGATTTGCGACCCGTCGCGGGGCGCGGAGGCGATGGGCTGCCAGTCAGGAGCGGGCGTGGTGGTCCAGCCGTGGTGCCACGCGAAGGCGGCATACGCGGCCACGTCGATTGGATCGCCCTTGTGGACGCACATGAATAGGCTTTGCACCAGATCGCCGTGCCAGTCTGGAATAGCCCAGGCATCCCCGAAGCCGCGCTTCTGTTCGACCATCCGCAGCTTCTTCAGTAGCGCGAGAGCGAACCGACCGACGAGTGAGGCGAGAGGATCGACGCACAATTGCTGCCGACGCTCTGCGAGGGCGTCCTCAGCAACCTCTATAACTGCTTGCCGCGTATCCTTGCCGGGATCACTCCTGTCATTTGCGAGGCCGAGGACCGTCTCCAACGCGTGCTCGGCCATCTCCAGGCGCCGCTCCAGATCGTGCACCTGGGAAGTATCATAAATACGCTTCAACCACTCAGCGTTGTTCGCCGCCAGCAGTTCGGTGACGCGGGCTTCGAACGCCGCCTTCAAGCGCTCGATCTCCTGCTGGTGTGACGATCCGGCGCTGCGATCCAGGGCGATACCGTGCATGTTGATGTAGGAGCCAAAGAACAGATGGCTGTAGCCGGCAGCTTCGAGCTTGACGGCGATTTCGTCGTAGACTTCGGGGCTCACTTCGAGCGTGGCGAACGTATGGGTCATGGTTCATGCGCCTCCCGCGCGGATGGCTTCGACGACATGGTTCATGTCGGCGGTGATGGGACGGGGCCGCCGAGGCGGAGCCAGAAAGCGGTCCAGGGCTGCGAGCGCCGCCTTCGCCATGTCTTCACTGGTCGCGCGACCACGGGTTTCCGCACGCTTATTGAGAATGGCTTCCGCCACGACGGGGATGCGAGGATCGCTCATGGCGCGCCTCACAAGCCAAGCAGCTTTTTGAGGCGCTCATGCTCCTCATCGGTGATTTCCAGGGTGGTGACGCCACCCTCAGACTTGGTAGCGGCGCCTTCGAAGAGATCGCGCAGTTCCGCTTTCAGCCCGGTGCGCGGCACGGATGCCGGAAGATGCTTGGCTGTGGCCTTGGTCTTGCCAGCCGCCTTGGCCGTGGCGACAGCCGCCTGGAGGGTTTCGGCAGCAGCCTGCGGCTCGGGTGCCTGCCGAAGCGTGTCGATTGCAAGCGACGCCGACACCTCACCGGCCACCACCATGTGCTGCACTTCCAGGGGCGCGGCCTGGAGAGAAAGCACCTGGGCAACACGCGTCGTGGAGATGCCGGCGTTGTCTGCGATGTCCTTCTCGGTCCATCCGTAGGCGCGCATCTGCTTGTAGAGCTTGCCTTCCTCGTAGGTGGAAATCGGAAGGCCGCCGTTCAGCACCTTCTGGGAGAACTTACGGTCAGCTTCGGAGCTGTAGCGGTCTTCCAAGAGGACCGGAACAGACTTGATGTCGGCGCCATACACCTCCATCGCGCGCCGCACCGCCCGGATGCGGTTGTGCCCGTCGCTCACCCATGCCTTGCCGTCCTCCCACCAGACGCGAAGAGGATCTTTCACACCGATTTTCGACATCGAGAGCGCGATGCCATCGATGTGCGCCGCAAGCTCAGGCGTTTCTTCGCGAACGTTCCAGCCTTCCCGGATATGGATGTCGCTGGGGGCGAGACGGAAGATATCCTGGCGGCCCAAGGCAATATCCTTGATGCCGCCCTGCTTCTTGGCAGGTTCGGTCATTGTATGATCCTCGGAAGGTTTGAGTGGTCAGGCGACCTTGAGATCGGGCGAATGCGCCCGCTCGATGCGCGCTCGGTTGATTGCGGCGTCCATCAGGTTGGTGATGTCGCGGGCCATGAAGTTCGCGTACTTCAGGTGGACGATGACAGCGCGTTCGTCGCCGAGATCGATGTCGTTATCCAGCAGGCTCGCGGCCATGTCGTCGAGCAGATCGGATTGCGTTTTCATTCCGCCGCCGCCTCGATTTCGACCGGAACCGGCTTCACGAGAATCCGGGTGGAGGTTGAAGTCTTTTCGAACTTCGGAAGCAGCTTCGCGAGCTTCGGGTCCGCTCGCATGGCCTCGGTATCGAGGCGCGTAGATGTCGACTCGCTGGCCGAAATGATCCAGGCTGCGCCCTTCGCGAAGCTCAATCCGCGGCGGAGGATTTCCGCCTTGAACTTCTCAAGCTTGGTTTCGATTGATTTCTTCTGCTGGTTGAGCCGGCCGTACTCGTCGGCGACCTTCTCGGCCGACATCTTCGTCAGATCGTCGGCAACCTTTTCGGCTGATATCTTCTTCAGATCGTCGCCCATATCGTGTTCCTCTGCCCATGTTGGCTGAGGAGATAATTTTAGTTTTTCTGAAATTTGTAAACAGAAAACTTTAGAATTTCGAAAATTTTTGTCATGGACAGCAAAAAGCCCAGCGATTGCCGGGCTTTTATGGTTTCAGGAATGTGAGCAATCCCCTAGGTCCGACCAATGCGCGCTCCTTGACGTCGCGCCCGCCTCACCCATCCGATGCGTGCAGCCCATTCAACGTCCTCGTTCACCAAGGGCGGTGCGTTGTAGCTGTAGAGGGTCCAGCATCCCGGAATCGTTCCTGGCACAAGCACCTTCACGAACATCCGCCCGTCAGTGAGGCGAACCACGCATTCCTCGCCTGACAGTTCCGAGATGTCACTACCTGATCGGTGGTCATGATAGATCAGGTAATCACCGTCATAGTACGCTGGCTCCATGCTAGTTCCGCGTATTTCAACGGCAAATGTGTCTTCATCAGCATCAGGCGGCGCTTCGATTTCATCCAGGCCGCCGCCTTGAGCATGATCGTCGTATGCGAACACCTCATAGCCAGCGCCTACATGGCCGACGACCTGTATTAACCGCTTCGTCGGGTCTTTTCCGATGAACTTATAAATAATAGGTAGTTCATCAACCTTGAGTGGCCGGGTACGATTTAATATAGAGGTCACAGTCGCGTTGGATTTCCCAAGCAACTCTGCCAATTTTTGCCTCTGGAACTTACTATCGTGCTTACCACTCAGCACGCGTTTCAATTCATCTATGACATCCATTCATTGGCCTCTCTCATTCCGATCATTGCGCTATCATTTTCGGTTTCCGAAAATTTTTCAATCTAAATTCCAAAATTTTAGGATTGACAAAATTTTCGAAATCCTAAAATTTTAGGCCATGGAACCTGCAAGCACGATCATCAAGAAGCTGGGCGGAGAGGCCACGGTCTCGAAGATCACCGGCACATCCGCAGCGACGCCGTACCGCTGGCAGTACCCGAAATCTGCCAAGGGCACCGGTGGGCTTATCCCTCAGCCACACCACCCGGTCATCCTGGCATATGCCCAGCGCAACGGGATCGAGCTGACCGCAGAGGACTTCCTGCCGCCCAAATGCCCACAGGTGGAGATGCGCCCTTCCCGGCCCCGCAAGTATGCCGAGGCGGTGGCCTGATGTCACACATTCCCGATCCTCGCCGCTTGCCCATCAAGCGCCCCGCCCAGCCAGAGGCGAAGAAGGTCAAGATCGTCCGCAATCACGAGGAGGATGATCTTCAAACCCAGATCGTCGATCTGTTCAACCTCCGGAGCGGCGACGACGTGATCTGCTTCTCGGTGCCAAACGGCGCCCGCGTGGGCTGGAAAGAAGCCAAGAAGCTGAAACGCACCGGCCTGATGAAGGGCATGACCGATCTCGTCTTCGCCAACCTGTTTGGGCTCGCGTTCTTCATGGAGTCGAAATCCAAGAAGGGCTCATTGCGCAAAGAGCAGCGCGATTTCCGCGACTGGTGCCTCGCCCGCAACATCCCCTGGTGTCGCGTCCGCACCCTCGCTGAGGCCGAAGCCTTCCTCCTCAAACACAGTCTGATCCGGCCGCTGCGCACGCTCGGCTGATCCACAACGAGGGGCGTCCGGTCGGCATTTGTGCCGTGCGGCTGATCCCCGTCTCCGCCGGGCGCCCCTCGGCAAGCCGTGAGACGGGACAGCAATTGGAGATATGGATCATGGCAATGGCACTCGCTGGCCTGAAGATGATCAAGGCGACGCTACCGCCTCGCGTCCTGATTTATGGCCCGCCCGGAAAGGGTAAGACGACTCTCGCTTCTGAGTTCCCGAACCCCGTCTTCATCCTCGTGGAAGATGGCCTCCCCTCTGGCCTGGAGCTGGCAGGCTGGGATGAAATCGACCAGTTCGCGACCGTCATGGAAGCTATGGTCGCCGTCCTCGAAGACGATCACGACTTCCAGACGCTCGTGATCGACAGCATCGACAAGCTCGAACCCCTGCTGTGGGACCACCTTTGCCGTGAGAAGAAGTGGGCGTCCATCGAAGACCCTGGCTTCGGCAAGGGCTACATCGAGGCGGACAAGCTCTGGCGGGAATTCCTTGCGCTCGCTGCGCGTATTCGCCGTGAGCGGCAGATGGGCATCGTGTTCATCTCGCATTCCGAGATCGGCCGGTTCGACGATCCCAGCAACGCAAGCTATTCGCGCTACGACATCCGTCTTCATAAGCGGGCGGTTGCCCAATTCCAAGACGAGGTGGACGCAATTCTCTTCCTCAACGAAGACGTGACCGTGAAGGAAGAGAAGACCGCATTTGGCGGCAAGGAAATCAAGGCGAAGGGCGGCGGAAATCGCTGGATTTACACCGAGGGCCGCCCCTCCTTCGTGGCCAAGAACCGCTACGGGCTCCCCGAGAAATTCCAATACAAGCCGGGCGAGGGCTACAACGTTCTCGCTCCCCACTTCCCTATGCCCGCGCGTCCGGCGCTGGGCGAAGCTACGGAGTAACTGTTATGGCCGATCTTGGCATGACGTTTAATGCTGATGAAGTTCCGCCGGATGAGTTCGAAAAGCTGCCTGTCGGGCGCTATCTGGTGCAGATCACGGATAGCGACGTCAAAGAAAACTCCAAGGGCACCGGCAAGTTCGCCGGGTTCTCCATGACCGTCATGGAGGGGCACGAAGAAAACCGCACTTGGTACGAGGCCGCCAACTACGTCCACGACGACAGCGGCGTCGAGCGCAGGGGCCTTCAGACGCTCGCCTCCATCGGCCGGGTCTGCGGGAAGCCGCAGGCGAGCAAGACCGAGGAGTGGCACTTCATTCCGTTCTTCATCACGGTCGAGGACTACACGAGCAAGCAGGGCAAGACGAGCCGTGTGATCCGGGAATACTCGGTCTACGACCCGTCGAGCCACGGCGGCGCCCGAACCACTCAGCAGCGGCCAGCCTCTCGTCCTCAGCCTCAGGCGGCGCAACAGCAGCGACCTTCAGGCGGCGCTCCGGCTCGCGGTGCGAACACCGGTGCCTCCGGCCCTCGCACGTGGCGAGCCCCGGCCCAGCGACCCCCTGCCGCCCCCGTGCACGACCAGATGGACGACGAAATCCCGTTCTGATGTAGCCGGGCGGCCCGCTTCACTGTCCAGGCGCAACGGGCCGCCCACCCCCACCAACGTCATTTCTGACATCATGCGAAGGACGCGGACGATGAACGATATCTCTTTGCCTGCCAAGTCTCCCAATCCCAGCCAGATCACCCTCGAACGTATCCGCCTGTGGGGCGCCTGTAGCAGCGGGCGCGACTGGTTTCGCAGCAAGTTCAAGGATGGTGGTTCCTACACCGACGTCATGACCGCGCTCCGTGATGACGGTCGATCCGACGACGCGAAATGGCTGGCCAGCAGCTTCTTCGGCGATCTGGAAAAATTCCCTGCGGAAGTCGCTAACTCCTTCGTCGAAGACGAAAATCGGCAAGGTGCGAAGCTGATTGCCGAAATCAACGCTCTCGTGGCGTCCATCGGCGACGGCGCCAAGCAGGCGTCCATCGGCGACGGCGCCAAGCAGGCATCCGGCGGCTACGGTGCCAAGCAGGCATCCATCGGCGACGGCGCCACGCAGGCATCCAGCGGAGACTACGCCACGCAGGCATCCAGCGGCTACGGTGCCAAGCAGGCATCCAGCGGCGACGGCGCCACGCAGGCATCCAGCGGCGACTACGCCAAGCAGGCATCCGGCGGCTACGGCGCCACGCAGGCATCCAGCGGCGACGGCGCCACGCAGGCATCCAGCGGCGACTACGCCAAGCAGGCATCCGGCGGCTACGGCGCCAAGCAGGCATCCAGCGGCTACGGCGCCACGCAGGCATCCGGCGGCGACGGCGCCACGCAGGCATCCAGCGGCGACGGCGCCAAGCAGGCATCCAGCGGCGACGGCGCCACGCAGGCATCCGGCGGCTACGGCGCCACGCAGGCATCCGGCGGCTACGGCGCCACGCAGGCATCCAGCGGCGACTACGCCAAGCAGGCATCCAGCGGCGACTACGCCAAGCAGGCATCCGGCGGCGACTACGCCAAGCAGGCATCCAGCGGCGACTACGCCAAGCACGAGGCGAAGGGTGAGGCTTCGGTCATTGCAGCCGCCGGGAAAAACTCGGGTGCAAAGGGAGCTGACGGCACGTGGATCGCCCTGGCCGAATACGACGCCGAGGGAAAGTGCATCGGCTTCGCCACCGGATGCATCGGTCAGGACGGCTTGGTCGCGGACACTTGGTATCGCGCCAGTGGCGGAAAGCTGGTCGCGCAATGACCAGCGAAACCAACACCTTCAGGGTGCACGTACTCTCGCCTACGGGCGAGAGGAGCACCGTACGCATTCAGGCCGACAGTCCTAATGCCATCCGCATGGCCGTTCGCAAGGAGTTGCCGGGCTACCAGATACAGAAGGTCAAGGTTGATCGCTCGGGAGGCCCGGCCAATGGCTGACCTCGGCATCGTCTCCCCCGTTATCAGGGCGATCTACGACCTCTACGCCCAGGCGGACAAATCCTGGGTCAAGCGCTGGTCCGAGCGCTTCATGGCTGTGCTTGCCCGCCACTATGCCGACGCGCGCGCCGACGAAGAGCGCACCTATCTGGGCATCTCTGTGCTGGGCGACGACTGCGAAGCTCGCCTCTGGCTGGGGTTTCGTTGGGCCTATGAGCCCGAAGAGTTCGAAGGGCGCATGAAGCGCCTATTCGAGACCGGCCATATCGAGGAAGCGCGGATCATCGCCGACCTCGACGCCATCGGCGTCCAGATCCACGAGATTGATCCGGCAACCGGCCGCCAATGGGGCGTATCGACGGTTGGCGGGCATATCCGCGGGCATTTCGACGGCGACATTGAGAAGGGTCTGCCCGGCGCGCCGAAGACAGGCCACCTGTTCGAGAATAAGACGCACAGTAAGAAGTATTTCAAAGAGCTGCAAATCTCGAACGTCGAGAAGGCCCAGCCGAAGCACTACGCCCAAATGCAAGGTTACATGCATCTTGGCGGGCGCAGGCGAGCGGTCTACGTCGCAGTCGAGAAGGACACAGACCACTTTCATATCGAACGCGTTGCCTACGATCCGGTTTACGCCGCGCGACTGTTCGCCAAGGGCGAGCGCATCGTCACCGCGCACTCTCTCCCGACCAAACTCCACGAAAATCCCCGCAGCAAACTTGCTTTCAAATGCGGCTTCTGCCCCGCCTTCGGAGTCTGCCACGACGGGAAATGGGCGCGCCGCAACTGCCGGACATGCCTGCATGCCACGGCCGAATTGGATGGCGACGGGCGGTGGTCCTGCGACCGGCATAACCGCGACCTGACCGCAGAAGACCAGAAGGCCGGCTGCGGGGCGCACCTCTACCTTCCCGACCTCGTGCCCGGCAAGCAGACCGACGTCGACCCCGATGCCGAGACCGTCACCTACGTCCTGCGCGACGGTTCCACCTGGGTGGACGGCGCGGAAGGGAGGGTGCCGGCATGACCGTCCCCTCTCCGCACATCGCCAAGCAGATCGAAGACAAGCTGCGGAAGCTCGGCGCCTCGGAAGTTGAGCGCATCGAAATCATGTCGCTCGTCGAAGACATCCACAAGGACAGCTACGGGAGTGGGTACGAGCAGGCCGCCAAGGATTGGGAGGACGGGGAATGAAGCACGTCTCCCTCCCCGAGGCGATGGCGAAGCTCCCTGAGCACGTCGCCCGCCGCATTATGCTCGACATCACCGGGTGCTGGCTCTGGCAAGGCGCCGACAGCGGAACTGGTCGTGGTGGCGGCTACGGCCGCACCTCATACCTCGGCCGCACCACCGCCGTGCATCTGCTGGTCTGGCGGCTGACCGGCGGGCGTCTCCTGCGCCCTGGTGAGCAGCTCGACCACGAATGCAACGTGCGCCGCTGCTGCAACCCGGCCCACCTAAAGCCGCGCTTCCAGCCCGCCAACGTGCGCCTCGCAAACCTGCGGAGGGCCGCAGCATGCTGAAGCTCCGCCCATACCAGCGCGAGGCCCCCGACGCCCTGTATTCCTATTGGGAGGAAGGCGGCGGAAATGGCTTGATCGTGCTCCCTACGGCGGCCGGCAAATCGCTCGTAATCGCCACTCTCTGCAGGGAGTTGTTGCAGGCATTCCCAGATTTCCGGATCGGCATCGTCACGCATGTGAAGGAGCTGATCGCGCAGAACGCGCAGGAGCTTCTTACGGCGTGGCCGCAGGCGCCGCTCGGCATCTATTCGGCAGGGCTGGGGCGCCGCGATCTTCAAGCCCGCATCCTGTTCATGGGCATCCAGAGCGTCCACCGGAAGACAGCGGTTCTGGGGAAATTCGACCTGATCATCGTGGACGAGGCCCACCTCATCCCGCGTGACGCCGGCACCATGTACGGCCGGTTCTTCGGCAAGCTGTTGGAGGCGGTGCGCGACATGCGGGTCGTCGGGCTCACAGCCACGCCATATCGGCTTTCGGAAGGCCGCCTGGATGTCGGGCCGAACCGCCTGTTCGACGACATCGTGTACGAAAAACCGGTGTTTGAGCTGATCGAGCAAGGGTACCTGTCCCCGCTGATCGGACAGCCGACGATCAATGAAATCGACACCAGCAAGCTCCACGTCAGAGATGGCGAGTTTATTGAAAGCGAGCTTGCGGACGCCGCCTCCTCCATCGTTGATGCGGCGGTTGCGGAGATCGTTGCGCTCGGCCGAGATCGGCAAGGGTGGCTCATCTCGTGCGTGAATGTCGCGCATGCGGAAAAGGTCCGTGATGCCGTCCGGAAGCATGGCATCACCTGCGAGATGGTCGTCGGCACAACGCCGAACCGCGACCAAATCATCATGGCCTACAAACGCAAGTCGATCCGGTGCCTCGTCTTCGTCGGCGTGCTCACCACCGGCTTCAACGCGCCGCACGTAGACCTGCTCGCCATGCTTCGGCCGACGCTCTCGACTGGCCTTTACGAGCAAATTGTGGGGCGCGCCTTCCGAGTGGTCTATGCGTCCGGATACGACCTCGACACGCTCGAAGGCCGCCTCGACGCCATTGCGCTCGGCCCAAAGCCCAACGCGCTCATCCTCGACTATGCCGGCAACATCCGGCGACACGGCCCAATCGATGCTGTGCGCCCGAAGCGCGCGGGAGGAAGTGGCAAGAAGGAAGATGAGGAGGTCATCAAGGTCAAGAAGGATGACGTGCGCGCCAAGGAATGCCCGGAATGTAAACACCTCAATGGCTTGGAGGCGTTGTCCTGCAAGAATTGCGGCCATGAATGGCCGATCCCGGATGCGCGCCACAAAGCCCAGGCCGAAGCGGTCGCCATCCTCTCGACGGAGAAGGCCCCGCCGCAGTGGATCGCCGTCGATGACGTTCGATATGCGAGCCATGAGAAAGAGGGCTCGCCCATGTCGGTGGCGGCCAATTTCGTTTGCGGCCTTAAATCCTATCGGTCGTGGCTCTGCTTCGGGCACATGGGGCGCCCCCGCCGCGTCGCTATAGAATTCTGGACCGCGGCGGGCGGAGAGATGCCAGCCCCTACCAGCGCTGAAGAGGCGCTCGACCGAAGGGGTGAGATGGCGCGGGTCGTCGCCATCCGCCTGAAGCTTGGCGGCCGCTACCCGGAGGTGGTTGGCTATCAATTCGAGCCCCGCGAAGCAGCGGAGGCGGCGGAATGATCCTCCCCTCATATCCCGTGAAAGTCCCGCACTGCGGCGGGCCATGCTGGCTGTGCCGTCGCCGCGACGAGGGCAGCGGATTTGAGGCATCCGGCCGCCCGCCCCGCATCATCTGGTCCTGCTTGAACCACCTCCCCCTCGGAAAGAAGGCCATCGCCATGCCCCGCGCCGAATATGACCGCTACGAGCAGGATGCGTTGTCGCAAGCCATCGACGCAGGCGGCACTTATCTGCATGGCATAGGGCAGATGGACGTTTCGCAGCTCGATGATGTCCAGATCATCATCTTTGCGAAAACGATCATCGACACCTTCGGCAAGGCTCTTGCCGAGCGGCTCCAGAACCTGGAGCCCGCACGCTGATGGTCGCGATCTGCCCATGCTGCCGGCAGGCAGTGCCAGACACCGGCTTACTGGTGAGCCTCGAAGTCAACGAGGCAACGCGCTTCGGCGCGACAATCAAGCTTTTGCCCCAAGAGGCAAAGTTACTTCACGAACTGAGTGCCGCGGCTCCCGGCCCATCCAAGTATGATGACCTTTATTATTCGCTTTATGGGTATTGTCATGGCCCTGAGGACCCGAAGGCGGTTGTTAAGGTGGTAATGTCCAGGCTGAGAAAAAAGAGCGCGCCGCTCAACGTGCGGATAAGCGCGGTGAAGTCCTGCGGGTATCGCTTGGAGATTTTGTAATGCCGTCGTTGGGGCTGGATTTTGATGCGACGGCTATTCCCTATTTCGGGTCGGAATTCGAAGGCCTTCCCGATCTGCCGGCGCTTGCCGAATTGCGCTCCTATCGGCAATGGGTCTGCTGGAGATGGGAGCGCAAAGAGACCAAGACCGGCGTCTCGTGGACCAAGCCACCAATAAACCCGATGTCGGGCTATGGAGCCAGCCATAGCCAGCCGCGGCACTGGTCGACCTATGAGCGCGCCGAGGCCGCGGTAGATCGCTACGAGATGGCCGGCGTCGGCTTCGTCCTGACCGAGCCCGATCCGTTCATCGGCATCGACCTCGATAAGTGTCGCGACCCCATGACCGGCGTCATCGAGCCATGGGCGCTCGCCATCCTTGCGCTGGCTGAAACCTATGCCGAGGTGAGTCCCTCAGGCACGGGCGTGCGCCTTATTGCACGCGGCGGCATCGAGAAGGCCACCAAGTGCGACCCCGCCCACGTCGAGATTTACGCCGCCCAGCGTTACCTGACGATCACCGGCCGTCATATCGAGGGCGCTCCGACCGAGATCCGCGAAGCCGCTCAAACCATTTCCGCCCTCGTCGCGCGCGCCGCTGAGTTCCGACCCGTTCCCGCTCCACTGCCCGTGCCGGCCAGGGCTATGGCGGCGCGCACGTCATCGCCCATGGCGCCGTCGTCCGGTGGCGACTTCTTCCGGACGGTAAATGACCTGGCGCTTGCCAACCTCGATATGTGGGTGGGGCACCTATTCCCCGCGGCACGCCGGCAGAACGGGACGGGCGGCTTTCGCATCTCCTCCAAGATGCTCGGCCGCGACCTGCAGGAAGACCTGTCCATCACTTCGCAGGGTGCAGTGGACTTCGGCGTCGCGGACATGGGCGATGCCCGCTCGGGCAAGCGGACACCCATCGACCTTGTGATGGAGCACGGCGGCGCCCCCGACGCCACTGACGCTGCTCTGTGGCTCTGCGACCACCTGGGGCGCGACCCGTCCAGCCTGGGGTGGCAGGACCGATTGGAGCTGGAGCGCGAGGGCGCGGAGATCGCAGCGCGCCTGTCCGCGAATGACGACGGTACCGTGCACGACGAAGAGACCGGCGAGGTGCTTTACGACCCCGACGCCCCTACCAACACCGACGAAGAGTTCCCTGAACGCCTGACCTACGTGCCCGGTCTCGTCGGCGATATCATCGAGTGGATATTGGCCACCGCGCGCCGCCCGAACCGCACCCTCGCCCTGGGCGCCGCTCTCACCATCGTGGGGACGGCCATGGGGCGCTATATGGCTGGTCCCACGACATCCTCCACCGTGCTCTATGTCCTGGCGCTGGCGCCATCTGGAACCGGCAAGGATCACCCGCTCCAGTGCATAAAGCGCGTGCTCATGGCTGCCGGAATGGAAAAGTGCGTCGGCGCCGACGAGTTCGCGTCCGGCCCGGCGGTCATCAGCATGCTACGCCGCACAGCGCTCGCCGTTTGCCCCATGGACGAGTTCGGCAGCTTCCTGAAGCGCATCAACGGCCGCAAGGCGGGTGGCTGGGAAAGCCAGATCACAAAGCATTTCCGCACCATGTGGGGCGTCAACTACAACCTCTTCTCCGGCCAAGAACAGGCGGCGAGCCAGGGGCCGAGCATCAGCGCGCCGCACATTTCGATCTACGGCACAGGCATCCCCGAGGAGGTGTTCGCGGCGCTGGAAGGCGGCGATGTGATCAACGGCTTCATCAACCGCTTCGTCTATATGCCCGTCGTGTCGGAGATCGCGCCCGTCCGCCCCGCCGCGTCCATCTTTCAGGTGCCCAAGACCATCACGGATCGCTTGCGCATGCTGCACGGTGCCGGCGTCGAGCTGCGGCAAAGCCAGATCCTCTCATACATGTCGGCCGTGATCCCCGAGGTGCTGCCCTGGAGTGATCCCACCATCGAGCTGCAGCACGAGGCGATGGAAGCCGACATGATCCGCCTGGGAAGGCGGGACAAGGAGCTTCAGCCCTTCGTCGCCCGCACGGCAGAAATTGCGCTCAGGCTCGCGACAATCGTCGCCCAGGGCCGAAACACGATGAAGCCATCCCTCACCAAGGAGGATCTGGCCTGGGGCCAGGAGGTGGCGCTGTGGTCGTCCGTGAACATGGCGCGCGCCTGCGGCCTCTATATCGCGGACACCGAAGCCCAGGCCGACGCCAACCGCATCCTGCGCATCGTCAAGGATTACGGGGGTAAGGCGTCGCGGCGCATGATCCTTCAGCGCCTCAAGCATCGAATGAAGGGTCGCGATCTGGAGGACGCTATGAAGTCGCTTTTAGAAAGCGGAGCGCTTGTAGTGCTTGGGGAAAGCAAGCCGGAGAAAGGCGGAAGGGCAGTCACTTGGTACGGAACGGGGAGTTAATATGAATTACAATTTATGTATTGCCCGTTCTTCTGGCACGTAGTCGTGGTTGGTTTATTGTATATAACTGGAGGCGGCACGTATTGCTGCCCCCCTAAAAGGGAATGACGGTATCTGGCCGTTTCCATGACCACATTGATACGTCATATAGTACCAAGTCACAGGCCCCGGAAGAGCGTCAGAGAACAAGCCGCCCGGCTTGCTGTAGCTATCAAGAACCTGATACGGCCCAGCGCACGCGTTTGTTGCTTGTTGGTAGCATTCTGTTGGGGACTGGCTGCATTTTGAAATCTGCATTGGCTTGCCAGATGGACCAATAATACCTGTCTGAGCATAGGCGGAACAGACGGATAGCGCGAAGAATGCAGAAGTAAGAAGCGGAACGATCTTCATAGCCACCCCCAGCCGACGTGCCATGCAGGCATATTCGGGCGGCACCATATACCGCACGTTGCGGCATCTCAACCGGCGGGGACTCGACTCATGGCCGCGCCAGTCAATGAAAACGGTCTTCAACAATCTCGCCTTCAGAAAAAACACCCCTCTTTAATTCACGAATATTCTGTTCACTTTGCAGCGATTTGAACAAATCATTCATTTTAGACACGCTTTTAAAGAATAAAATATGTGTAATCCCATTTTGAATATATGATATTTGAAAATTACCCTCCCCATATACGCTGTGCTTTGGATACTTGTGCTTATAAAATGCATTCCTAAGTCGATAATATCTATCATCCTTCGAACGCAACGCTTGAATTAAAAGAAGAGTTACCAACGGAAAAGCGCCGACCAAGGAAGTAAATATACTATTCCAAAAATAACTCATTTCAGAAACTCTGAAATCGCGTGCCTAATTGCTTCCGGTCGCGTTGGCTTTGGGTCAGGCTGCTCAGCGATCCAAGCGTCAATCAGCGCGAGGTCGTGTGGCTGTAGCCGGACTTGCACAGGCACACCCTTGCCGGTCGCGGGCCGGCCGCGCCCCCTCTTTTGTGGTTGCATTTTTTCTGTTGTCGCGCTCATTTATTTATGCAACCATAGAAATCAGGCCGAAGCAAGCGCTGGAACGCAAGCCTCGGCCCTAACCCCAAGCGATGGACAGAACCCATGCTTCAGGCTGTTTCAATCAATACCACGACCCTGCCCGGTACTGAACCGATGACCATGTCAAGTCTGGATATCGCCGAGTTGACCGGTAAGCGCCACGATAATGTGATGCGGGACATCCGCGAAATGTTGGAAACACTGAAAGAAGGGGGTGTCCTCAAATTTGAGGACACCCCCCAGAACCCCCAGAACGGGCAGCGCTACCCCGTCTTCCGCCTCCCCAAGCGCGAGTGCCTGATCCTCATTTCGGGCTACAGCGTCGATCTGCGCGCTCGGATCATTGACCGGTGGATGGAGCTTGAGGCGGCTGAGCAGGCGCGGATTGCTCAGCCCTCTCCGCAGCCGTTTCCGCTCTCCAGGCTGGAGCGCTTGGTTCTAGAGCATATGGCCTTGGTTGACGGACATCAGGCTCGCAAGAACAAGGTGATCGACCACTTCTCGACCTATCACCCGCGGCTGCAAGCCTCGATCGCCGTCGAGACCCTTATTCGCCTCGGCGCGCTGGTTGAATTCAGGGCATCGGTAGGCATACAGGGCTCAGCCCCCTATTTCATTCGCATGACTACGCCAGAGGGGTGGCTGGCTTTGTCGCGGGCCGACAGCGACGCCCCTTATAGTTTCCTCCGCCAGGCCCCGTGGCCCGCGCCAGTGACGGATAATGTCCCCCTCGCCGCACAGCCGCAAAGGGTGCCATGCCCGGTTCTGCCCCTAACCCAGGCGGCAGAGGCCACACTTCGCGCTGACGGCTCGCCAGAGGCTCGTGATGCGGCAATCACGTCCATTGAAGAGCTGATCGCGCAGCAGGCGCCCACGAGCCTGTCAGGTGCCCTGTATCATGTCCGCCTCATGCAGGAAGCCGTGGACTTGATTTCCTCCTGGGTGCCCAGCGACAGCAAGGGGGCCAAGATCTGTGAAGCGCAGGCCCGCATGGTTACCCGTATGGGTGACGGTATCTGCGATGCTCTCAGCGCCATGGGCGGACAGCTTCCAGCGAGCGTCCAGGCGCACCATTCCAGGCCCAGCCGGGCGTAGCTTTGGTTTGACTTGATTGCAGCCCTGCCTCCTCCGTGGTGGCAGGGCTTTTTTATTGCTCCGGGCTTCCCCCCGCCGTCCACAGCACGAAGGCAATGCGCACCAGGGCATAGATGAGAGCGGGGATCGACACGCCCAGGCCAGCGGCCGACACCTGATATGGCAGGATCGGAAGCGCCTGAGAGACGAACGCGAGCGCGTTGAGCGCGCTCGACATGGACAGCGTGCCGCCGATGGCTGGTCCCGCATAGCGCCAGACCTTCTTGCGAACGGCCTCTGTGCTGCCACACAGCATCGCGGCCTCAGCCGCCAGGAAGCCCATGTCGATGCCGATGGCCATGGCCCAGCATTCGACGGCGCTCGCCTGGGTGACGATGTGGATGCCGTGCGAGAGATGCGACAGGGACAGCCCCGTCAGCACCACGGCGACGCTCGCAGCGCCCACGGAAGCCGAACGCTGGAGCCGGAGCTTCTTGCGCATGGTCGGCCGCACCGCGGGCGCAGGAGCCGGCTGGGGAGCGCGCTGGCGCCCCCTGGGGAGGGTAGTAATAGCGGCGGTCATGGCTGATTTCCCTCCTCGTCCTTGATTTCGATGTAGATGATCCAGAGCCACCCATTGAGGGTGCGCACGCGGCCGTCTTCGTCGTCACGTACGCGGAACTTGCCGTCGAAGTCCGTGATGTCGTCGATCAGTTCGCCCGTGAGGACGTATTCGGTGCACTCTGCACGGATGCGGGTGCCGGCTGGGTATGGAGGTGTCATGGCTTCGCGCCCTCCGCTTTCGCGATGGTCTCGCGCACCAAGTCGAGTGTCCCTGCGCCGTTGACCAGATGAGCGATGATCGGGCTTTCCATCACAAAATGGGCGCGCTTCAGCGCCTTCAGCATTTCGGCGTAAAGGTTCATCGCATGCACAAATTTCCGCGCCTTATCGGCCTCGGCAAAATGTGCCGTGGCGTAGTCTGTCGTTTCACCAGGGGCGAGAACAACGGTATAATCTTGTCCTTCATGGACTTCGTAGCACTTCATCTGTTCAGCCCTCCTTCCGGGCGAAGCGCGGGTGGAAGCTGTTGCCAAGCCGGCCCGTGGTGCGGTCCAGGCAGTTGACGATGCCGGTGAAGTCGTGGGTGAAGTTGAAGTCGTCGGCAGCCAGGAGCCGCTCGAAGTCCATCGGGCAGCCATTGGCATGGGTGGCTACGAGGTCCATCCACCTCTGCTGGCAATCCTTCCAGTATTCCAGGCTCTTAGCGCGTTTCGTCATGATGCCTAAATCAGCGGCCCGCTCTATGATTTTTCGGATCAACACATCGTCCTCTGGCGTGCGCTCGAAGCTGATTTTCGTGATAGCGGTCATGTGTCCTCCTTCGCCCCGAAGGGCGTTCAATGCGGTGTGGTGGGTGTTGGTGGGCTATTAGGTAGGCGCCCGATCATGCCGCCCGTGGTGGGAGCGACATGGGCTGGCGTCAGCCGAAGACGATGCCGGATCGCACCGCGTGGTCGAGGCATTCGATCTGGTAGTCGAGCCCCAGCCAGTGCCGGGGCTGGGTCGCGATGATCGCGCACGCCACTGTGGCGTAGGTCTCGCAGCTCACCGCCTCGCCCTCGAACAGGCTGGCGAGGATCGCGTCGGGGTCGATGGGACAAATGACGTGGGGGTTCATGTCGGCCGGTGCTCCGTTTTCTCTCTGCACCCATCAATACTCAACTCTGAAAAGTAATGCAATAAAATTTTCGAAAATCTAAAATCTTTTCACTGTTGGGTGCCCGACCGATCGAGTGGGATGGCCTTTCAAACCGCATCCACAATCGACGAATTTAGTCTCAATCGACGGTCGATTGTTCTCCCCGGACGGCTACAATCCACAATCGACGTCTCAGTCGTTTCTCTATATATTACATACATATATATATGATTTATAGCGATTAAGCGATTGAGTGGTGAAAACCGGAGCAGTGTCATAATTGAAATATTATTGCGCGAAATGGGCTACCCTCTGTATTGGAGGTCTTAATCGCTCGATCGGTTATCAGCCGTTATTTCACACTGAAATTGTGTATATAGTTGAGAACTCGACGTATCGATAAGTTTTTCGATAAGCAAAAGCCTTTCGATTTGCGATAATATTTTTCTGTTGCTTGGTTTTTGCCACTCAGCCAATGTTCGCCTGAACAAAATTTCAGGTTTTCAGCGCGCAACCATGGCTAGCCCACACAACACCCCCGAAAATTTCGGCATCTCGACCAAGCGGGCCGTGTTCGTGCGCGAGTACCTGATCGACCTGAATGCAACGCAGGCCGCCATTCGCGCTGGTTACAGCCCGAAGACGGCGAACGAGCAGGCAGCTCGGATGTTAGCCATTGCAAGCGTTAAGGAAGCCGTTGCTTCCGCGATGCGTGAGCGCGAGGCCCGAACCGAGATCACACAGGACCGTGTGCTTCGCGAAGTCGGTCGCCTTGCGTTCCTCGACATCTCCGGTGCGTTCGCCGAGGACGGATCGCTGAAGGCCCTGGCCGATATGGACCCGGAAACGCGAGCCGCCATTGCCGGACTGGAAGTGTCCGAGCAGGTCGACGCGGAGGGCAACTTCGTCGGGCACCTGAAGAAGATCAAGCTCTCCGACAAGATCGGCGCGCTCACGCTCCTCATGCGCCACCTGGGCATGCTGAACGACAAGATCAAAGTCGCCGGCGACGTCGAGAACCCGCTGACGCTGTTGGTCAAGAGCATCCAGGGCAGCGCAGTCAAGCCCATCGCCAAGCCGCTCCCCGACGATGGGGGTATGTGATGGCCGATCCTGTCCTCATCCCCGGCATGGCGCACTTCGCAGGCACAGGACCGCAGGGCGAAACCTGCGGCTCCTGCGAGCACCACAGGCCGGCAGATCGCCGATGCGCACAGTTCGCCCGGATGATGGCGAAACGCGGCCCTGCGGTGTCCGAGGGCGCTTCAGCGTGCCGGCATTGGGCCACGTCCACCCGTGAGCTGAAGCCGGTCTACGATTTCGGAGGCTCAAAGTGACCTCCATCATCCTGCGCAAGATCGCCTCCCCGCTCCCCGGCGATCCCGACACCATCGTGATCGCCCTCGGGCCGTGCTGCATCATCCGCGGTCAACGCATCGCGCATCTGTCGCCCATCCGTCTTCGCCTTGCGATGCTATTGCTCGGTGCCAATGGGCAAGTCGTCAGCCGCGCGGACCTGTTCGACGCGATGTACGGCGAGCGCGAGGACGGCGGCCCGTTCGAAAAGATCATCGATATCAACTTGGTCCCGGTTCGGCGCGCCCTGAAGCCATTGGGCGTCAGCGTGGTCACCCGTTGGGGCCGTGGCCTCGAAACCATCATCAATCCAATCGCGAACACCTCGGCGGGGTGGGTCCTGCCGGTCAGCGTGGGGGTCGGTGCGAAAGATCAGATCGGGCTCCGTCGAGGGGATCGTCATACCTGTCAATCTGATCAGCCCACGCAAGCTTTCGAACAGGTGCCGGTATGAGCACGTTCTTCCGTCGCCAGTGCCCGCAGTGCGGCAGTGTCTCGGTCTCCATGGTGGACGTGAGGATTTATGCCTGCGACCGCTGTGGGCATCGCGCCAAGACATTCCCGCGCACGACCGATATCATCGGCGAAATGTATGGCGACCGCCGGGAACGGGTGAACGGCCGCGTCATGCCTGCGGAGGGTGCGGAATGAGCATCCCCCACGACTTCATCCCAAATTCCGATGACGCGATGGCGAAGTGCCTTGCCGATCCGATGTGGCGGCTGTGCTCAGGACAACTCTACTGGATCATGGTCAAGTCGGACACTGGCGAAGGCACACGCATCCGGTTCAAGCCCAACCGTGCCCAGCGCCGTCTGCTCGCCTCGCTCTGGCATCGGAACATCATCCTCAAGGCGCGGCAGCTCGGATTTTGTCTCGACCCTTCCACGCGGGTGCTCACGGCCGATCTTCGATGGGTGCGGATCGACAGCCTGAAGGCAGAAGACGAGGTGGTCTCGGTTGATGAGCACCCGCCAGGAGGACGAGGATCGGCGCGCAAGATGCGCACGGCGACCGTTCAGGCCACGGCCATCGTCAAGCGCATGGCGCATCGCATCACGTTCGATGACGGGCGAACTGTCGTCTGCACAGATCAGCATCCGTGGCTTTCGCGAAACGGTGTCATGCAGCCGAAATGGCGCAGCATCTCCGGCACCGGCAACGTTGTAGAGGGGCGGCTGAAGCCCGGAGTTGAGGTTCGATGGATCACCAAGCCATGGGACGACGCGGCTGCCGAAGATGGGTGGTTCGGTGGCATGCTCGACGGCGAAGGGTCCACGGCGAAACGCAATGTTGCTGCCTCGATCAACGTCAGCCAACGCCATGGCCCGGTGTGGGACAGGCTCGTCCGATATGTCCGTGAGTGCGGTTACAATTTTTGCGTCGAAGATGACGTGGCTGAGCGCCCGAGCAAATTTGGCCGCGTTCCCGTTCCGAAGTTGGTCATCTGCCGCATGGACGAGATGTTCCGGCTTGTTGGCCAGACGCGGCCGACGCGGTTCATCGGCAATCGCTTCTGGGAGGGGCGCGAACTACCCGGCAAGCGGAACGGCGGTGTCGGCTGGTCCACCATCGTCAGTATCGAACCGCTTGGCACGCAGGACATGGTTGATCTTCAAACATCAACCGGGACTTACATTGCTGAAGGGTTCGTCTCGCACAACACGACGCTGATCTGCATCCTCTGGCTGGATCACGCCCTGTTCAACAGCGACCAGCGCTGCGGTGTCATTGCCCAGGACCGTGAGGCGGCCGAGGCAATCTTCAGGGACAAGGTGAAGTTCGCCTACGACAACCTGCCGGACCACCTTCGCGGGACGATGCCGCTCGCGCGGGACAGCGCCACCGAGCTTCTATTTGGTCACAACAACTCGTCCGTGCGCGTCGCGACATCCATGCGGTCAGGCACCATTCACCGCCTGCTGGTCAGCGAATACGGCAAGATATGCGCGAAGTATCCCGACAAGGCGAACGAAGTCGTCACAGGCTCATTGCCCGCCGTGCCCCTGGACGGCATAGCCGTAATCGAGAGCACTGCTGAAGGTCAGGCCGGCGAGTTCTACAATATGACCAAGAAGGCCCAGGCACTGCACCAGCAGGCCAAGGACCTGACGCCGCGCGACTATCGCTTCCACTTCTTCGCGTGGTGGGCGAACCCCGAATACGAGATGGACCCGCTCCTCGTCGTCATGACGGCGAAGGACCACACCTACTTCGACAAGATCGAAGGCGAGATGATGGTGACGCTGAGCCTGCGCAAGCGGGCTTGGTATGTCGCCACGCGGGATGCGGACTTCTCCGGCGATCCCGAGAAGATGTGGCAGGAGTACCCCTCCACTCCCGATGAAGCGTTCCAGATTTCGACCGAGGGAAAATACTACGCGATCCAGCTTGCCAAGGCCCGCCGCGACGGACGCATCGGAAAAGTTCCTTTGGTGCAGCACGTCCCGGTCAACACGTTCTGGGACATCGGCGCCCACGACGGCACCGCCGTTTGGCTGCACCAGAAGGTCGGCCAGGAGCATCGCTTCATCGGGTTCATCGAAAATTGGGACGAGCCCTACAGCACCACGATCAAGGCGTTGCAGGACCTCGGCTACGTCTGGGGAACGCACTATCTGCCGCACGACGCCACGGCCAAGCGACAGCAAGGCCACCGTGTCGCGTCGCCCGAGGAGATGCTTGCCGAACTGACGCCCGGATGGCGTTGGGAAATAGTCCCGGTCGTGGACGAGGTGCAGCACGGCAGACAGATGGTCCGCGACATCTTCGGGCAGTGCTGGTTCGACGAGGTATTTTGCAAAGCCGGCCTCGAACACCTCGCGATGTACTCCAAGGAATGGAACGCGCGCCTCGCCAACTGGACGGACCAGCACCGCAAGGACGTCCACACCGAGGCCGCCGACGCCTTCCGCCAATTCGCCCAGGGATGGAGCGAGCCCGCCGTGCGCGCGGGCCAGCGCCCCAAGCGCAGACGAGGGATGGCAGCATGACCACTCAGACCACCTCATCCAAGAAGCGGGCGCAGGAGTTTGCCGCCTTCGATAGCCTGCCACCCGACCTCCGTCGCGCCATCCGCGAGCAGCCCGACGACATGTCGGTGATCGAAATCGCAGATGGCATTCGTGACGGAGAATTCACTGCCCAGGCGATAGCCGAAATGCTCACCCGCATGGCGCAGGACGGGGTGCGGCCATGAACGCGCCTCGCGACATCATGGACGACCTCCAGGCCGTCATGACCGACTCCAAAGCCCCTACGGAGCAGCGGTCGCTTGCCCAGCGCGCGCTCAGCGAAATCGAGCAACTGCGCGCTTTCAGAACCAATTGGATGGGCCGCGAGCCTCCCAAGCAACGTGTGCACCGGAGGTGATGCGAGATGGTCCCACGATACGACCTCGACCTGACGAAGGTCCAGTTTCAGAAGACCTATGGCGACATCACGCTCTACGGAACGTGGTTCGGCAAGGATCGGCGTCCCGCCCTCGTCTTGATGCCCACCTTCCGCATTGGCGAAGTCCGCGTGACGCCCTGCGTCGTGCCGCTTGCGACTGCCTTCCAGTGGGCGCCGGAGACCGGCGCCCCGCGCCATGCCGCCCGCATCTCCCGGATGTTCGCGGAGAGCCTGGGCCTCTCGCCGCACAATCCGATGACCTGCATGCGCATCACCACGATCATCCGCGACCACATCGGCGACCTGATTTGCATGCCGCCGAAGCCCGACGACAAGGTTGCCGTGGCCGACATCATCCGCACCGACGAGCACGGGCGCCAGCACCACAGCGAGGTGACCGAGAATGTTTGACGATCATCAGACCAGCGCGATGGACCTTCGGGACGCGCGCGTCAAACACGACACCCCCGAGGCGCGCCTCCCCGCTGACACCGGCCCATCCCTCAAGCGCAATCGCCTCGACGGCCCCGACATGATGGCGCTGCATGGCCGGCTCATGAGCTGGCATGAGAATGAACTGGCGCGACAGCAGCCCAACCGCGCCGAGCAGGAACAAGACGAGGACATGTACGACAACATCCAATGGGACCCGAAGGATGCCCAGGATGTGAGGGACCGCGGGCAGGTACCGCTCGTCTACAACGTCCTTTCGAGCATGATCGATTGGGTGCTTGGCACCGAGAAGCGGGGGAGAACCGACTTCAAGGTGCTGCCCCGTCGCAAAGACGCTGGCAAGCCAGCGCAGCGCAAGAGCGAGCTTCTAAAGTACCTTTCGGACGTGAACCGCACTCCGTTCCACACGAGCCGCGCATTCGAGGATGCTGTGAAGGTCGGCGTCGGGTGGCTGGAATGCGGCGTTCAAGATGATGACGACGGCGAGCCGGTATATGACCGCTACGAAAGCTGGCGCAACATCCTCTGGGACAGTGCCGGCACCGAGATGGACTTGAGCGACGCACGCTACATCGACCGTTTCAAGTGGGTGGACGAGGATGTGGCGAAAGCCTTGGTGCCGAGCCGGGTAGGCGCCATTGAAGAAGCCGTAGTGAACGGCCCCTATTATGGCTACGACCTGATAGATGGGGACGAGGCGTCGGACTCTCGTGAGGACTACCTCATGAGCACGACCTCGCTCACCTCATCGGCCTTCGCCTATGCGCGCCGCCGCGTCCGGCTGATCGAGATGTGGTTCCGCATGCCGACGCGGGTCAAGCGCATACGCGGCGGAGACTTCAGCGGAGAGATATTCGACCCGCACGCGGACAACCACCGCGAAGCCGTTCAGTCGGGCCAGTCCATTGTGGTCGAAAAGGTCATGATGCGAATGCACGTCGCCCTCATGACCACCAAGTCGATCCTCTACCTGGGCGAAAGCCCGTACCGGCACAACAATTTCCCCTTCACGCCGATCTGGTTCAAGCGCCGGGGGCGCGACGGCATGCCCTACGGCATGATCCGTGGCGCCAAGGACATTCAGCAGGACATAAACCGCCGCGCCGCGAAGGCGCTCGCAATCCTGTCCATGAACAAGGTCATCATGGACGAAGGTGCTGTGGATGATTTGGACGAGTTTGCCGAAGAGGTGGCTCGCCCGGACGCGATCATCGTCAAGAAGTCCGGCAAGGAACTGACTATTAACGCCGACCGCGAGCTGGGCGCAGCCAATCTGGAAATGATGTCGCGTTCGATCCTGATGTTGCAATCTCAGAGCGGCGTCACCGACGAGTTGATGGGACGCACGACCAACGCCAAGAGCGGAGTGGCGATCCAGGCCCGGCAGAACCAAGGATCAATGGCCACGGCTGGGCCGTTCGACAACCTGCGCTTCGCGAAGCAAATCCACGGCGAAAAGCAGCTTTCGCTTGTTGAGCAGTATTTCACCGAGGAAAAAAGCTTCCGCATCACGAACATGCGCGGTACCCCGGAATACGTCACCATCAATGATGGAATGCCGGAGAACGACATCGTTCGCACAAAGGCGGATTACATCATCAGCGAGGCGGACTGGCGGGCATCTGTTCGACAGGCGCAGACTGAAGAGCTTCTGGCGCTCCTACAGCAGCTTGCCCCGGTTGCCCCGCAGATCGCTCTGATCTTGCTCGACCTGTTGGTTGAGGAGATGGACATCTCCAGCCGCGACGAGATGGTGCGCCGTATCCGAGAGCAGACCGGCATGCGCGATCCCGATGCCGAGGAGCCGACGCCAGAAGAGCAGGCAAAGGCCCAGGCGGCAGCCGAGCAGGCGGAGATGCAGAAGCGCATGGTCATGGCGCAGATCGCCGAGAAGGAAGCCAGCGCCCAGCAGAAGGCGGCGCAGGCTGCCAAGACCGGGGCCGACGCGAAGGCGGTGCTCGCCACCATGGCTGGGGCCAACGTCGCCAGCCAGAAGGCCGCGCTCGAAACCGCCCTGATGATGCTCTCTGCGCCGCCCGCCGCCCCGGTGGCCGATGGCGTGCTGCACGAGGCCGGCTTTGTCTCGCGCACCGAAGACGAGAATACGCAGGCCGCCCTCATGGCCGCCGCGCAACAGCAACAACAGGCCGAGCAGGCGCAAGCCGCTGCCCAGCAGCAAGCGGCCCCGCCACCTGACACGTCCCAGCAGCAGCAACCCCAGACGCAACCCCCGAGCATGTGAGAACGATCATGGATGAAGACCTCAAGTTGACCGCAGCCGAGCTTGCGGACCTGACCGAAGAAGAGCGCGCCGGCTATCTTGCCATGGAAGGCGAGCCCGACGCGGGAACCGCTGACGATGCCGGCGCGAAGGAGCTCTTGAAGGCGGATGCCGAGGCTGAAGCGGCCGACGCTGGAGCGGGCGAACAGGATGACCCCACTGCCAGCCCGAAGGCCGACACAGGAACGGAAGAGCAGGCAGCCGCGGCAACCGAGCCGGAGGAACTCCCGCATCATCAGGTGCCGCTCATCAAGGCCGACGCCCCCGAGGATGCCCAGGTGCAGCTCGATGCCATCAAGGCGCGCAAGGCCGAGATGGTTCAGAAATTCGACGACGGCGACATGTCGGCGAAGGAATTCCAGGCTGGTGTTGATGCGTTGGCTGATGAGGCGGACGCGATCAAGCAGTCGCTCTTCAAGACCCGCATCTCCCAGGAGATGGCGCAGCAGCAGGCTGAACAGCGCTGGGTGGACGATGTGCGAGACTTCGCCACCGCTCACCCCGAGGTGCGCAAGAGTGAGCTTCTCTGGGGCGCCTTTGATGTCGCCGTTCGGAAGATCACCTCGGACTCTGCGAACGCCAAGCTGTCCAACAGCAAGCAGCTCGAAATGGCGCACAAGTTGTTCGCCGAGCAGATCGGGATTGCCACCACCACGGCCGTGCCGAAGTCCGACCCCAAGCCGGAACGGAAGGTGCCTCCGACGCTCGCCAAGGTTCCGGCCGCAGATATCTCGGAGACGGACAGCGGTGAATTCGCCGCCCTGGAACGTCTGGCCGCCGCGAACCCGGATGCCTACGAGGCAGCCCTCAAGAAGCTGAGCCCTGAAAAGCTCGACCAATACGAGCGCGGCCTGCGCTGATCAGGGGGCTGTCATGATGAAGTTCGATCTGCGGGTAGGCGAGCGCCTGGTGATTGGCAACACCACCATCAGGCTGGAGAGGAAGACAGGGCAGCTCGCCTGCCTGGTGGTCGATGCAGCGCGCGATCTTGTCGTGCGCCGAGAGCGCGCGTCGTCCGAAGACAAGGGCGAAGTGAAAATCGACCGAAAGATGATTTGAAAATCGCTTTCAAGTCGAGTAACGTATTTCCGTCCACGGCGCATGACGTGCCTCTGCGGAACTAGCTTCCAGCATTGAGGTAATGTCAGATGTCCACCACCATCATCAATTGGGGCGATGCTCAGGCGCAGAAGGCGTGGTCCGGCACCCTCGCCGTGGCGATGCAGCGTAAAAGCTACTTCGAGCGCAAGTTCATCGGCACCGATGAGAACAGCCTGATCCAGCGCAAGACCGAGCTGGACAGCGGCGCGGGCGACCGCGTGTCGTTTGACTTGTCCGTGCAGCTTCGCGGCAAGCCCACGACCGGCGACAACCGCCTGGACGGCAACTCCGAAAACCTGCGCTTCTACACCGACGAAGTGATCATCGATCAGACCCGCAAGTCGGCGTCGGCGGGCGGCCGCATGAGCCGGAAGCGCACCGCGCACGACCTTCGCAAGGTCGCCCGTGACCGGCTATCCGATTACTGGTCGCAGTATTTCGACGAATTCTTCTTCATCTACCTGAGCGGTGCGCGCGGCGTGAACGCCGACTTCATCGAAGATCAGGATTGGACGGGTCACGCCGGCAACGCCATCCAGGCGCCCGACGCCGGTCATATCCTGTTCGGCGGCGCTGCCACCTCCAAGGCCACCATCACCAGCGCGGACAAGATGTCCCGCGACCTGATCGAGCGCGCCTCGGTCAATGCTCGGATGATGCGTGCCCTGGACCCGCGTCGGGCGAACATGATGCCGCTCAACGTCGAGGGCGAGCAGCGCTATGTCGTGCTGATGTCCACCTTCCAGGAGCACGATCTACGCACCTCCGATGCCTCCGGCTGGCTGGATATCCAGAAGGCGGCGGCGGCCTCGGAAGGCCGGAATAGCCCGATCATGAAGGGCGGTCTCGGCATGATCAACAACGTCGTGCTCCACTCCCATGAGAGCGCGATCCGGTTCAGCGATGCCGGCGCCGGGGCCAATCTTCCCGCCGCCCGCGCCCTCTTCCTCGGCCGGCAGGCTGCGGTGGTCGCCTATGGCACCAGTGCGGGCCTGCGGTTCGAGTGGAAAGAGGAAATGCAGGACTTCGGCAACGAGCCCATCGTTGCCTCCGGCACGGTGATCGGCGTCAAGAAGACCCGCTTCAACGGTTATGACTTCGGCGTTCAGACCCTCGACACCTACGCGAACAACCCCAACTCCAACACCTGATTTGACGGCTCCCGCCTTGGCGGGGGCTTCTTCCTTCATCTTCAATAGGGGATTGGCGCCATGCCTTCCGTTCTTCAGTCCTCCGCAGCTCTCGGCCGCGAAAACATCCCGACTTCCGGCGAGGCGGCGGATGTAATTTTCAAGAAGTCCACCTATAAGTTCGCCGTTGACGCAACCAGCGGCGATATCGTCGAACTCGCCATCCTGCCGGCGCGCCACTACATCGTGGACATGCGCTATATGGAAACGGGAGCCGTCACCGAAGGCAACATCGGCGTCATGGCCGGGACCGTTGGCGACACCACGTTCGCCAACCGCTCTATCGCCACCAACCTCATCACCAGCCAGAAGGCCATTGATGCAGCGTTTGCGGTGACTCCCGTGGAATACGACCGCTCCATCGGCGTCGTCGTGACGGCCGCCACGGCCGCCTCCACCGTCACCTTGGTCTTGCAGTACGCGCAGGGCTGATGCCGTCGCACGCGGCGGGCCGGTCCTGCCGCGTCTTCCTCACGGAGAGAATACCCATGCTGATCGAGAGCATCATCCAGCGCCCGAAAGGCACGCATGTCGTGCTTGCGGACGGCGCGGCCTACACCTTCCTGCCGGACGCCTCGGGGCGCCATGTGGCCGAGGTGGATGACGATCTTCATATCGAGGCGTTCCTTCGCATCCCCGAAGGATACCGTCTCGCGCGCGCCGTCGTGGCGCCCAAGACCGTCACCCAAGTCGCCGACGTGGCACAGGTGAAGGAGCCGCTCGAGGCCATTGCTCCTGCCGATCCTGTGACCGCCGCGGTGCAGTTCGGCGTCCAGCCCGTCCTACATTCTCAGGCTGAAAGCGGTGACGATGCGCCGAAGAGCGAGGACGGCGACAAGGACGAAGGCGACAAGAATGCAGCCGACGAGGCCCTGCCCAGCCACGACGATCTGGTGAAAGCCTACACCGCCAAGTTCGGTCGTGCTCCGCATCACAAGATGACGGATGCAAACATCATGAAGCACCTTAAGGGTGAAGACTGATGAGCTTCACGGCCAGCGACATCTTCAAGCGGGTGCGCATCCTGTTGCAGGATGAGGCGTCCGACCGCTGGCCGCTGCCCGAGCTGCTGCTGTGGCTCAACGATGGCGCGCGGGAAATCGCGCTCCTTAAGCCCACCGCCACGGCGACGACGGTGGTTCTACCTCTGGCCCAGGGCACATATCAGGTGCTGCCGGACGGCTATCTCAGCATCATGCGTGCCGTGCGCAACATCACCAGCGGCGACGCACCGGCGCGTGTTGGTGGACGGCCGGTAAAGCCGGTTGACCACGAGCTTTTGGACGCCCAAGCGCCCGGCTGGCATGACCCAACGATCATTCCGCAGGCAGTTGCCGTCAAGCATGTCGTCTTCGATCAGGTGAACCCTACGGTGTTCTATGTGTATCCCGGCAATACCGGAGCCGGGCGCATGGAGGTTGTGCTAAGCCGCATGCCGGAGATCATTGAAGAGCCCGTTACTGCGGATGACATCGACGAATATTCCACATCTGTCGATCTTCCCGACATCTACGCGAATGCCTTGGTCGACTATGTGATGTACCGCGCCTTCACCAAGGATATGGCGGCGGGCGGAAATGCTGCGCGCGCCACGATGCACTACCAGCAATTCTCCCAGGCGCTCGGCATCAAGATCACGGCAGAAGCCCGAGCGAATGTGAACGTCAAGCCACAAGGCGAGAACGCTGCATGATTACCTTCGACGCATTCATGCCGCTTGTTCTGCCATACGCCACAGCGTGTCCCGAGCCGCTGGCCGAAGCAAGCATCCGCAATTCCGCAATCGAATTCTGCGAGCGCACGCGGTGCTGGCGTCTGCTGGACGACACCGTGATAGACGCAGACACGCCAGACGTGATCGCCGTCAGCACGCCTGCCGGGTCGGCGCTGCATAGGATCGAAACTGCATGGTTCGACGGGCGGAAGATCGATCCCGCGTCGTTCGCCAGCGTGCCGCAGGACGATGACGACCAGCGAGGTAGCCCGCGAACCTATTCCCAAAGCAACTTCGGTGAGCTGCGTCTTTTCCCGCGCCCCGATGCCGGCAAGCTGCGGCTCTCGCTCTTCCTGAAACCGGATCGCGCTTCCGACGAAGTGCCGGATTTTCTGCATCAGCAGTTCGGGCAAGAGATTGCCTATGGCGCGCTCGTGCAGATCCTCCTGACGCCCAGCCAGCCGTTCTCTGACCCGCAGATGGCCGCTTACTACAAGAGCAGGTTCGACGCGGCTTGCGACAAGAACTTCGCCATCAGCATCACTGGCCAGCAGCGCGCCCGTCCGCGCACGCGCGCCAGCTTCGTGTGAGGCCACCATGCCCATCCGCTTTGCGAACAACGCCTCCTCGCAGCTTGCAGCGTCTCTCACGTCGGCAGCCACCACCTTGACGGTCACCCAGGGCCAGGGCGCTTTGTTTCCAGCGCTCGGTGCCGGAGACGTGTTCATAGCAACCATCGTTGCGGCCGACAGCACCTATGAGATCGTGCGCGTCACGGCGCGCGCTGTGGACACGTTCACCATCGTCCGCGCCAGGGAAGACACGACCGCTAAGGCATTCCCCATCGGCGCGCGGATCGAGCTGCGCATGACCGCCGGGGCGTTCGTCGAGATGATGGCCGACAAGCTGGAGCGCAGCGGCGGCGTTCTCACCGGCCCGGTCTCCTCGTCCTCGACCATTGAGGCGGACGGCGGGTTCTTCGTCGGCGACAATGAAGTCTGGCACGAGGGAAATTTCGATCCCGACACCAAGGTCGGCACGTCGGGGAACCAGATCATCAATGGCGACAAGCTGACCATAAATGGAACCAGCCCTCGCACGACCTACACCTTCGGCGCCAACTCACGGTCTGTCGGACTGGATGCAGATGGTGCGTTCGTCATCGCCAACGGCCTGGACCTGACCACCGACCCACTCCTAAAGGTGAGCGCGGACGGGAACATCTGGGGCAAAGAGCACGGCGACTTCGACACCTGGGTGACCGACACGCTGAATGCGGCACTTGCCGCCAAGGCGACGGAGATCATGAACAGCGTAGCGACCGGCTATGTGCAGGACGTTCGCCTTGGCGCACAGACCCAGCCATCCGCCAGTGGCTCACCGCCCGGTCCCGGAATGGTGATGATCGCCTGGGGGTACCCTTCCGGTACAACCCCAGAAGCGATATGGGCTCCGCTTCAGATTAAGAAAAATGGCGTCTGGTTCACGGTGGGGAATGCGTGATGGCTACCAACGATCATGGCGTCTTCACGCCCTACGTGCCACTCGATGCAGCGCCCGGAATCACCTTCCTGCGGAATGGGAAGGGGCTGGACTGGTATGCCTTGAGCGTTCTGCCCTCGCCTCCTGCGGCCTGGGTGCACATCGCCGACGATGGCACCCTCGTGGTGATTACCGACAAAGCTGATCGGCTCTTTCCGATCAATGCGCGCGTCGTGTCCGCCGATGGGGTCACCCCTGATAGCCTGCGCGGAAAGCGATGGAACGGCGTTTCTTTCGTCGCCGCGTCCCTGCCTGTCCCGGCGTCCATTACCCGACGCCAGTGCGCTCTGGAGATGCACGGCCGAGCCCTCATCACGGACGCGGAAGCGTTGGCCATGGCCTCGGCCGGGACGCCTCCCGCGTTCGTCGAGACACAGATCGCCGCCATGCCGGCCGGAGACCGACTGGTCGCACGGATTGACTTCGCCGCCACCTCCTACGAGCGCGCCAACCCATTACTCGTGTCGCTGATGGAGGCCAACGGTTCTTCGCCCGCGCAGATCGACGACTTCTTCCGTTCCGCCGCTGCGAGGTAGCCATGCCGGTCATCAAGCTCATCGGGTTTTCCGGCGAGGTGCCGCGCATGCAGCCGCGCCAGCTTCCGGCTGTCGGCGCGCAATACGCGTTCAATTCCCGGTTGGAAAACGGCGCTTTGGTCCCTGTGCGCCGCTCTCGTCTGGCTCGTCGCTTCTCGGACGCGCCGCCCGACACCATAAAGAGCATCTACCTGCATCAGGGCGAATGGCTACAATGGGGTAGCGTGGTCAATGCGGCGCCCGGCCCGGTGGCACAGGACCGGCTCTATTACACGGGCGACGGCGCCCCGAAGATGCGGGTGGCCGGAAAGGTCTATCCGCTCGCCATGCCTCAGCCCGCAGACAAGCTGGTCCCGGTCGCGTCGGGCGAAGCAACTTCCTCGGACATCACCACGCGGCTCTATGCCTACACCTTCGTCTCCGACTTTGGCGAAGAAGGAGAGCCCTGCCCCATAAGCGACGAGGTGGAGTGGCGGCCCGGTCAAACGGTCACGCTCAACGGGTTCGTCAAGCCGCCGAAGGGGCGTGCCATCACGAAGCAGCGCATCTATCGCTCGCAGAGTGGAACGACCGGCACCACGACGCTCAACTTCATCTCCGAGCGCGAGGCGAGTGACCACGATTTCGTGGATGACATCGCCGTGGACGACTTCGCCGAGGCTATCCTCTCGCAGGAATGGCAGCCCCCGCCCGATGGTATGGCAGGCCTCATCTCACTGCCCAATGGCATGATGGTCGGTTTCGTCGGAAAGGACCTCTATTTCTGCGAGCCCTGGTATCCCCATGCTTGGCCCGAGAAATACGTCCTGACGCTGGATTATCCCATTGTGGGCCTTGGCGCATTCGGCACGTCCATCGCCGTGATGACCACCGGCAATCCCTACATCGTCAGCGGCACGGCGCCCGAGAATATGGCGAGCGAAAAAACCGAACTCAACCTTCCCTGCATCAACGCGAGGGGCATCGTGGACTTGGGTTACGCCGTCGCCTATCCGACGCAGGATGGTCTGGCCTCCGTGTCCTCTGCCGGTGCGAGTGTGGTCAGCAGCGCGCTCCTCGCCCGCAACGATTGGCTCAAGTTCAACCCGCAGACCTTCGTCGCGGGCCAGATCAGCGGGCGCTATTTCGCCTCCTACGAATACGTGGACAACGGCACGCCCCGGCGCGGCTCATTCCTGTTCGACCTCTCCGGCTCCACTCCGTTCCTTCTGCGTTGGGCGGCGACCGCCGATGCCGTGCATTACGACGTCCCCACCAGCACGCTCTACGCCCTCGACGATGTTGATGTGAACGAGTTGGACGCGGTGGGTCAGCAGCGCGATGTGATGACGTGGCGCAGCAAGCAATTCGTCCTGCCGCCGCTCCAGGAGAGCTTTTCCTGCATCAAGGTCGATACCGTGTCCGTGAAGACGCGGGCGCAAATGCGCGCCGAAGCTGCCGACCGGCAGGCGACTATCGACCGGAACGCGGCCAAGATGCCGTTCCCGCTCGGTGGTGAACTTAACGGATCGTCTTTCAACACCTACGCTCTCGATGGCGACAGCCTGGAAGTGATCCCGCAAGCCGAGACCGTAGCCGTTCGGCTGTACGCCGATGGTGAGTTGGTCGCCACCAAGACCGGGCTCAACGTGATCGAGCGCCTGCCAGCCGGCTACCGGGCCGAGGTGCTGGAAGTCGAGATCACCGGCACCGCTGAAATCGCCCAGGTGCGCATCGCGTCCAGCATGGACGAGTTGGGAGCATCCTGACATGGCGAACGGCATCTACGATGAACGGCTTGCAGTCCTTCTGGGCGAGCGCGCCAAGAACCCAGGCGACGCCGCTGTGCGCCGCAAGGATCTGGATGCTGCCATTCAGACGGCGCTTGAGGGTTCTGGTGGAGGCCTGCTCGGGGCCGTGAAGATCGTTGACGTAGTGGTCTCGCGCGCGCTCACGTCGGCCGACGTAGGCTGCGTCCTGTGTGTCACCTCCGATGACGACGTGACCTTGACGCTGCCGGGAGACTTCAAGCGCGCCTCCTCCATCCTCGTTGTGCGGGCGGGCGCAGGCGAAGTGATATTCGCGCCGCTCGATAGTTCTTCCACGCTGCGCTCGTTCGTGCCGGGGCATTCGCGGATCGCGGCGCGCTGGGGCATCGCCACGTTGTTTGTGCTCCTGCGCCCCGTCAACGGACCCGCTCTCTGGCTTATGTCGGGCAACACGCTATGACCGGCGTCGGCATCTCATATGTCCCCCATTGGGGCGTGCTATCCGCCTATGGGCGGCCGGAAGACCAGATGCGCACGATTCGGCGTTTCGAACCGGCTTACTGGACCATCGACCACCCGTTGACCGCCTCAGCATCCGTGACGACGCTCGGGCCGGATGGACTGCGGCTTTCTGCCCAGCTTCGCACCAAAGCCGATATCGTGGGCCTGAAATGGGAGAGTGCAGACCGCTGGTCCGCTAAGTCCTGCAAGTACCTTCAATCGAACAACTATGGCGGCTGCGTCCTCGAATTCGACTATTCCTTGAGCGGGTTGCCGAACCTGAACGATGTTGCCGGACTCGTGCTCTCCGTCACCGACGATGCGGGCGTGCAATATTATGTCCGTCTGGCGAACTATGCCACGAGCGGCGACGGCTATTCCGGGCACATCCGCCTGGACTTTGCTGGCGCCCCGGTGCTCGGCGGCTACAACATCTCGGACGGCGCACAGCGCACCGTCATTCCCTGGCATCGCATCACCGAGATGTTCCTGGGCGTCTCGGCACCCGGCTACAATGCGACGCCAGTGCCGATCACCCCTGTGGATGCCACCATTGAGCTGACCAACATCTCGGTCAGCGGGCCGTTCTCGACGCTCAAGGTGGCCGATATCGAGGTGCCGCCGCACAAGCTGCGGATGTGCGACGGCTATGACGACGCCTACAACATCACGCCCGAGCGCCTGGTGGACGGCATCTGGCGGCTCGGCTACCGCGACTGGTACGTGCTCTATATCGGCGCCTCGCATCTCCATGCGCTCGTCTGGAGCAATGAGGAGGGGCATTTGGTGGTGGATGACAGCCACCCCATCAGCCCAGCCTCGCGCCTCTGGTTCGCGGATCTGTTCGCCCGGCTCACGGCACGCGGCTACAGGATCATCGTCTCGCAGTCCTACGAAATCCTGGCCAGCTTCTGCCCGACCGCGTGGCGCCAGCGCGACTTTGCCGGCGTGCTCGCGCGCACGGGCTGGGAACCGCCCTCCACGCTGATCGCCCCGACCAACGGGGACGGCATGAACTATCTGCGGGTGGTCGCGGATTGGGTGTTGAGCGCGGTCGAGGCAGTGGGCGCCGCCCCCTATTACCAAATTGGTGAACCCTGGTGGTGGGATGGGTCGTTCAGCGACAGCGGCCCGTGCATCTACGACCCAACGACGACGGCGCTCTATACGACTGAGACCGGCAACCCGGTGCCGACGCCGTACATCCAGACCACCACGGAGCCCATCGGCATCCATGCCGACTACCTCGCGTTTCTTGGCCGTAAGCTCGGCTTGAGTACCCTATGGCTACGCGACCACGCGCGGGCCGCCCACCCTCGCGTGCAAGTGCTAGCGCTGGTATTCACGCCGCAGGTGCTCAATCCAGGCTCGCCGCTCATCACGGCGATCAACTTCCCGCACGAATATTGGAAGTTCCCAGCCTTCGACATTCTCCAGCTTGAAGATTACGACTGGATCGCGACGAAGGAATGGGAGCTTCACAACTCCACCCTGACCGCTGGCACGGACAAGCTCGGCTATCCCCTGTCGCGCATTCACTATTTCGCGGGCTTCAACCTCCTCCCCGAAACTGCTGATTACGTCTGGCCAAGCATCTTCCGCGCGGCGGGCGACGGATTTGAATGGGGTGCGGCTGAGACGTGCGTTTGGGCTCGCCCGCAGGTGTGGCGCGACGGCTGGATATACCCGTTCGGCGACCTCGTGGCAGGGCCTGGGGCCGACCCTGATCCTGGCCCCGATCCGGTCGAATGGTTCTTCCCGAGCGACCTCAAGATGGTGGCCAACACCTGGGGCGATGCGGTGCTGTCGTTCGCGCCCAATGTCGATGCCCGGCTGCACGTCTATGATATCGAGATCATGTCGGTCGCGACGGCCGGCACAGTTCTGCGGACTATCCGCCTCGCATATCCGTTGACCCAAGGCGGGCGCGTGGTGTGCGATTATCCGGTGGAGCTTTCCGCGCCGGACTTCGGTTTCCCGCCGACCTTCCTGTCGTGGCGCATCCGCGTGGACGGCAAGGAGAGCACGACGGGTATCGTCGGCACGGTGCAGGTGAACAATGCTGCTTTCGTGAAGCGCGCCATCGCCTTCGCTGGCCAGTCGGAAGCCCTTGGCCATTACACCACGTTGTCGGGCGCCGATGGCCGCCGCGACCTCGTATCGGCCGGGGCATTCCGGCGCGATGTAGCCGCCCGGACTGGTCTGCGTGCCGTGGAAGTCATTCCAGTACAAGCGTGCTGGGGCTCCTCAGCCGCTGACAAATACGCCGATGACGATCCGGTCGCGGGTGTCAATTACTGGTGGGATTTGGACGCGGGCGAGCCCGGTCCGCGCCTGGAAGAGTTCTTGGAGATCGTCCGGGGGCTCGGCGTTCCCATCAACGAGATGATCTGGGCACAGGGTGAGAACGACGTTTCGGCATTCGACCCGGCTGCCGTGCCGCGCTTTTCGTCGCCAGCCCGCTATCGGGCAGCGACGGAAGCCATCTTCGCCTACATCCGCTCAGAATTGGACATGCCCGATCTACCGATCTGGTGGCAGACATTGGCGCGCGCTTATTGGGGCGATCCTCCCGATCCCGCTGAACCCACAGGCGCCTTCTACAAGACCGCGCGCGACATTCAGATTTCCATCTCGGCCGCCGACCCGAACATCATGATCGGCTCGTGGGTGCCGGGAGCGGAGGCGATCAGCGGGTATGTGCCGGAAGTCGGGAACCCCGGCTGGATTCACTACACGTCCGCCGTCTACCACGCGACTGCAGCAGAGCTTTCCGAGGCAATCGCCCACCATATCGACCGCATCGGAAGCCCGCCCGCCTGGACGCTGCTTGAGGCCCCCACAGGGCTCGCAGCGGAGCATTCTGGCGTGGGTTCGGACATCGCCATCACCTGGGACGATGCGCCTTCCACCATGTGGCGGATCAAGAACATCTCGGTGGAGACGGGCGACCTTCTGCACGTCGAGAACATCAACGATCCCAACTGGACCTTCACGACGGCCGATCAGCTCTCCGCCTATGGAGCGCCTGCCGGTTTCGTCAACGTCGAGCTGGCCATCGCAGTGCCTGGTGCTTTTGGCCCCGCCGCGACCCTGGTTACGGCCATTGGCAGCGCTCCGGCGCCCACGGGTCTCAGCGCCATCCGCGATCCCGCGAACGCCGATATCCTGATCGCCTGGGACGACGTGGTGGACGCAACATGGACCGTCCAGAACTACAGTGTCATCGACAGCTCGCTGCTGTCCGAGGTGACGGCGAGCGACCCGACGTGGACCTTCACCGAGGCCGCCCAGATCGCGGCGTATGGCGCCCTGGCAGGATATGTCAGCGTGAAGGTGGCGCAGCCCGGTGGCGTCTTCGCTGCCCTGGTGGAGAGTACGCCGGCACATGGCGCACCGACCGGGCTAGCGGCTTCCAAGGACGGCACGACGGGCGACATCACCGCCACATGGGATGCGGTCGCGGGCGCGGTGTGGACCGTGCGAAACCGCAGTGTCGCCACGGCCGAGATCATCAGCGAGATCGACGTGACGGTGACGACGTGGGTCTTTACGGCGGCCCAGCAGATCGCGGCCTACGGCTTCCAGACCGGGAACCTCTATGTCGAGGTGGTCCGCCACGGCGGATCGACCGCCACCTATTTCGATGCCGTCCCGACAGCGTGACACCTGATATCGTATTGACGTATGCGTCAATGACACAAAATGTTGTGCCTCGGACTTTACTGCGGTATTTTGAGCCATGAGCCGTAAAAAGCAGCCACTCGTCGTGCGAGTGCCGGTCTCCGGCGCGCGTCATCTCGTTTACAACGACGATGCGCGGGTTATCGCATGGGCGTCCGAACACATCGGCCAGGGCGAATATTGGCCGCAGGATACGGTCTCCATTGGCTTGGAGCGTGACGGCCGTCTGCTGGCTGCCGCGCTCTTCAATAGCTTCAGCGGAGCCGCGTGCCAGGGTCACATCGCGTCAGACGGAAGCCGCGCCTGGGCGACCCGTGATGTGCTCGCAGCGGTCTTCGCCTTTCCTTTCGTGCAGTCGGAGTGCCAGCGCATCACCGCGCCCATCGCCGCCTCCAACAAGCCGTCCCTGATCCTTGCGATCAAACTTGGTTTCGTGCCCGAAGGTCGCATGGAGCGGGCGTTGCCCGACGACGATCTTGCCGTGCTTGTCATGTTCAAAGAGCGGTGCCCCTGGCTGCCGCGGGTGGAGGGTTGAGCTATGGGTGGCGGTGGTGGAAGCGCGCCGAAGCCTGATCCGAATATCGGGATTGCGGCTTTGAAATCTGCCCAGACTGGCGAAGAGTGGCTGGGTGTGGCCAAGGAGCAGTTCGGCGTTGCCAACGAGCGGCAGGCGAAGCTCGACGACCTCACCTCCCAGGTGACGAAGACCCAGCTCGCCGGCATGGAGAATGCCAACACGTGGGCGTCCGAGGACCGGAGCCGCTACAAGACCGTCTTCCAGCCCATGGAAGATAAGTTCATCGACACGGCACAGAATTGGGCGAGCCCGGAGAAACAGGCCGAGGCAGCGGGCGAGGCCAAGGCCGACGTTCTTGGCGCCGCTCAGACGGCGCAGCAGGCACGCGAACGGCAGATGACCGGCATGGGCGTCAATCCCGCGTCTGGCCGATTTGCCGGCGTTGTGCAGGCTGGCGACACCGCGACCGCTTTGGCATCGGCCGGGGCGCAGAACACTGCGCGCACCACCCTGCGAAATCAGGCCGTGGCTCTCCAGAGCGACGCGATCAATATGGGCAAGGGCCTGCCGTCCCAGGCGACGCAGGCCCTTGGGCTGGGCACCCAGACCGGGAACTCCGTGGTCGGCAACAACGTGGCGACGAACAATGCCTGGATGGGCAGCAACGACTTGCTGAAGAGCGGATATCAGACCGCCATAGCAAGCTACGGGCAGCAAGCCAACATCCTCAACACGCGGTATGGCAAAGAGATCGATGCCTGGAAGGCGCAGCAGGATGCAAGTTCTGCCGAGATGGGCGGACTGATGAAGGGCATTGGCGGTATCGCGGGCCTGTTTATGCCGTCCGACGAGAACGCGAAGGAGGACAAGGTGCCGGCCAAGGGCGCCCTGGACGCCGTGAAGGGGCTCCCCGTTGAGGAATGGAGCTATAAGCCGGGCGAGGGTGATGGTGGACGCCATATCGGCACCTATGCCCAGGACTTCCAACGAGAGACCGGCAAGGGCGACGGAAAGAGCATTCCGATCATCGACGCCATCGGCGTCACCATGGGAGCGGTCAAAGAGCTGGACGCCAAGGTCGAGAAGCTAACGAAGAGCATCGGTGCGTTCAACCCGAAGACGCAAAAGCCGCGCAGCCGTGGCGTCATGCAGGAGGCGGCGTAATGAGCATCGGGTCTGCCCTCGGAGCCTTCATGGATGGCTACGGCTCCATGAACAACAGCATGCGGCGGGACAGCCCCGCCGTGGGCAGCGGGTCCGTGGGTGATGCGAAGGAAAAATCGCTCCCCGCGTACAAGCCCGACGATACGAACTTAGGCGGGTCGAAGCCCAGCGGCGGCAAGTCGGGGCGCATGGACCCCAATGAGGCGTATGGCATCGTCAATGAAGCGCCCGGAGGTGGCTTTGGATCGCTCTCGGCCAAATACGAGAGCGGCGGAAAATCAACCAGCGTTTCCTATGACGACACGGGCGGCTGGTCGTACGGGAAATATCAGTTCGTCGGCGGCGGGAAGACCGCAGACGGCAGCTCCATGCGCAACTTCCTGTCCACGCTCAAGGGCTCGGACCCGGAAGCCTATTCGAAGCTTGAGGGCGCAGGAGGGTTTGCAGCCGCAAGGTCCGGTTCGCGTTCCTTCCGCTCCGCGTGGAAGGAAGTAGCTGATCGTCCAGGCTTCCAGCAAGCTGAGGCGGAGAACGCTCGCTCCACGCTCTTTGCGCCGGCAGCTCGCCGCGTCGCTGAGCGCACCGGTCTCGACGTGTCGCAGCGATCCCCGGCCCTTCAGGAAGTGCTCTTCAGCACTGCAATTCAACACGGCCCCGGCGGGTCGGCCAATCTGTGGCGCAATGCCCTGTCCGGAACCGACCCGAGCGCTCTTTCCGACGCCGATATCATCAACCGTCTCTACGACGAGCGATCCAAGACCAATATTTATTTCAAGTCGTCGAACCAGAATATCAAGGCCAGCGTGGCCAGCCGTTTCGGCCGTGAGCGCAATGACGCGTTGGCCCTACTCGGACAGCAGCCAGTCACCGCGCCTGCGCAGGCTCAGGCGGCTCAGCCGCGCGGCTTGCCACCCATGACGCAGGAAACAGGCTCCCTGGAGCCGCAACGCTGGGGTCTTCTCCAGCAGCTTATGAACGCGAAGGGAACCTAAAATGGCTGGCATGGGAATGGGGATCGGGTCGTTCATGGATGGCTTCTCCGGCGGCGTGCGCATCCGGCAGGGCATGGATGATCGCGCGTACCAGCGGCAGAAGGACGCTCAGGATCGTGAAGACTTTCTTTTTGCCAGGCAGCGTCAAGTCCAGAGGCAGGATGAGGCGCGGAAGCTGAATCTGGAAGATCGCCAGTTCGTCGGCGAACAACGCGACCGGCAGCGCAAGGAGTGGGGCAAATCCGCTCTCGTTGATGATGCCTACAAGGCCAGCGCAGACGAGGCCGATGCCGCCCGCAGAACGGATCTGGCTGCCGCGGTCCAGCCCATCGAAGCCCAGGGGCCAACCCTTGACGGAAAGGGGCTGCCTGCCTGGAAGGTGGGCGAGAAGACCTTTACCGATGAGACCCAAGCAAAGCAGCAGGCCGACGGGACGGTAAAGCCATTCATGGATTACTTCGTCCAGAAGGGCGTCCCACGCATCCAGGAATCCTATATCCGCGCCGGGCAGCCTGAGAAGGCCAAGGCTTTTGGCGAGTGGATCGAGAACGATAAGGTGAAGCGGGGGATGGAGAGTTGGGCAAGAGCCGCCCGTGCGGCATCGCATGGAGACGTTGACGCCTTCGCCAAGCACATGACCGACGCCTATAATTCGGACGACTACTTCGACGACCTCACCAAAATTGAGGGGTCGAAGAAGCTCACCGACAAGGATGGAAATGTCACCGGCTTCGAACTGACTTTCAAGAACCAGAAGACCGGGGAGGCATCGACGCAGACCTTCAGCGGCATGGAAGATATCTATCGCTTCGGCCTCAACTTCCTGTCCCCGGAGAACACGTTCAAATATGGCGCCAAATATATCGAGGACGCCGATAAGCAGCGCGCGGAGATTGCCAAGGAGAAGCGCGCCCAGAGATACAAGCTTGAAACCGACACGAATAAGGCCCTGCTGGGGCAGGCGGTGGAGGCCGCCAAGCATCAGGGGCCGCAGGCATACGACGCCCTTGTGAAGCGGCTGAATGCAGCCATGGGCACGCTTGGGGCGAATGATCTCGCCTATGCACGCCTCCCCGACGACGAAAAGGCTGCTCGAGCCATGGCATATTTACGCGAGCAAGATAAAGCCGCTCAGGCAGGATTGCAGGGAACATCTCAGAATAGCCCACAGATCAGCGCCCCTATGGCCGGTGCATTACAGGCATCTCCGCCGGCGGGACGCTCTATCCCGATGTGGATGCCAAATCAGTAAAAATAACCGGTCTGCGTTTTACCTCCTCGCAACCTTCGATCATTTACAGTCTGAGCACCTTTTATTGGGGTGCTCGCCGTGGTCGACAACGTTTTCCAGAAATCACCCGCTCAACTGGTTCTGGATCAGGAAGAGGCGTCGGCCGCGCCACGTGGCCTGCCAGCGTATTCGAGCTTCGCCCCCCCTACCGCTCCAGCCGCATCCTCGGATGTGATGAAGAGCGCCTACGAGCAGGCGGCAATTCGATATCAGGTGCCCGTCAATGTTCTGATGGCCACATCGGAAGCGGCATCTGACGGACCTAGTGCGCCCATGCTGCGCATCGATGGTGCCGCGCGGAAGCTTCGCCAGGCGCTCGACAGCGGGGCAAAGATCGAAGATGTCGTTCCGCCCGAATTGCTGGGGCGCGCGGCGCAGATCGGGCAGACCATCTACGCCGATCAGACCGCCCCCAAGCCCGTCCAGGCGCCGGAGCCGACGAAACCCGCTGAGCCGGGTCCTGATGAAGGGCCGGGCGTGTGGGGCAGCCTGCGGGATATGACGCTCCAGACGACCGGCGGCGCCTACAAGGGCATTGGCACCCTGGTGCGCGGTGCCGGCGCGCTCCCGCAGATTTTCGCGGAGAACGTTACCGGACCGATCATCAACCGCGTCTTCGGCACCGACTATCACGCTGGGAACCTGCTTGATCCTGCCGCCGACGCGGTGGCTGACATCGGAAAGTCCGGGCAGGACAAGGTGTCGGCTTACACCAAGGATGCCATCAAGAATTCCACGCCCGATGGCGACCTTCTCAAGCCGTCCACTTGGACGTTGGGCAAAAACCCGAGCCTGCGCGGATACATGGCCCTCGGGCTCGATATCTTCGGCGGCATGGTGCCCATCATCGCATCAACCGTCGCGACGGGTGGTGGCACCGCAGGGACGATTGCCGGCGCGGTGACGGGCGGACTGCAAGGCGGTGGCGGCGCCATCGAAACCGCTCGCGACGCCATCAACGAGTTGGCGAACACGCCCTCAGATGGCCCCGGTAGCCCGCCGCTGATCGAACAGCAGTCCGCCTATTATCGCGAGCTGCGCGCGGCGGGGAAAAGCCACGATCAAGCCGTGCGGCTGACGCGGTCGGCGGCGGAGCGGTTCGCGTTCTTGTTCACCACGCCCGTGTCCGCCTTGGGCGGGGCAGCCACCAGCAAGATCATCAATCCCGCTGAACACATCATCTCCAGCCGGTCCATTGCCGCCCGGATCGGCGGACGCGCGGCGCTCGGCGCTTTGGAAGAGGGTTCGCAGGAAACGGCCGAGACCGTCGAGACAAACCAGGGCATCAACACGGGCGCCGGTACCCAGCGCTCACTCACCGATGGCACCTTTGCGGACTTCCTGTTGGGGGCTCTTGGTGGCGCAGCGCCCGGCGCGGCTGGCGGCGCCCTGTCACATCGCGTTGAGCACGCTGGTGCTCCCGAAGCCCAGGTTACGCCAGACGCGGACGCCACGGTTTCCGAGCCCGCCCAGACGGCGCCCCAACTTGCCCAGGAGGCGGTCGCGCCCCTGTCGCCTGCTGGGCCGCTCTCCCGCGCGCTGGAACGCGCGCCTGTTGCGCCGGCTGACGGTCCTCGGGTCACGGTGGTGAGCGACGGCATCGAGCCATTCTCTGCCGTCGTTGAAGCGCAGAACGAAACCGGCACTGTATTGCGCGACGAGCAGGGAAATCGTTACATCATCACGCCCGAGGAACTCAGTTCCGGCGTCGTCACCATCGCCCAATCGGGCGCGCCTGCCGAAGCGCAGGCAGCCGCGCCCCCCGAGACGCCCTCCGCACCGGATCCCGCCGAAGCTGTACCCCCCGAACAGCCTACGGAAATCGAGCCCGTTGTGGAGGGCGTACCAGATCCCGCCCTGAGAGCCGCGCAGGAGCAGCAGGCGCCTGCTCCCGAATACGCCATCCCCGCCACGGTAGAGCCGAAGCGCGACTATGCCAGCATGACCGCTGGCCAGTTGAAGCAGCGGCAGAGCTATCTCGCCAATCAGGCGAAGGTGAATGGCGGCTGGAGCAAGAAGCTCACGGCCGAGAAGTCCAAGGTGGATGAGGCCCTGGTGGCTCTCAAGCCGAAGGAAGGTGCTGACGTCGGCGCCGCCGACGAACAGCCGGCACTGAGCGCCACCGACACGCAGGCCCACGAAGCCGCCACCTCGCCGCACAACGACCTTCCCGATCCGACCCAGGCGCAGAAGGAGGCCGGCAACTACAAGGTCGGCCGCATCTCGCTCGGCGGGCTCGATATCTCGGTCGAGAACCCCCAGGGCTCCGAGCGCAAGGGCGTTGATGCCAGCGGCAAGCCCTGGTCGCAGGAGATGAAGCATCACTACGGCTACATCCGGGGCACCATCGGCAAGGACAAGGATCACGTCGGTGCGTTCGTGCTGCCCGGCACGAAGGAGATCGCCGACGACGCGCCCGTGTTCGTGATCGATCAGCACGCCGCCGATGGGTCGTTCGACGAGCACAAGGTGATGCTCGGTTATTCCAGCCAGCGGCAGGCGGAGCGCGCGTATCGCGCTAATTACACCAAGGGTTGGAAGGGTCTCGGCGCCGTCACTCAGATGACGATGGGCGAGTTCAAGTCCTGGGTGCGCGACCCCGCCAAGACCAGCAAGCCGGCAGCGCAGCAGCGTGGCCTCATGGCCGACACGAGCGCATTTGAGGAGGCGCGTGCCCGTCCGCCCCGCGCTCTTTCCGACGATCAGCGCGAACCTATCGACGCTGAGGAACAGGCCCTCCTGGCCTCCAGCGCCGAAACCCGCACCGCCGAAGCCAAGCTGGCCAGCCGGGACATTCGGAAGCTCTCTGCCGTTGTCGCAGCCGGCTATGACGACGAGACCGCCGCAAAGGTGGTGGGCCGCGACCTGACGGCAGAGGACGTTCGCCGCCTGCGGAGTGAATACCGCATGTCCGCAGAAGAGGACGCGGCGCCGGGCGCCAAGGGTGGGTTACTCGCTGGAAGCTCAACGTTCGGAGTCGGCTCCGCAGGTTCCGTCTTCGCCAAGCACGGCCATGAGATCGTATCCGAATGGCGAGATGGGCAGGCATCCCGGCATCGTCTCGGATCAAAGGCTATGGCCGCCGTCGAGGGCGTTGACCGCGAGGTTGATCGGTCCATCGCTGCCATCCGAGATAAGACCGACGCGTCTCGCAGCGCCTTTGACGCCGATCCATCGTCTCGCAAAAAGGGGCGGCTGAACCTGAACGATTTGGCTGCGGAGGTTGTCCCGAACGAAAGCGGACGCGGCGACCATCGTCTGGTTCTGCGCGACGGCAATGGTGAGGAGGCGGGTGGCGTCAGCTTCTCGCGCACCCCAGATGGCGTGCGCGTCTACGACGCTGGCTTGCTCCCCGAAGCGCGCGGCAAGGGCTTGGTGACCGACGCCTATGCCAAGCTTGCCGATTGGGCGGCCGAAAACGGCCTTCCCCTCAAGTCGGATGCAAACCTCACCTCCGAGGCCAAGGCCATCTACGAGCGCCTGGAGAAGCGCGGCTATCAGGTGGAGCGCCATCCCGAGATGTCGGAGTGGCGTGGTCGGGCCGACGCGCCCGGCAAGGATAGCGCATTCACCGTGCGCGCCGGGGCCGTTCCGGCGAAGAAGTCTGATGCCCCGTCGTCGTCGCGCACTCCCGAGCGAAAACTTGTTGGGAAAAACATTGCAGGCGAGAACGTTTTCGAAGATGCGCGCGGCGTGCGCTCCATTTACGCCGATGGAATTCGACGGACCGAAAGCGTTCGCCTGCATCCTGGCCGTGAAGGCATGGGGATCAGCGTCGGGGAGCGCCGCGACGAATACAAGACTGTCGAGGAACTAGCGGTCGAGAAACCAGAAGCCCCTGCCGTTTCCGCCAACACCGTCTTCACCGAGGACGCGGCGGAAAAAGCGCGCAAGTTGCTTCGCAGCCGCCTGCGTGGCAGCCAGCTCAATTCCGGCATCGATCCCGAGATCATGCAGGCCGGCATCACACTGGCCGGTTATCACATCGAGAAGGGCGCGCGCACCTTTGCGGCCTATGCCAAGGCGATGATTGCCGACCTGGGCGAGGAGGTGAAGCCGTACCTGAAGTCGTGGTACATGGGAGTGAAATACGACCCGCGTGCCACGCGGTTCGACGGCATGAGCACGGCCGCTGAGGTCGAGGCCGCCGACATTGATGTGGTTGGGAGCGAAGGCAATGAACCTGGAGAACTGGATCAGTCAGGCGCGGGAGCACTGGAAGGAGTTCCAGCCGACCCGGTTCAAGGAGCTTCAGCAGACCGGAAAGCTGAAGGAAGCGCTGACCGAAGCGGCCGAGCGGACGCATCGGGAAATGAGCGCTCTGGAAGACAGCGGGATGTCCAACAGCGAGGCGTGGGAGATGACGCGGGAGCGGTACCTGTTCCCGCCCGAGGAGAACCCGAAGGACGAGCCGGTGGCGAGCGAGGCGGCGCGCGCGTTCAACGAACTGACGCGCCTGAAGAGCAAGCTGCTTCAGGAGGGGAACGAGGACGAGTAGAGCCCGCCTCTGGGCAGGCTGCTCAGGATCGCGGAAGCGACTTCACGCTCCCCGCCGAAGAAGCCCCGGCGCGCGGACAGAAGGCCAAGTTCAACAACAACATTGCTGCCATCCGCACGCTCAAGGAGCTTGAGGCATCGGGCGCCCCGGCGACCCAGAAGGAACAGGCGATCCTCGCTCGCTATGTGGGCTGGGGTGGCATCCCGCAGGCGTTCTCCCGCAGCGGCGGCGCCGTGACGAAGGGTTGGGAAAAGGAGGCGGCCGAGATGAAGGCGCTCCTCACGCCCGAGGAATATCGCGCCGCTGAGGCATCCACCCGCAACGCGCATTACACCTCGCCCGAGATCGTGCGGGCCATGTGGGGCGCCATGCGTCACCTCGGGTTCAAGAACGGCCGCGTTCTGGAGCCGTCCGTTGGTGTTGGCAATTTCTTTGCCCTCATGCCCCCCGAAATGCGCAGCGGCTCCGCCCTTCACGGCGTCGAGTTGGACAACATCACGGGCGGCATCGCCAAGCACCTGTACCCGGCTGCCAAGATCGCGGCGCCGATGGGTTTTCAGGACTATACGATCCCCGATGGCCATTTCGATCTGGCCATCGGCAACCCGCCGTTCGGCGCCGAGAAGCTCTATGACGGGCGCCGCAAGGATTTGTCCGGCTTCTCGATCCATAACTACTTCTTCGCGAAGAGCCTCGACGGCCTGCGCCCCGGCGGCGTGTTGGCCATGGTGGTCACCAACCGTATGATGGACGGCGCCAAGGATGCGGCGCGCCAGTATATCTCGGATCGGGCCGACCTTCTGGGCGCGATCCGCCTGCCGAACAACGCCTTCCTCGCCAACGCCGGCACCGAGGTGACCACGGATATCGTCATCCTGCGCAAACGCGCCGATGGCGAGAAGGCGACTGGCGAAAGCTGGATGGAGGTGCAGGACTACACCGACGCCAATGGCAAGGTGGTCCCGCTCAACGAATATTTCGTGCGCAATCCAGACCAGATGCTGGGCGAGTTCGGCGCGCACGGCACCATGTATCGCCCCGACGATCCGGCGCTCATCGCTCGCGAAGATCAGGACACGGACGAATTGCTGGAAGAGGCGATCCACCGCTTGCCGGAAGGCATCATGGACGCGCGCGGCACGCCCGTCGCTGTGGTGAACGACGCGCCGGCACATCGCGCTGCGGACGTGCGCGTGGGCTCGATGTTCCGGGCCGACGATGGCTCGATCATGGTGCGCGGCGAGGACAGTCTTGGCGAGGCCCAGGCGACAGCCGCCTCGTTCCCGTCCGACAAGGCACGCGACCGCGTTTCCGGCATGATCGACATCCGCGATGCCTTTGCCGACGTGCGCCGTCTGCAGCTTGATGCCAGCGCCTCGGATGCGCAGATCGAGGCCGCGCGCGCTCATCTGAACGCGGCCTACGACGGCTTCGTCAAGATGAATGGCCCGGTCAATCAGGACGCCAATAAGCGCCTGTTTCGCGACGATCCGTCCTGGCCGCAGATTTCCGCCTTGGAAGACGGGTACGACAAGGGCATATCTCCTGCCGTTGCGAAGACCACGGGCGAGGCGGCACGTAAGCCGAGCGCGAAGAAGGCGGCCGTCTTCACCAAGCGCACCCAGCGCCCCTATTCGCCGCCCACCTCCGCCTCTTCGGCGAAGGACGCCCTGGTGTCCTCGCTGGCAGAAACCGGCCGCGTCGACATCGATATGATGCAGCGGCTCTATGGCAAGCCCGCTGATGCCATCGTGAGGGAGCTTGACGATCTGGTCTATCAGGACCCGCAGCGCGGCTGGCTGACCCGTTCGGAATATCTGTCGGGCAACGTCAAGCGCAAGCTGGCGGAAGCCCAGGCGGCTACCAATAAGGACGCGGCCTACCGGCGCAACGTCGAGGCCCTGGAAGCGATCCAGCCCGCCGACGTGGCCGCCATCGACATCAACGTGAAGCCGGGGGCGCATTGGGTTCCGCGCGAGGTGATGACCTCCTTCGCCTCGCACATCAGCGGGGATGAGAAGCCCGATGTGATCTACAACCCCTCGAACGCGCGTTGGGTTGTGAGGGCGAGCGGGAAGCCCGAGAATTCGGCGCAGTGGGCGACCGGGCGCGTCAGCATCGCCGAGGTTCTGGAAGCCGCCTCCAATCAGCGGACCATCACTGTCCGCGACCGGGTTGATCGGGACACGACCAAGGTGAATGAGGAGCAGACGCAGCTTGCGAACGACAAGGTGCGTGCTGTTTCGGATGAATGGCGCCGCTGGATTTGGTCCGACGACGGGCGGCGCGAGAGCCTCGGGCGGCTCTACAACGATATGTTCAACACCGACGTGCAGCGCGCGTTCGATGGCTCGCATCTGGCGTTCCCCGGCAAGGTCGGCGACGACATCATCCAGCTTCGGCCCCATCAGGCCAACGCGGTGTGGCGCATCGTTCAGAGCGGCACGACCTTGCTCGATCACGTCGTCGGCGCCGGCAAGACCTTCACGATGGTTGCGGCGGCGATGGAGCTGCGGCGGATGGGGCTCGCAAAGAAGCCCATGTTCGCGGTGCCGAACCATCTTGTGGGCCAGTGGGCGGCGGACTTTGTGAAGCTCTATCCGGGCGCCAAGGTGCTCGCCACCACCAAACGGGACTTCGAGAAGGAGAACCGCAAGCGCCTGTTCGCCCGCATCGCGACCGGCGATTGGGATGCCGTGATCGTGGCGCATTCCAGCTTCGGCAAGGTCGAAGTGGAGCCATCCGAGCAGGCCGCGTTCATTGAGGAACAGATCGCTGATCTTCAGAAGTCCCAGGAGCTGATGCGCGAGGCCGAGGGCAAGGACGGCCGGAACGTCAAGCACATCCAGAACGCGATCACTCTCCGCCGTGAGAAGATGAAGCGGCTGCTCGACGCGCAGAACAAGGATGACAGCCTTTATTGGGGCGAGCTTGGCGTGGACGCCCTCTTCACGGATGAGCAGCACGAGTTCAAGAACCTTGAATTCAGCACCGCCATGCAGCGCGTTGCCGGCCTGGGCAACCAATCGGGGAGCCAGAAGGCTTCCGACATGCTCCTGAAAAAGCGCCAGGTGCTCAAGGCGACGGGCGGCCGAAACCTCGTAGACGCCACCGGAACGCCGATCAGCAACACCATGGCGGAGATGTTCACGGTCCAGCGGTATCTCGACCATCAGACGCTCGAAGCGCAGGGTCTCAGCCATTTCGATGCCTGGGCGCGGATGTTCGGCGAGGTGGTCACCGATTGGGAACTCTCGCCCTCTGGCCAGTACAAGATGAACAGCCGGTTCGCGAAGTTCGTGAACATGCCGGAGCTGATGCAGCGCTATTCCAGCTTCGCCGACGTGGTGAACCGCGACGACATCAACCGCATGCTGGCGGCGCAAGGCAAGAAACTGCCCGTGCCGAAGGTGAAGGGCGGGAAGCCGGAAAACATCGTCGTCGAGCGCAGCCCGGATCAGGCCGCCTATATCGGCGTGCCCACCAAGGACAAGGATGGGAACGACACCGACCAGTACCCGATGGGGTCGCTGATCTGGCGCGCCGAGCATTTGCCGAAGCGGGCCGAGAAGGGCGACGACAACATGCTCAAGATCATGTCGGACGCCCGCAAAGCGGCGCTCGACATGCGGCTGGTCGATCCCGGCTATTCCGACCATCCGGGCAGCAAGGTCAATGTGGCGGCCGACAGCATCCTGCGCCTTCACCGCGCCTGGGAGGCGGATCGCGGGACGCAACTCGTGTTCATCGACCTGTCCACCCCAAAGGCGTCCAGGGGCCGGGAGGCGGAGCGCATTCGCGACCTGATAAAGAAGGCTGAGGCGGGCGACGAAACCGCACAGGAAGCCCTCGATAAGCTCAGCCCTGATGAACTCTCCGCCCTGGAAAGCAAGTTCTCGGTCTATGACGATCTGCGCCAGAAGCTGATCGACCGGGGCATTGCGCCGGAGGAGATCGCGTTCATCCATGACGCGAACACGGACATCCAGAAAGAGGAGCTGTTCGGGAAGGTCCGCTCCGGCCGGGTCCGCGTCCTGTTTGGCAGCACCGCGAAGATGGGCGCTGGCATGAACGTGCAGGACCGCCTTGTCGGGCTGCATCACCTCGACGCGCCTTGGCGTCCCTCCGATCTGGAGCAGCGCGAAGGCCGGATTATCCGGCAGGGAAATCAACTCTATGACCGCGACCCTGACGGGTTCGAGGTCGAGATCAACCGCTACGCGACCAAGCAGACCCTCGACAGCCGCATGTGGCAGACCATTGAGGGCAAGGCGAACTTCATCGAGCAGGTTCGCAAGGGCAACGGTGATCGCGAGATCGAGGACGTCGGCGGAGAAGCCTCGAACGCAGCGGAGATGAAGGCCGCATCGTCCGGCAACCCGCTCATCCTTGAGGAAATGACGCTCCGCCAGCGCATCAAGCGCCTGGGGACCGAGCGCTACGGCCACGACAGCGAGCAGTTCCGCCTGCGCGACAGTGTGCGCAGCCTCAAGCGCCGGATCGAGACTGGTACCCGCCGCATCGCCGAGATGGAGGCCGACGCCAAGATCGAGTTGCCTGCGGAATTCGCAATGACCGTGGACGGCGAGACCTATGACAAGCGCAGGGAGGCTGGGGCGGCCATCCTGTCGGCTGCGGCGATGCTCGATGCTACCTATGGCGAGAGTGCCACGCTGGGCTCCTATGGCGGGTTCAAGCTCACCTTGGACCGCCTGGGCAAGGACCGCTTCGTCGTCACGCTCGCGGCCAAGGGCGAATATGAGACGAACGCATTCAACACTGCCGCCGATCCGCAGGGCGTTGCGCAGCGCGTCGCCAACGCCGTACGCGATCTTGCCGATGATGCCGCCCGGCTGGAGCGGGAGGTGGTTTCCAACACCGCGTCAGTCCCCAAGATCGAGGAGCAGCTTCGGGACTGGCCCAAGGAGGCCGATCTTGCCAAGGCGAAGGCCGACCACGACGCGGTGATCGAGAAGCTCAAGCCGAAGAAGAAAGCCGAACCGAAGGAGGGGGGCGAGGCCGAAATGCCGGCTGCAAAATATTCGCTCTCAAACCTCCCTGTGGTGGATGTCCCCACCGACGAAATTGCGGGCATTGAGAGTAGGGGGCAGGCGCGCCAGAAGGTGCGCGTGCTCGCTCGCGAGCGGTTGGATGGGAAGGTTGTGACCACACTTGACGGCGACGAGGTGCTGATCAGTTGGCAAGGGATCAAGCATGGAACGGAGCGAGCGAATATGCCTGCGCTCGCGGCTATGCTTCAAATGGATCGACTGATCGCATCGTCCCTGAAGTCGCGAATTGAAGGCGACAATCGTGATCGTTTCAACATCTCCGGGCTGCATGAGTATGCAGCCAGAGCGCAAATTAATGGCAAGGCGGCCTCCGTTCGTATCTTTGTCCGCGAGCATGCGGACGGGAAGCGATACTATGATCATGCCATTTTTGAAGAGACCGGCCCCGGCTGGTCACCTGGGGATGGTACCGCAGACGCGGAACCCTCGCTCCACCGTTATGGGCCGGGGCCGGCAACACATAATGTAGGCTCTTCTTCTGCTGCCTTCAAGTCGGTGTCGGACGCTCAAGATCATCTGCGGTCTGGTGCGTATGGTATCCAGATCGGAAAAATGTTGGATGCCGGTCGGGTTGTGATCCACGAGGATCAGGGGTCTCTGCCTGGTTCTGATCACCCTGATGGCCGCGTGCAGGCGATGACATCCCATGGCGGCAAGGTTCACTTGGTCGCCACGAACCTGACGCCTGCGAATGCTCAGGGAGTGCTGTTGCACGAACTCTTCCATGCTGGGGCTCAGAATATGCTGGGCGCACAGCGCTACGCCAAGCTGATGCAGCGTGTGCGCACGAGCTTGGCCGCCGCGGAACAGCGCCGGCTCCAAATGGCGAAGGGCACTGCCGAGAGCTTCTGGCAGGATGCGCTTAAGCGGGTAGACGCAGCGAACGTCCCGGCAAATCTACGAGCAGAAGAGCTGGCAGCCTATGCCATCGAGCATCGGGATGCTGCGCCAGCGGGACTGCGAGAAGCTGTCGACGGCATCATCGGCACGGTGAAGGACTGGGCGGTCCGCACACTCGGGCTCCAGATTGGCGAGGTGACGCCGGCTCAACTCCATGCCTTGGCACGCGCCGTCCTCCGCGCGCCTTCCGCGCTTCGGGGCACCCAGAAGCCCACGCGGCGGGGGCAAACAAAATCATTCTCCCTGAAAGACTTCGAACCGAACGACTTCATCCCGGCGCCCGATGGCACTCTCGACTTTGGCCAGATTGATGCTGAAGTGGCGCGCGTGATCCGGCGAGAGGCGGGCCCGATCCGGGTGAAGGCGGGGAATAAGGATTTCGGCCTTCGTCATATCGAGATGAAGGGGGACGAGATCACGAGCACATACGCGGATGCGCGCGAGTTCGTAGCTGATGTCGCGAACAGCTATGACACTATTTACAGTGCCGGCGGGCGTCGGTTGTTTCTGGTCAAGACTGTGCCCGTAAAACACTGGGGCTTGGTTGTGGAGATAAACCCGACACCAGACGGCTCATCCTATACAGTGGTAACAGGCGGAGCGCGACGCGAGGACTTTTTCAAAAATAAAACACCACTCTGGGGAAGGGCGCAGTCCAACCAGGCTGTTTCCAGCCCCCCTAGCGCGGTCTCGGGCCAAAGTGGTGAAAGCACTATACCCCCTGGCGAGGATGAGGCCAAGGGGTCGCGCTATTCCCTGGCTGACGCAATCAAAACGACGCCCGAGCAGAAAGATGCATGGCTCAGCAATAAGCTCAGCGACACCCTCACGGCCGCCATGCCGGCGCTCCTTGCCACTGTCCCGCTGCGGCCCATGCTGGAGGAGTTGGCCAAGGGCATGCCGGCTGCACGAGAATATCTCCGGACCAAGCAGGCCATGGACACGCTCCGCAACGAGTGGCACGCCAAGGTTGCTGAGACCTCGGATGCGTGGCTGAAATATCGCTCGCACAACCGAGATGAAAACTCCCGGCTGATGGAGATCATGCACGACAGCACGCTGACGCAGAACGACCCGAGCGAACCCTTCAAGCCCACCTTCGGGGCCGAGGAGGCAACGGTCCTGCGCTATGGCGACACCGAAAGCGCTGCCTATTCCACCGCCATGCGCAAGGCGGCAGACGACAAGGACCGGCGCGTTTCCTACAAAGAAATCAAGGCCAAGTTCGATGCCCTTTCTCCGGACGGGAAGGCGCTCTACGGAAAGGTCCGCGACACCTATTCCGAGATGGCCGATGACTTCGAGAAGGTCATTCTCGAAAACATGGATAAGGCCCTCAAGATTGCGGTGCGTCGTGCCGAGCGGGAGCATCGTGCGGAGATGCAGCGCATCACGGACGAGGGCCTCGTCGGCCCCGAACGCGATGAGGCGATCAAGGCCGCAAATCAGAAGCTCAAGACGGTACGGACCAAGACAACTTGGAACGCCCGCTGGCGGCTATCTAAGATGCGCGCACAGTTCGAGAGCAACAGGCTCACCGGCCCCTACTTTCCCCTGTCGCGCTTTGGAGAGTTCTTCGTCACCGTGCGCGATAAAACCGGCAAGGTAGTGAGCTTCTCGCGCTTCGAGGGGCCGGCAAAGCAGCGGGCGTTCGTCAACGAGATGCGCCGCGATCCTGATGTCTCGGTCGAGGTTGGCGTCCTGGCGGAACCTGCCAGCTTGCGCCGACAAGTGGACCCCAACTTTGTGGCCGACGTGGAGGAAATTCTGTCCGGTGCCGGCGCCTCGGATGCGCTGAAAGATCAGGTTTGGCAGCGCTATCTGGAAAGCCTGCCGGACTATTCTGTACGCAAGAATCGCATCCACCGTCTCGGACGCGCCGGCTTCCAGGCCGATGCTCTGCGCGCCTTCGCCAGCAATCTCTTCCACGGCGCGCACCAGATCGCACGCACCAAGTACGGCATGGACCTTTCCGAGCACATCAACGATGCGCGAGAACAGACCAAGAATGCGCCGGACCCGAGGCGTGCCGGCTTCGTCGTGAACGAGATGGAGAAGCGCGACAAATACATCATGAACCCGGAGGGGAGCGCCTGGGCGCAGGCCATCTCCACTGCGGCGTTCGTCTATCACCTCGCCCTGAGCCCCGCATCCGCGCTGGTGAACCTGACGCAAACAGTCATTATCGGCGTTCCCATCCTGGCCGGCTATCACGGCGGCGCGCAGGGCATCGCCAAGGCCAGCGTGGAAATCACGCGCGCGAGCCGGGACTTCGCCATGGGGAAGGGTAAGGCCGAGCGGTCCTCTCGTCTGAACGACGATGAGCGGTCGGCTATGCAGGCGGCCTACACCTCGGGCGTGATCGACAAGTCCCAGGCGCACGATCTGGCCGGCGTCGGGGAAACCGGCATCGAATACAGTGCCCGCCGCCAGAAAGTGATGAACGCCATCTCTTGGGGATTTCACCAGGGCGAGCGCTTCAACCGCGAGGTTACATTCCTCGCCGCGTACCGCATGGCGCGCAGCAAGGGTGAAGCGCATGTGCCAGCGATCAACACAGCTTCGCGGCTCACCTGGAAGACGCACTTCGACTACCAGAACACGTCGCGTCCCAGGCTTATGCACGGCGACGCCGCGCGATCCGTGCTCACCTTCAAGAATTACACCATCAACATGCTGTTCCGCCTGTTCCGCGACACCCACCAGGCGCTTAATGGGGGCACGCTGGAGGAGCGGCGCGAAGCACGCACACAGCTCCTCGGTATCACCGCCATGATGTTCGCCACCGGCGGCATCAAAAGCATGTGGATGTTCGGCATCTCCATGATGCTGGCCTCGCTCTTCTTCAGGCTTTCCGGCCACGGTGACGACGACCCCGAGGAGGAGCTTCAGAAGGCCGTTGTGGGTCTTCTTGGGCCGACCATGGCAGGCATCGCGCTCAATGGCTTGCCGGGGCATCTGATGGGCATTTCACTGTCCGAGCGCATCGGCATGCCCGACCTCTGGTTCCGCTCGCCAGATCGGCAGCTTGAGGGCGCAGACGCCTACCACTATTGGCAGGACCAGATGCTCGGGGCTTCGTTCGGCATCTTGCAGAACGGCTTCCGGGGATACCAGATGATCAGCGAAGGCCACGTCTATCGCGGGATCGAGACCATCGCTCCGAAGGCGATCCGCGACCTGATGCGAACCTATCGCTACGCCACGGAAGGTGCGACGACGCTCAAAGGGAACGAACTGGTGGACCGCGTGTCCGCCGCTGACCTTCTGAAGCAAGCGCTCGGCTTCACCCCGGCCCAGATCGCTGAGCGCTATCAGCTTAATTCCTGGCAGATGAACCGGCAGAGCGATCTTAACGATGAACGCAGGCGTTTGCTAACCGACTATGCTCGTGCAAGTAAATATGGCGACGATAAAGCACTGAAGGCGGTTGAGGAAGGGATCGTCTTGTTCAATTCTAAGGAAACCGGCGATCCAATCACCGGAAAGACCATAATCCAGTCGATGCGAGCCCGTGAAAAGGCCAATGACCGGAACGAAAACGGCATCAATCTCAAGCCGAAGCTGAAGGACTACATTCAGTCGAAATCGGCGCCAGCGATCTACGATTAGGGGGTGGCGTCAAGGACGCCCACGAGATATAGTACCGCCATTCCGAATACGCGCATGACGTGCGGTTCCCATTGGAGCCTGCACCATGTCCGCACCGGCCTGGCTCGATCTGAAGATCAGCCTCGGAAACATCCTCACTATCCTTGCGGGTATCGTCGGCCTCTCGGTCGGATGGACGGAACTGCGTGCCGACAATCGGCGCCAGGATGCTGAAATCGTCATGCTCAAGCTGGCGGATGAGGACGCGCGGTCCTCACTGCGCGAGGCGGCGAAGAACCTTCACGCCGATATCTCTGAAATCAAATATCGCTCCGATCAAATCCTCGAAAAGCTTGTCGATCGGCAGCAGTCAACGAGCGAGCGCGTCGCCCGTGTCGAAACGAAGATCGACGAGGTTCTGAAGGCGGTCAATCCGCCCAAGCGCATGTGAGGGCGGCAAGATGCGAAACGTCGGTATCGATCTTATGAACAACGGCCAGCGCATGGACGCGGTCGTGGCCGTCCCCGTGATGACCGAAGGCGGTAACATCTCGGCCAACGCGACGGGGGCCGCATTCGTGATCTACGGAGCACAGGCGTGCTCGCAAATCACCATCGCCGCCCCTAAGTCGGTCGATGTCGAGGTGCAGCAGGACGGCGCCGGGTTGGCCTTCCCCGTCTATGCCGGCACCTACATGACCTTCTTCGGCCTCACCAACGCGTCCCAGCTTGGCGTCCGCCGTGTGGATCAAACCGCCGTCGCGGTCGCTGTCATTGCGCGCTGGGAGCAGTGAGCATGCGGTCTCTTGGGCTCCTGGCATCTCCTTATCGAAACACCGGGGCTCTCGGTCTCGACCCGTGGGCGGCCGCAATCCTCGCGCGCTATCCTGTAGCGCCGCCCGATGACCTCGTGCGGCGGCTGGACTCCGGCACGCGCATCCTCCGGCCGGCAGGCGTGCTCGATGCGCTCGACGGGTTGTGGGTGCCCAGTGTGCATGATCGTGCGTCGGCGCGGCTCAATCTCGTCCCGTGGACGGGGACGGTGACGAACCTCATCCCCAACAGCACCATGCAGGGCGCGGATGTGGCGGCGAACACCGCCCCGACCGGCTGGAGCACTGTCATGGGTTCCATCGGCCTCACCCGCTCCATCGTCGGCGTCGGGACCGTGGGCGGCCTGCCCTATGTGGATATGCGAATTTCCGGCACGCTCCTGCAATCTGGTCCTGTGTTGGCGTTCAATTGGGCTCCGACATCGGCAACGCCAGCGGTCGCTGGTGGCCGCTACACGCACGGCGTCTATCTCGCTCTCACGGCGGGGACGTTCGGCACCACGCAAGGCGCGGTCAACTTGTTGACGATTGCTGCGGACGGCACCACGACGGTGGACAATGCGAGCGGTCCCAACGTCTTCGGCGGGCTCACCGCGACCCTGGCACAGCAACAGCTCACCATGGTTGCAGGCGCCACCGCCGCCCAGATCGTCCCGCGCCTGCGCATGACGTTCGGCGCAAGCGGAACGGTGGTGGATTTCACCTTGCGGATCGCCGCGCCCCAGCTCGTGCGAATGGATGTGCCCGGCAATTTCATCCCCACGTCGGGCGCCTCAGCCTCGCAGGTGCAGACGCTATATCGCTTCGACCTGACGGAATATCTCGGGGTGACGTGGACGGCGGGTGCGCCGGGAGCACCGGGTGGCTTCACCGGCAACGGGACAACCGGCTATCTCGACACCAACGCCAATCCGAGCGTGGATTTCACGCGGATGTCCCTAAACGCCGCCTGCTATGGCGCGTGGACGGCAATCAACACTACATCAACTAGCGCCATCCTCGGCGACCCCGTAGATGGCGTCGTGTACTTGAGACCTAGAGACTCTAGTGGTGTCGTAGTTGGGCGGATCAATAGCAGCGCGGGATTTGGCACTGCTATAGCGGACGCACGCGGCCTCACCGTGCTCAACCGCACTGGCACGACCGCAGCCCAAATTTACAAAAACGGGGTCAATATATTTCAGGCCGCGCCGCTCTCGTCAACCATGCCGACCACGCTGCATCTGCTGCGGCAGTCTACTTACTACCCCGGCCAGATCAGCGCTGCGTTCGCCGGCGCCTCGCTCACGCCCTCACAGCACCTCGCCACCTATCAGGGCATCGGCGCAATCATGGGAGTGGCCGCATGACCAATCTCTATTTGATCCTCGATCACGACACCGCCCAAGCCGTGCGTGGGCCGACCGCTCCCGGATACGGGCTCGATCCGGTCGAACTGGCCGATGGCGTCTCATGGGTGCTGCCGGCAGAGGCGCCCACCGCGCCCGAGCACGCCATGCATCGCGAGGTGCTGGCCACGATGCCAGTGCGGGCGGTTGCGGATGCGGAGTGGATGCCTGCGGAAGAGGATATCTGACATGCTGATCGAGAGTATTATCCAGCGCGAAGGCGGCACGCCCGTCGACCTCCATGGGCGGCGATATCACTTCTGCCCCGATGCCAGTGGGCGCCACGTTGCGGCAGTTGAAGAGAGCGATGATATCGCAGCCTTCCTCGCCATTGCTGGTGGGTTCCGTGTGGCTGGCGGCCTCTCCATTTCGCCCCGGCGACACTACCGCATCCTTTGCGGCATCGACAGCCTCACGACAGGCGGTGGTGACCCGATCCGCCCGTCGTTCCTCGGCCCATTCGCTGCCGCTCTGAAGTCGCTTTACGGCGACGGCGGACCCGGCCTCATTTGGTTCGATACCCTGAGCCCGAATTTCTATGCCCTCCCCGGCAGCGGCGGGACCGCTGCGCCATTCACGGCCGAAGATTGGGACGCGGGAGCGCGCTCGCACACCCTCTGCGGGCGGGGGACGCTATTCACCGGATCGGACGGCGGTTTGGCCGGTCTTGACCCTGGTGTTCCGTGGGATCGAGCCCGCGTCTATTTCGAGCTTTCGGCAGGCGCATCATGGTCCGGTGATGCCGGCGCCGGAACGGGTGTCACCGCTGACACCACGATCTTCCCGGCCGGAACGCTGTGCTCGGTAGATGTCCGGCGCAATGGCGTCACTGCGCTCGGCCTGTACGACATCACCGGCACGCTTACCCTCTTTGGGGTTGATTTTCTGAACGATGAGGGGGGCATCACGGTCTCGGATTGCGGCGTATTTGAAAGCACGCTGGCCGACCACGCCGGCCTCGACGACGGATGGGCGCACACCTGGGCGCAGCTTATCCAGCCGGACCTGTACCTCCTCAACGCAGGCATGAATGACCGGATCACCAGCCAGACCACGAAATTCGGCGCCGGCATCAATACCCTGGTGAGCCGCTGGCAATCCAGCGGGCGCACACAAGTTGTCCTCGTCCGCCCCTCAGACACGGACGACGCCGACATTACCAATCTGTCCCGTTACGAACTGCCGCTCCGGGCAACGGCCTTGGCACGCGGCTGCGGATACGTGGATGACCGCGATGCCCTCGGCGGGGCTTACGCGCAGGCGCTTGTCGAAGGGCTGATGTTCGACGGCCAACACCCCAACGCGGCGGGAAATCAACGCCGGGCGGACGCCTATGTCGCGGCCGTCAACAGCCTGAGAGGTCGCTATGCTTCGCGCTATTGATGTCGCCCGCAAACTCGCGCCCAAGGCGCATCCCGCATACCTTGCCGCACTGGAGGCGGGCGACATCCAGCTCAAGACGGCTAAGATCACCACGCCGCTGCGGCTGGCGCACTTCCTGGCCCAGGTGCTGCACGAGACTGGCGGGCTGACCGTCGAGCGCGAGAGCGGCTCCTATTCGGCCGCGCGGATCGTCGAGATTTTCGGCGTCGGCGTGCATAGCGCGGGTATTACCAAGGCCGAGGCCAAGAAACTGGCCAACAATGGCCCTCTCTTGTTTGAGCGGGCCTATGGCCTGGGCTGCCCCAAGATGGCCGCCGAACTCGGGAACACCCAGCCTGGGGATGGCTGGAACCTGCGCGGCAACGGCATGAACCAGGGCACGGGCCGCGAATACCACGAGCGCGCATCCAAGCTCACGGGGGTCGATTTCATCGGACAGCCGGAGCTGGCAACGACGGCGGACCATGCGCTCGCTTTTGCGCTCTGTGAGTGGGATGCGACGTTCATCGCCCTGAGCGACAAGAACGACATTCGAGCCGTCACGAAGAGGCTCAACGGCGGCTACAACGGCTATGCCGAGCGCGTCGAGTGGTTCAACAAGATCTACGCGGTGCTCAAGAAGAGTGACGCCCCCGCTTGGCAGGTGGCGAAGGTCAGCCCCGACACGCGCACCCTGCAAAAGAACCTCGTCGCGCTCGGCTACGCGATCAAGATCGACGGCCGCTATGGCCCTGCGACCACTGATGCGGTCGTGGCATTCCAGAAGGCCAACGGCATTCGCGTGGACGGCGTTGCCGGCGATGTCACCCTAGCCACGATGCAGGCGCGCCTTGGCGCATTCGCGGCCGACCCCGCTCCTGCTACGGCCCAGGCAGTGCAGGTGCCATCCCCGGTCGCGGGAGGAGCATCCACGGCGGGCGTCGGGGCTGCTGCCCAGGCGTTCATCGACAAGAGCCAGCTTCTCCAGCCCTACACGGACGTGTCCGAGTGGGTGGGCTACGCCTGCGCCGGCTTGGTCGGGATCGGCGTCTGCATCGCGCTCTACGGGGTGGTGAAAACCTACGTTATCCCCGCAATCCACAAGCCCAGTATGCCGGTGGCGGCATGAGCACGCTCTGGGACTGGCTCGTTTACGGGCTCCCATGGTGGGTCCAGGCGCTGATAGCTCTCGCGCCCATCCTCGCCCTGGTCGCGGTGCTTGCCCGCATCGTGGGCCTGCGCACGGCGCTTCAGATCGGCGGCGCCCTGCTCGCCGGTCTTGCCATCATCGCGGGCCGCCAGCAGGCCCGTCAGCAAGGCTGGAACGAACGGGGAGAGCGTGATGCTCAAGCGGGACGCGAACGCGCCGACGAGCGCGAGGACATTGCAGCGGACGTGCGCAACAGCAGCGATGCTGATCTTGATCGGCGTCTCAATCGCTGGGTGCGTGACGACAAGCGCTGACGACTGCCGGGGGCGGGAGCCGATCTATCTGAGCCCCGCCACGGCCGCAGCCATGACGCGCGAGGAGAAGGCACGGGTGGTGGCATGGAACGAGGGCCTGGAGCGCCAGTGCGGCGCGAAGCCGGCACGGTGACGCATGGATCGCTTTGAATGCCTCGATGCCGCCCGCGTGGCCGTGACGGCGCGGCAGACCCATTACGGCACGCCCGAGCAGAACTTCACCAACGCGGCGGCAATCTGGTCGGTGATCCTCGGCATGCCGGTCGCCGCCCATCAGGTGGCCCTTTGCCTGGACGCGGTTAAGACAGCCCGCCTGATCGCCGATCCGGCCCACGTTGATAGCTGGGTAGACAAGGCGGGATACGCCGGTTGCGGGGTCGAGGTGGCGAGCCAGCCCGCGCATCGCCTTACCGAACGTTGCGGGAGCTAAATCCTCCAACGTTTGTCCAACCCATTGAAATATATGAGGATACGCACCCCCTCTTGCGGCACCATTTCCTCGTTTCAGACCGCCTCACAAGGCTTCAAATTCATTTAAATAATTCCATCTCTGGGTGACTGAGAACAATGCTGCGCTGATCCGGGATACGCAGGTGCGGCGGATGTGGGTCGGGCGCGTGTTCGTAACCCCTGATCACATGACCCAATATGCCCTGAAGGCGGTTGGGACCAGGCTTTCCTCTGACTCGCTCCTGCTGCTACCTCGTGAGAGAAATGGCGGGCGGGATATGACGGCTCGCGGCTATGATGAGGCTTGCCGTCGCGACGGAGGCTCCAGCCTGATGCGAACCGGTTGGAAACCCTTCTGAGGGATGGATGAAGGTCTCAACTTGAGACCATTGGCGAGCTAGGCCCATCAGCCGTCCATCGAGCACGGCTCCCAGGCTGGGGGGCTTCCGATCGATTTCCGCAGTGCCTCGGTGAAGGCCCTCACCTTCGCGCTCGGCTGAGGCAGGGCGCGCAGGAGGTAGATGCCCGCGGGCGCCGCGTTCCACGCCTCGTCACCGAGTCGCAATCGGACCAGCCTCCCGGCCCTCACATCCGATCCGACGACCCAACTCGACAGAAACGCAACTCCCAGGCCCGCCTCGGCCGCCGCACGCAGGGCCTCGAAATCATCTGAACGAAAGGTCACCGTGCCTTTCCCGGCATGGCCGGCCGGGCAGCCGAGCACATCGCGCCAGCCGAGGAGATCCGCGCCATGAAGCTTGTCGAGCAGACGATGCGATGACAGGTCGGCTACGCTATTTGGCGCGCGCTCTCTCGCCAGATAGGCCGGGCTCGCCACTAGCAACCGCGTAAGGGGCGCCAGCTTTGTCGCGATCAGCGTGCTGTCGGTAAGGGCGCCCATGCGGATGACGACGTCGAGACGTTCAACAACCGGATCGGCCAGCCGCTCCGTCAAGTCGAGCTCGATGTGCAGGGCCGGATGCTCGGCCTGCAACGCTGCGACGACCGGCAGGACATAGCGCTTGCCGAAAGTCGGGAAGCAGGCGATCCGCAGCGCGCCCGAGACGGAACCGTCGAAGGCGGCTACCTCGGCATGGGTATCGGCGAGTTCGTCGAGATGCCGCAAGGCCCGCTCATGCAGCCGCTGGCCGGCATCGGTGAGCGTGAGCGCGCGCGTCGAGCGGATGAGCAGGGCAACGCCCAGATCCTCCTCCAGCGCGTCGATCTGGCGCACGATCGCCGAGGGCGTCACCGCGCGCCGGCGGGCGGCCCCGGAAAAGCTCCCTGCCCGGACGACATCGACGAAAGTGGCGAGGAATTCGGCGAAATGAGGTCTCATCTTTGCGATCCAGGCAAAGCCGTTTGCAGGAGGCTCCGGCTTATCGCCGATCCCGGACACTCGCATATTCGCGGCGTTCGCACAGCGGCGGCACCTCGTCGACGGACACATTCGCCGGGGGTGGAGCGAGCCAACGTTCCATCTGGCAAGCGACGGCGGCGATCACGGAAATCTCGATATACGACCAACCCGGACGCTTCGCATAACCCAATTCACCGTCGCTCTTCGACGGATTGGGGCTTGGTCTCTATGAAGGAGGCCACTGTCGTCTAATAGAAACGTTTATTGATAAGGCAATGCCATGAACATCCTCACCGACAAGATCCTTTCGCAGTCCGCCTATACCGCAGAAATCGACGTACCGCTGGATAAGGTCAACATCGCCGAGTGGTTGTTCAACCTACCGGAGGCGGAATATCTGCGCTGCTGCCCGCCCGACCATATCGGTTCCGGCGTCACGACGACGGATGACGGCCGCCGCATGGTCATCAATGTCGAGATGATCGGCACCGGGCTGGTCATCCAGCACTACGTCGCGGAAGAAGCCACCGCCAGCTATTGCCGGATGAACTCGATCTCCGACGTGTTTACGCCCGTGGGACGCACGCAGGTTAACGTGATCTGGGAGCTGATCGCCGAGGCCATCGAAGGCGGGCGCACCCGCTACACCAACCGCGTCACCTCGCACCCAACAGACGTGTTCATGGACTTCGTCGCCGCGCACGGCCAGACCTTCGAGCAGGCTGCCGTGGCCCGGCAGGAAGCGGGTGGTGACCATAACCGCCGCGAGACGCCGCTCTTCGCGGCCAGCATCGCCCGCCGGGCGATGGCCAAGGCCGACGCGAAATGAAGGCGATCATGTTCGATGACTTCAGCAAGGCGGACGTCCTCCGCTTTGCTGAGGTGCGATGCCGGAACCCCGTCCAGGAGACCTGCTGATGAAGGTGCGCGCGGCTGGCGTCAATCGTGCCGATCTGCTGCAGCGTCAGGGCTATTACGGCCACCAGAGCTATGGCGAGAGCGACCTACTCGGGCTGGAGGTGGCCGGGAAGGTGGTTGCGGTCGGCAGCAATGTCGGCTGAAGCCCCTGGTCGGCAATGTCTTTCCGCTCGCGCAGGCCGCCGAGGCGCATCGCATCATGGAAGCCGGCGGCGGGTTCGGGAAGATCGTGTTGAACGTGGCCGTGTGAGGTCTCTGCCGCTGGGGCTTCGCCCGAGCCCTGGGCAAAGATTGAAAATCTTAGCGTTGCTGTCGACCCCGTAAATTCCGGCATCCGGATCGTTGGCCAGACCGTTAAGTGGCCGCTCTCGGCATTCAGCCGACCGTCCGCAATTGGCGCAGCAGAGACTATGGTGACCAAGCTGCGTCTCGTGCAAATTGTCCCGGCGGACAGCCGAGCCGCTTGCGAAATGCCGTACTGAAGGCACTGGCAGACTCATAGCCGATTTCAGCCGCGATCCGATCAAGTGTCTTAGTCCCGCGTGCAAGGGCCGTCTTGGCAATCGCCATGCGCCATCGCGTCAGGTACTCGATCGGGGCGCATCCCAACAACTCGCTGAACCGTGCCGAAAAGCTAGAGCGGGACATACCCGCGATGCCGGCCAGACGCGTGACGGTCCAGTTCGCACGCACATCGCCGTGCATGGCCTGGAGCGCACGTGCGATTGCAGGATCGCCCAAGCCGCGTAGCAGGCCTTCGGACATGGCCGCTGCGCCGCTCCCGCGCCAGCGGAGCGTCTCGACCAGCAGGGCCTCCAGTAGCCGTTCAATGATCAATTCCCGTCCCGGATAATCGGTGGCGCATTCTTCGGAAAGAAGATCGATGAAGCGACCAAAGCGTGTCGCCCTGCCTTCGGAAGCCGGGATGTGGATGAGATCAGGCAGCAGCTTGAGCAGCAGGGAGGCATTCACTTTGTCGAATGTGAAGCTGCCACCCAGCGCGGCGAAGTCGGCGTCACCATCCTGCTCACCGTGGCGGACAGCTTCATTCCTTGGTTGTACGGGCACGCAGGCGACCCCGGGCTGGCTGCTCAGGGCAAACGCGGGCGTAGTGGGAAGGAGAATGAAGTCGCCTTTGGCAATCTGGATGGGCGTTTTGCCTTCAAAGGTCAGCCATGCCTCTCCCGCCAACACGATGGTGAATCCCGGAGCATCATGGGCCTCGTACCGTACCCCCCATTGGCCGCGCCCGGAAATCGGTTTCGATACGGCGGCCTTGGGTCGGAGCAGGCAGATGGTATCGCTCAAAGGATCCATTTCTGGACGATCCATAAATATTTTTAGATTTTTAATTATGTATCGTCTCTTCGGTCTCGTCCATCTTCCTTTCATCGAACGTAAGGAGACAGACCGTGAGCAAGACGATCCTCATCACCGGCACCTCTTCGGGCTATGGCAAGGCGACGGCGGAGCACTTCCTACGATGTGGGTGGAATGTCATTGCCTCAATGCGGCGCCCGGATCCCGATATTTTCGAGGCCCCGACCGACCGCCTGCGCGTGATGCCGCTGGACGTCACCTGTGAGCAGAGCATCGCTGCTCTGATCGATGCGGCTGGCCCCATCGACGTTCTGGTCAACAATGCGGGGGTTGGCGGTGTCGGCGCCTTTGAAGCAATGCCGATGTCACTCATTCGCCAACTCGTCGAGACGAATGCGATCGGCGTCATGGCTATGTGTCAGGCGATCATCCCGCAGATGCGGCAGCGTCGGTCAGGTATGATCGTCAACGTGACATCGAGCGTCACGCTTGGCGAATTCCCCCTCGCCGCCGTCTATACGGCGTCCAAACAGGCGGCCGAAGGCTTCAGCGCTTCTCTCGCGCATGAGCTTGGCTATTTCGGCGTCGGCGTGAAGCTCGTTGAGCCGGGCTATGCCCCAACAACGCGGTTTGGTGCGAACGCTATTATCCCGGTTCAGGACCTGCTGCCGGGTGAGTATGCCGAGTTCGCCCGGCCGATCCTCGCAACCTTCGCAAAGCCGGCGCTGACGACGCGCGAAAGAGATGTCGCGGAGGCCATTTGGGCCGCCGTCCACGATAAGACAGGACAACTCAGATTCCCGGCAGGCGCGGATGCCATCGCGCTTGCCGAAGCCCGCTGACAGGTCGCTTCACTGATTCTAATGGGCGCTCCGAAAGAGCGTCCTAAAGTGGGGTTGTCAGAGTCTGATTTGCGGCGGCCGGAGCATGTCCGCAATTGGCGCATCGCGGTACATCGCGAATAACCCTATTGGGCTAGGATGCTCTCCACATAATCCGCAAACGCGCGCGCCTTGGCGCTAGCGAGGCGCCCTGTCGGGAACACGGCCCACAGATCGACCGGCGGAAGCTCCCAGTCTTCCAGCACGCGCCGCACCGCGCCGCTCTCAAGCTCGGGGGCGAACATCCAGTCGGAATTGACCGTCAGCCCCATGTCGGCGAGCACGGCGGCGCGGATGCCTTCCGCCGCGCTCAGGCGCACGCGTCCGCGCACCGCGACGGACGCCTCCGTGCCCTGCCGGCAAAAGGTCCAGCTGGCGCCGAGCTGGCTGTAGACGATCGCCTCGTGGGTCGCGAGATCGGCCGGCACAAGGGGCGTGCCGGCGCGTGCGAGATAGGCGGGCGTGGCCAGCACCGAGCGCCGGCCGCTGGCGATCCGGCGGGCGATGGCGGCGGAATCGGTCAATTCCCCCATCCGCAGGGACAGATCGACGCCCTCTGAGACGAGATCGATGACGCGGTCATCGAGCAGCACGTCGATCTCGATGTCGGGATGGCGGGCGAGGAATTGCGGGAGGCGTGGAACGATGAGCAGGCGCGCGAAGGTGGTCGCCGCCGAAACGCGCAGGCGTCCCGACAGGCCCGCGCCGGCGCCCCGCGCTTCCAGCTCGGCTTCCTCCGCCTCCCGGATCGCCGCGCGCGCCCGTTCATAGAAGCGCACGCCCGCATCGGTCGGCGCGAGGCTGTGCGTCGAGCGCACGAGCAGGCGCACCTGAAGGCGCTCCTCCAGTTGGGCGATCGTCTTGGAGATGGCGGGCTGGCCGACGCCGATCCGTCGTGCGGCAGCGGAGAACGATCCCGCCTCCACCACCGTCACGAAGGCCTGCATGGCCTGGAAGCGATCCATGCTCATTCCTCCTAGGAATGAGAATTATCGCCTCAACCCGCCTGCCGCAACATCTCAGGAATGAGCATAACAGGCTCACGAACACGCCGAGACGCGGTTCGCGGAGCTGAACATGATCGAAGTCTATGCATTCGCCACGCCCAACAGCGTCAAGGTCCCGATCGCGCTGGAAGAGATGGGCCTTGCCTATGAGCTGAAGCCGGTGAACGTCCGCAAGGGCGAGCAGAAGGAACCCGCCTTCCTGGCCCTGAACCCCAATGGCAAGGTGCCGGTGCTGGTCGAGCGCGACGGCGAAACCGCTTTCGTGCTGACCGAGAGCGCCGCGATCCTGGTCCATCTCGCGGAAAAGACCGGCCTGCTGCTGCCTGCCGGCGGAAGCGAACGGGCGCGCGTGTTCGAGCACTTGTTCTTCCACGCGTCCGGCGTGAGCCCGGCCTTCGGCAATGCCGGCTTCTTCAAGCGGTCCTCACCCGAACCGCAGCCCATTGCGGAGGCCCGCTTCTCCACCGAGGCGGACCGCCTGCTCGATCTTCTGGAAGGCAAGCTCGCCACCCAGCGTTTTGCCGTCGGCGACGCTTTCACCATCGCCGACATCGCCCATTTCGGCTGGCTGTGGCGGCGCGCCTTTCCCGGCGTGACGTTGGAGGCCCGCCCCAACCTCTCCCGCTGGTACGACGCCATCGCCGCGCGGCCTGCCGTGCAACGCGCCATCGCCCGCGTCGAGGCCCTCGTCCCGGCTGCCTGATCCTCCCTCCACCCCAAGCCAACCGCCGCTTACAACGAGGAACCATCCCATGTCCCGCTTCAGCACCTACAAGGACGCCTTCGCCAACGCCCAGCTCACCCGCTCGGACAGCGGCGTGCTCGAAGTCCGCTTCCACACCGACGGTGGAAAGCTGGTCTTCAACGGCCACACCCATGAACAGTTCGTCGATCTGTTCCACCAGATCGGCGCGGACCCGGACAACCGGGTGGTCATCCTGACCGGTTCGGGCGATGCCTTCATGGATGCGATCAGCCCCGAGGGCTTCGATTTCTTCTCGCCGCGCGGCTACGACAAGATCTATCGCGAGGGCAAGAAGGTGCTCATGAACATCCTCGACATCGAGGTGCCCATGATCACCGCGCTCAACGGCCCGGTGTTGCTGCACAGCGAATATGCTTTGCTGACCGACATCATCCTCGCCACGCCGGAAACCGTGTTCCAGGACAAGCCGCATTTCGAGTTCGGCATCGTGCCGGGTGACGGCGTCAACCTGCTCTGGCCGGAAGTGATCGGCAGCGTGCGTGGCCGCTATTTCATCCTCACCCGGCAGGTGCTCGACGCGGCAACCGCGAAGGACTGGGGCGTGGTCAATGAGATCGTCCCGGCCGACGGGCTGCTCGCCCGCGCCCATGAGATCGCCGAGGGGATCGCCGCTCTGCCGCCGCTCACCAGCAGCTACACCCGCATCGCGCTGACGCAGAAGCTGCGCCGGATCATCGACGAGGGCGCCGGCTATGGCCTCGCGCTCGAAGGCATCAGCGCCGCCGAGGTCGCCCGCACGATGGCGGCCGGCTGACCGTCGGCTCTCCCCGGCGCCACACGCCATTCCACCCGATAAGGAGCATCCCCATGTCCCTCCAGGCGAAGCTCGACGCCTTCAAGGCCGATTTCGAAGCGGGCAAGCCGCCCTATAGCGTGTCGCCCGCGGTGATTGAAACCATGCGCCGTGCCACCACGGAGCTCATCGCCTCCGGTGCGGCACGGCAGGCGCTGAAGGCCGGGGAGAAGATCCCCGCCTTCACCCTTGCGGACACCGAGGGGAATGCGGTGTCCTCGGCGGACCTTCTCGCCAAGGGGCCGCTGGTCATCACCTTCTATCGCGGCGTGTGGTGCCCCTATTGCAATATGGAGCTGCAGGCGCTTCAGGAGGCGCTTCCGCAGCTCCGGGACCTGGGTGCGAACCTGATTGCGATCTCGCCCCAGAACCCGGTCAACAGCCGCAAGTCGGTGCGCCAGAACGCCCTGTCGTTCCCGATCCTGTCGGATCCCGGTAACGAGGTTGCCACGGCGTTCGGCCTGCGGTTCGCGCTGCCGGATTATCTGGTGGAACTCTACGCATCGCTGAAGAACGACCTGCCGGCCTTCAACGGCGATCCGAGCTGGACCTTGCCCATGCCCGCCCGCTTCGTGGTCGGCCGGGACGGCATCATCCTCTATGCCGAGGTCAATCCGGACTATACCCGCCGGCCCGAACCGGCGGACATGCTGCCCGCCCTTCGCCGCGCCGCGGGTGCCACCGCCGCCTGATCCACCCGGACATGCCCCGCCCCTGCGAGCGGGAGGAGAACCCACCCATGCAACGGACCTTCCTCATCACCGGCGCCAGCAAGGGCATCGGCCTCGCGCTCTCCCTGCGCCTCGCGGCGCAGGGCCATCGCCTCATCGGCATCGCGCGACACCGGAGCGAAGGCTTTCCCGGAGAGCTCCACACGCTCGATCTCAGCACGCAGGATGCGGGCCAGCGGCTGGCGCAGATCGTCCATGCCGACCCGGTCGACGGCATCGTCAACAATGTCGGGCTGGTGCGCGCCGAGCCGCTCGGGGCGATCGAGGCCGCAACCCTCGACGAGGTGCTGCGGACCAATCTCCATCCCGCGCTTGCCGCCGTCCAGGCCGCCCTGCCGGGCATGAAGGCGCGCGGCTGGGGCCGCATCGTCAACATCTCCAGCCTCACCATCCTCGGCACCGTGGAGCGAACATCCTACGCTGCGGCGAAGGCGGCGCTGGTGAGCTTTACCCGCAGCTGGGCCCTGGAGCTTGCCACCACGGGCATCACGGTCAATGCCGTTGCACCGGGGCCGACCGAGACCGAGTTGTTTCGCGCCAACAATGCGCCGGGCAGCGCGGGCGAGGCGCGCTACCTGTCCGGCGTGCCGATGAAGCGGTTCGGAACGCCGCAGGAGATCGCGGCCGCCATCGCCTTCCTTCTATCCGACGATGCGGCGTTCATCACCGGACAGACCCTGCATGTGGACGGAGGCGCCTCGATCGGAAAAGCATCGTTCTGACCTGCGGCCATACTCCGGATTGGAGGGGCGCTCCCAAGGTCGGCTCCTGGCGCGAACAGGCCGTGCCCGCGGCATTGGCGTTGAATCGAAAATGTATCATTGGCCGCGTGTCGGAAAACAGCCTTCCGCTCGATCAGCCGTGCGGGACTCGCTCAATGATGAGGTCCAGCAAGGCTCGCAGGCGGGGCAAGCGCCGCAGGTCGCGATGATAGCCGATCCAGGTATCGCGGGACGGAGGCTCTTCACCGAGATCGACAAGCGCCAGGCCGGGGGTCGCATCTCCCAGCGAGCGGGGAAGGACGGCGAGCCCGGCGCCAAGGGCGCAGAGCCGGGCCTGGATTTCCCGGCTGTTGCTACGGGATATGATCGTGGCATGGGGTAGGATGCGCATGACCCATTCGACGTCCGGCATGCCGCCGAAGGCCGTATCCATCAGCACCAGTGGGCAGCCGGCACCGTCGCCCGATCGGGGTCGCCAGCGGTCGGAGCCGGCATAGAGCCCGTAGCGGATCGTCACCAGCTTGCGGGCGATCACCTCGGGTTCGTCGAAGGGCGCGATACGCATCACAAGATCCGCCTCCCGCCGCGCAAGGCTGTAGACCCGGGCATCCGTCAGCAATTCGACCGTGACCTTGGGATGCAGGCCGGCGAATTCCGCCAGCACCGGGCTGAGCAAGGTCGTGCCGAACCAGTCGGAGCAGGACAGGCGCAGAAACCCCTCGAGCCCGCCGACGCTACCCGCGAGTTGCCGCTGCAGGGCCAGTGCCTCGTCTTCCATGCGAACGGCGTGCGCGAACATCGCTTGTCCCTCGTCGGTCAGGACGAAGCCGCCGCTGGTGCGCTGGAACAGTGTGGCGCCGGTGGCGGCCTCGAGGACGCGCAGCCGACGGCCCATGGTTGGCTGGGTCTGGCCCAGACGACGGGCTGCGGCGCCGAGGGTGCCCTCCCGCGCGATGGCGAGGAAGATGGGCAAGTCGCTCCATTCGAGGCGTCGCATCTGGGCAACCAAACAATTCTGCATGGATCTCGTGCCAAGAAATACAATCGCCATGCAGTCTCGTCGAGGCCAGATAATGCGTCACAAGGAGTGACGCCATTGATCCGTTCCAGCCCCACCATGACAGCCGCCCTCGTCGAGACGACGAACGGCCCCTTCCGCCTCGTCGAGATCGCACGCCCGACGCCGAACGCCGGCGGGGTCCTCGTCCGTATCCACGCCAGCGGCGTCAATCCGCTGGACACCAAGATCCGCGCCGGCGTCGCGGCCCATGCCCGCCATACGCTGCCCTCCATTCTCGGCCTTGACCTCGCCGGCGTGGTGGAGGCGGTCGCGCCGGATGTCACGGCGTTCCGCCCCGGCGATGAGGTCTATGGCATGACCGGCGGCGTCGGCGGGATTCAGGGCAGCCTCTCCGAGTACGCCGCCGTCGATGCCGACCTGCTGGCGATCAAGCCGGCCAATCTTACTATGCGTGAGGCCGCGGCCCTGCCGCTCGTAACCATCACGGCATGGGAGGGCGTCGTCGATCGCGCGAAGGTCCGGCCGGGCCAGACGCTGCTCGTACAGGGCGGCGCAGGCGGCGTCGGGCATATCGCGGTGCAGATCGGGCGCGCTTTCGGCGCCGTCGTCTTTGCGACCGGCAGTGCAGCCAATGCGGATGTCATCCGCTCCCTCGGCGCCACGCCGATCGACTATGCACGCGAGCGGGTCGAGGACTATGTCGCCCGCCACACCCGCAGTGAGGGCTTCGATCTGGTCTACGACACCGGCGGCGGCGCCGTTCTCGACGCCTCCTTCCAGGCGGTGAAGCGTTTCGGCCATGTGGTCAGCGCCCTTGGCTGGGGAACCCACTCGCTGGCGCCCCTGTCATTCAAGGACGGCACCTATTCTGGCGTGTTCACCTTGGCACCGCTGCTGACCGGCACCGGCCGCGCCCATCTCGGCGAGATCCTGAAGCAGGCTGCTCGATTGGTCGAGGCAGGGAAGCTGCGGCCCCGCGTGGACCCGCGCGCATTCACGTTGGATACGGTCGCGGCGTCTCATGCCGCGGTCACGGGCGGGAACAGTGCCGGGAAGATTGTCGTCTCGATCGTCGAAAACTGATGTCGCGTCGCGAAGTGGAGCGAAGACCGCAATCGGCGCAATCCGTCCATCAGCGCTCAATATCGCTTGGCCTCGCGTGCGCGAGGCTGCTATGGCACTCAAAGATACGCGATGAAATGCAGTGGGATTCCGCTTTTTGCGGACCGAACTAACGAAGCTGCAGCCGCGAAAAATGTAGGCATGTCTGTAGGCATGAAAAATTTTCTACCTCTGATTCAATTTTAAAATCATACAGTTGATCCCTCAGCACGATTCCCTCTTGGACCCGGCATTCGCGGCTCAATCGTGCTTCGGTGCCGATGCGAGCACCGACCTGATCTTCTCGGCATCGGCAGGGGTCGCCGGATTGTAGACCACCATGCCGAGGTCCGGACGGCCGTCCACCGCGAAGGCGGAATATTCAAACGAAACCGGGCCGATAATTGGGTGTCGCAAGTGCTTGATGCCCTCGCCATGGCCGTGGACGTCGTTATCGCGCCACATGGCCGCGAACTCGGGGCTGAGGCGGCACATTTCGTCGACCAGGGGCTTCACTTCCGCGGCCGCTCCCGCCCGCGCAGCGTCCGCGCGGAAGGCGCCGACCACGAACCTTGCCACGCTCTCCCAGTCATACTGGGCGGCGCGGACGCGCGGATCGAGAAAGATGAAGCGCAGGACGTTGCGCTGCTCGGGCGGCAGCTTTCCGTAGTCGGTCAGGATCACCGTCGCGGCCGTGTTCCAGGCGACGATGTCCCACGTGGCGGTGCGGATGAAGGCAGGGCTCGGGTTCAGCGCATCCAGCACGCGCTGAAGGCGTGGGGTGACGCCTTCGTTCTTGCGATAGCGCACGTCGGGTGTGTGCCCGAGGCCGAGCAGGAACAGATGCTCGCGCTCCACGTCGGTCAGCATCAGGGCGCGCGCGATCCGGTCGAGCACGTCGGCGGAGGGAGCGCCGCCGCGCCCTTGCTCAAGCCATGTGTACCAGGTCGCGCTGATATTGGCCCGTTGCGCGACCTCCTCGCGCCGCAGGCCGGGCGTGCGCCGGCGCGCCGGGGAAAAGCCAAGCGCCAAGGGATCGAGCTTCGACCGTCGATCCTTGAGATAGGATCCGAGTGGATTGTCGTCGGCGCCGCGGATATCCATGCTGTTAGTCATCATACCCTGATAAGGTCACTACTTTACCAGGATATCCAGGACGCAGACATAGGTCTCCAGCACAATCAGGAGACTTTGCGCATGCGTGTTTTTGTGACTGGCGCGACGGGGTTCATCGGCTCGGCCGTCGTCAAGGATCTGATCTCGGCCGGCCATCAGGTGCTCGGCCTCGCGCGTTCGGATGAGACCGCGGCGGCCCTGGCGGCCACCGGCGCCGAAGTGCATCGCGGATCGCTCGAGGACCTGGACAGCCTGACGCGCGCGGAGGCCCGATCGGATGGCGTGATCCATCTGGCCTTCAACCACGACTTCTCGAAGTTCGCCGCAAATTGTGAGGACGATCGCCGCGTCATCAAGGCGCTCGGGTCGGCTCTCGCAGGCTCCGACCGACCCTTGATCGTGACCTCCGGGACCGGCATGGCCAACACCGTGCCCGGTCAGCCGGCCAGGGAAGACGGAGCGGTCATCGGTTCCGATGTGATCCCGCGCGCGGCTTCGGAAGAAGCGGCTGCCGCTCTCGCTGCGTCGGGGGTCAACGTGTCGGTGATGCGGCTTCCGCAGGTTCACGATACCCAGAGGCAGGGGCTCGTCACCTATGCGATCGCGATGTTCCGGAAAATGGGCGTGTGCGGCTATGCGGGTGATGGCAGCAACCGCTGGCCGGCGGCTCATGTTCTCGACGTCGCGCGCCTCTACCGGCTGGCGATCGAGAAGGCCAAGCCGGGCGCCAAATATCATGCTGTCGCCGAAGAGGGCGTGGCCTTCCGCGACATCGCCGAAGTCATTGGCCGGCGCCTCGATCTGCCGGTCAAATCCATTACTGCGGACGAGGTCGAAGCTTATTTCGGCTGGCTCGCCTCGTTCGTGAAGCACGACGCTCCGGCCTCAAGCGCTCAAACGCGGGAACAACTCGGATGGACTCCGACCGGTCCCTCCCTGCTCGCCGACCTCGAACGGTTCCCCGTTTCGGCCGGTTGAGCCTCCGCTTCACGGTTTGAAACAATGCTCCCTGTGCCATCGCAGGAAATGGGGATGGGGTCGCTCGATCAGCCTGCGGGGCGCGATGGCGCGGCCGTCTTTGTTGATGAAGGCGCGCACGCCGTCGGGATCGTTGGTCTGTCGAGAAATGAGAATGTCCAGATCATCCGAGAGGCTGATCAGCCCACGATCGAACATCCAGTGCGCCGTGCCCGACAGCGCCAGCCCGTTGCTGACGATGTCGGGACCGTTCGCCTCCACCGGCCGAATATGCGCCGCCGCCACTTCGGCACGCCCGCCGCCATTGATCAGCTTGAGCCCGCTGATGGCACAGCGCTCGTCATAGGCGCGCAGCACGACGCACCGAAAAATGCGATCGCGGACGATCCGGGAGGACAGAGTGTCGACGCGCTCGCGGGTCTGCTCGAACACGAACGGCGCCTGCTCTTCCTGAAAGCCGTAGAAGGACGCGCCCTCATCCACGCGCGGAAGCAGGGGCGCACTGTCATTCAGTCCGAGAGTGACGATCCGGTTGAAATCGTCCGGCGAGAGCGGACGCACAGCGGCTTGGGCGCGCCCCGAAATGCGCCCGTCCGCGTTCAGCACACCGCGCTCGATAACGCCATCGGCATCGCTGAACGGCACCGGGCTCGCGAAATCGAGATAGCTGCCGGGATAGCTGCCGGGTTCGATGAGGGCGAGATACATCCCCTGAGCGTTGTTATCAGGAACGACACGCTCGACCCGGGCGATCGCGAAATAGCCGCGGGTGTCCGCCACCTTCCGGGGTTCGTAATAGACGATCCAGTCCCCGATGCAGGCCTCGACCCGTCCCAGATACGGACGCGGGAACTGATATCGCTCAGCCGGGCTGTCGTCGTAGATCGAGTCTGAGCGGTGAATGAAGACGCCGAATCCCATGTGCCATCCCTGATCCCTGCGCGATCGTAGCGCAGATTGGGGATGGTTCGGCAGCAAGGGGCCCACTCACCTTCGGTGGCGCGTGGGGCATCATCCGCCCGGCACCCAGGCCTGGCGCGGCAACCATCACTGACCGCGTCCGGCGCATCCTGCAGGTCTGGGCAGGCCGCCCGCCGTGATGGGTGTCTTGCGGCGAACCATCAGCAGCACCAACACAAGACCGGACGCGGCCGCAGCCGCACCGGCCAAGGCAACTGCCGGATAGCCCAGCCCGCCGGCGATCACCGCCCCACCCAGCGCCGCGCCCATGGCGTTGCCGAGGTTGAAGGCACCGATATTCATGGCCGAGGCCAGATTCGGCGCGTCCGAGGCGGTGGCCATGACCCGCATCTGCAATGGCGGTACGAGGGCGAAGCTCGCCACGCCCCACAGGAAGATCAGCACGACGGTCGGCAACGCAAAGGGCATCGCCAGCGCAAAGGCGATGAGCAGGACGCTCAGCGAGGCCAGCGTGACGATCAGCGTGCGATCGACCGACCGGTCGGCGAACCTGCCGCCCAGCCAGTTGCCGACCGTGAGGCCTATTCCATAGGTCACGAGCATGGTCGTGACAAAGGCGATGGATGCGCCGGTTTCCTGCTGCAGGATCGGCGCGATATAGGTGAACACGGTGAACATGGCCGTGGAGCTCAGCACAGTGAGGGCGAGCGCCAGCAGCACCGGTCCGCGGCCAAGAACCTTCAATTCCGACACCATGTCCCCTCCGGAATCGGCGGCAACGTCGGGTAGCGTCAGGCGTAGCGCGGCCATGGCAACGACGCCCAGCGCCGCGATGCCCCAGAAAGCCGCGCGCCATCCAACGAGGTCGCCGGCCCAGGTCGCGAGCGGCACGCCGACGACATTGGCGATGGTCAAGCCCATGAACATCGCAGCGACGGCCCCGGCGCGCCGATTTTCCGGCACAAGGCTGGCCGCGACGATCGAACCAACGCCGAAGAAGGCGCCATGGTTGAGCGAGGTGATCAGACGCGCCGCCAGCAGCATCTCATAGCTGGTCGACAGCGCCGCCATCAGGTTGCCGACAGTGAAGATCGCCATAAGGCCGATCAGCAAGGTCCGGCGCGGGACCCGGCCGGTGGTGAGCGTCATCAACGGCGCCCCCAGCATGACACCCATGGCGTAGGCGCTGATGAGCAGGCCCGCGGTCGGAATGGAGACGCCGAGATCGTTGGCGATCACCGGCAAAAGACCCATGGGCGCGAACTCGGTCACGCCGATGCCGAAGGCACCGGCGGCCAGCGCGAGAAGCGGAGGATTCAGTTTCATGAGGAATGGCTTCCGGTTCAGACGAGCGGCGGATTCAGACGGGCGAACCCGTCCTGTTGCCGATACGGCGTGTGGGGATAGGGCGGCAGGACATCGCTGGCCGCATCCAGCGCCGCCGTCTGCTCGGGCGTCAGAGACCAGCCGACCGCGCCGAGGTTCTGGCGCAATTGCTGCTCGTTCCGGGCGCCGATGATGACGGAGGCGACAGTTGGGCGTTGCAGCAGCCAGTTGATCGCGATCTGCGGCACGGTCTTTCCGGTTTCACCGGCGATGGCGTCCAGCGCGTCGACGACACGATAAAGATGCGCGTCTTCCACCGGCGGGGCGAAGAGCGCGGTCTGGTGCAGGCGGCTTCCCTCGGGAATCGGTACGCCCCGGCGGATCTTGCCCGTCAGCCGGCCCCAGCCCAGCGGGCTCCACACCAGAGCGCCGACCCCCTGGTCGGCCCCGAGCGGCATCAGGTCGGCCTCATAGGCACGGCCGATCAGCGAGTAGTAAACCTGATGGGCAACATAGCGCGGGCGTCCATCGCGATCCGCAGCGGCTAGCGCCTTCATCAGCTGCCAGCCCGGATAGTTGGAGACCCCGGTGTAGCGGACCTTGCCCGAGGCGACGAGGGTCTCAAGCGTCGCAAGCACCTCCTCGACAGGCGTCGAGGCGTCGAAAGCGTGCAATTGCAGCAGGTCGATATGATCGGTGCCGAGTCGGCGCAACGCCGCCTCCACCTGGCGGATCAAGCGGCTGCGCGACACACCCCAGTCGCCCGGTCCCTCGCCGGTCGGCAGTCCCGTCTTGGTGGAGATCAGTACGGCGTCCCGACGTCCCTTGATGGCTTCGCCCAGCACCCGTTCCGAGGCGCCGTCGGAATAGACATCCGCAGTGTCGAACAGGTTGACGCCCGCTTCCAGGCAGATGTCGAGCAGACGGCGCGCCTCATTGGCGTCGCTCTGGCCCCAGGCGCTGAACAGGGGTCCCGTGCCGCCAAACGTTCCGGCGCCAAAACTGAGAACGGGAACCCGCAGCCCAGACAATCCCAACTGCCGATATTCCAAGGTGGCCTCCATGAGAGCGATTACGTTTCCACGCAAAGATGGACGTTTCCGAGATCCGGGAGTAGGCCTGCCACAGGCCAAGCATTTTTGATCTGGGTGCAAAGATGGTCATGGAGGGTACGGACCGCGCACGGGAGCTCGAGGTCTTCTCGACCATTGCGCGCATGGGCAGCTTCTCCGCCGCCGGCCGCGCGCTGGGCCTCACGCCATCAGCGGTCAGCCGGACGATCGACCGCATCGAGGCGCGTCTCGGCGTGCGGCTGCTGATCCGCACCACCCGCGCACTCACCCTCACGGCGGAGGGGCAGAGCTATCTCGGCGCCGCCCGGCGCATCCTGGCGGACCTCGACGAGGCGGAGCGGGTAATCGCCGACCAGGGCGCGCCGCGCGGGCGGTTGAGAGTCAGCGCGGCCTTCTCGCATGGCCGGCTTTGCATTGTGCCTTTGCTGGGCGATTTCGCCCGCCGCTATCCGCATATCCTCGTCGATGTCAGCCTGACCGACACCGTCGTCGACGTCGCAGCGGGACAAGCGGATGTGGCGATCAGGTTCGGTCCGCTGGCGGACAGCGCGTTGACGGCGCGGCGGATCGGCGAGACCGGTCGCAGCGTCGTGGCCTCGCCCGCCTATCTGGCGCGGCACGGCACGCCGCGGGTGCCGGAAGACCTGCTCCGGCACAACTGCCTGAACTTCAACTTCCGCCGCGCCGAGCCGGTATGGCCGTTCCGCCGGGACGGGCGCGATTACGCGCTGACCGTGACCGGAACCATCGAGGCCAATAATGGCGAGACACTGGGACAGCTGGCGGTGGATGGCGTCGGGATAACCCGCGTCGGAAATTTCGGCATCGTCGACGACATCGTGGCCGGCCGTCTGGTGCCCCTGTTGGAGGCCTTCAATCCCGGCGATGTCGAGGCGATCCATGCCGTCTTCGTCGGCGGCGCCACCATACCCGCGCGGGTGCGCGTGTTCGTCGACTACCTCACTGAAAGCCTACGCTGAAGTCGTCCGTCCGTTGATGGACGCGCGAATATTCAATAATAATTGAGAAAAACGGGCTCATGATGGAGCCCCCGTTCAATCCGGCAGATCCACCAGCGGATCCGGCTTGGCGTAGGCGATCAGGGCGGAGCGGTCCGCGAAATGAACCGAGGAGCCTTTTGTGCGGACGCCGTGCTCGGTGAGCGTGGCGAAGGCGCGGGACAGGTTTTCCGGGGTCATGCCGAGGCGAGCCGCAAGCGTGCGCTTCTCGACCGGAATTTCCATCGTTCCGTTGCCGCCCTGCTCAAACTCCGCGCGAATGAGCCAGTTGGCCAGCCGCTCCGCCCCGTTGCGAAGCTTCAGGTTTTTTAGATCCCTTATGGTCCGCCGGTAGTCGTCCGCGAGCTTCATCACCACCGCCCGCATGAAGGCGGGGTCGGCCTCCATCGTCGCGCGAACATTCTCCGCCGGCAGCATGAGGATGAGCGATCTTTCCAGGGTCCGCGCCGACTGGAGGTAGACCTGATCGTTCAGCACCGCGGCCAGGATGAAGAGACCCACCGGGCGGACCAGCTCGATGGTCGTCTCCCGGCCTGCGGTTCCCGCGAACAGCTCCGCCGCCCCTTCCACCACCACGTGCAGGAAGTCCGCCCGGTCGCTTTCCCGGATCAGCACCACGCCCGGCGGAAATCGCTGCAGAAACCCTGCCGCCAAGAGACGCGCAAAGGCGTCCTGCGCGACGTCCCGGAACAGCGGCAACTCGCGGATCGCCGCGGCATCCTCGACCCTCATGGGCGTTCTCTCGTTATTTTCGATCGACACGTATCGCTTAACATATGTCAATTGAAGAGTAAATATAGGTCATTCTACGGCCAGTATATTATCATAAAACTTAAAAATTCTCGGATATTCCTCGGCTGTATCGGCCTTCGTCTGTTTATTCTGATTCAAATCAAAGTTGATGGTCCGAAGTTGAAGCAGTTTCCGGTTCGGGCGCTGTGCAGATGCGCCTGAGAAAACCGCCCGAGATCCATCATGCATGCTATCCAAGACGTCGATCGCGGAGATCAGCGCACCTCGCTCGCCATGAGCACGGTTGCCTTCACCGTCTGTTTCGCGGTCTGGACCATCTTCTCCATCATCGGCATCCGCATCCGGCAGGACCTGGGTCTCAGTGAAACCCAGTTCGGTCTGCTCGTCGGTACGCCGATCCTCACCGGTTCCCTGATCCGCGTGGTGCTCGGCATCTGGACGGACAGATACGGCGGACGGGTGGTGTTCACCGCGACCATGCTGGCCGCCGCGGCAGCGACCTTCCTCCTGTCCTATGCCCATACCTATCCGCAGATGCTGGTCGCCGCGCTCGGCGTCGGCATCGCCGGTGGGTCGTTCGCCGTGGGCGTGGCCTATGTCTCGCGCTGGTATCCGCCGGAGCGGCAGGGCACCGCGCTGGGCATTTTCGGCGCCGGCAACGTGGGCGCCGCGGTCACCAAGTTTCTCGCCCCGTTCGTGCTCGTGGCCTTCGGCTGGCAAATGGTGGCGCAGGTGTGGGCGGCCGGCCTCGTGCTGATGGCCGCGGTATTCTGGTTCACAACCAAGGATGACCCGGTTCTCGTCGAGCGCCGGCGCTCCGGCGTGAGGCCCAAGAGCGCCTGGCTCGAACTCGAACCCCTGAAGAACGTCCAGGTCTGGCGCTTCGCCATCTATTATTTCTTCGTCTTCGGCGCGTTCGTCGCCCTGGCGCTCTGGCTGCCCCAATATCTCATCAACGTCTATGGGCTGGACATCAAGACCGCCGGCATGATCGCGGCGTTCTTCTCCGTGCCGGCCAGCCTGTTTCGCGCCTATGGCGGCCACCTGTCCGACGTCTACGGCGCGCGCCGCGTGCTCTACTGGACCTTCCTGGTGGCCATCGCCGCGACCTTCGTCCTGTCCTATCCGCCCACCGATTACGTGGTGCACGGGGTCAACGGACCGATCGCATTCCACCTGGAGACGGGGCTGGTCGCGTTCACGGTCCTGGTGTTCGTGCTCGGCTTCTTCATGGCCCTGGGCAAGGCCGCGGTCTACAAGCACATCCCCGTCTATTATCCCGGCCATGTGGGCTCGGTGGGCGGTCTGGTCGGCATGATCGGCGGCCTGGGCGGGTTCCTCCTGCCCATCCTGTTCGGCGTGCTGCTCGACCTCACCGGGCTCTGGACCAGCTGCTTCATGGCGCTGTTCGTCCTGGTGTCCGGCGCCCTCGTCTGGATGCATGTCGCGGTTCGCCAGATGGAACGGGAAGCCGGCGGCGAGACGCTGGCCAGGCTGCCGCAATTCCCGGAAATGCAGGGCATGCCCGAGCCAAGGGCCACGGCCGTCCCGGCGAAGGGTGGCGTGCTCACCGACTGGCGCCCGGAAGACCCGGATTTCTGGACCCGGACCGGCCGCGCCATCGCCCGGCGGAACCTGTGGCTCTCCATTCCCGCCCTGCTGCTGTCCTTCGCCATCTGGCAGGTGTGGTCGGTTGTGGTGGCCAAGCTGCCGTTGGTGGGCTTCACCTTCACAACGGACCAGCTGTTCTGGCTCGCTGCCCTTCCGGGCATCTCCGGCGCCACGCTGCGGATCTTCTATTCCTTCATGGTGCCGATCTTCGGCGGCCGGCTGTGGACCACGCTCACCACCTGGTCGCTGATCATTCCGGCGCTCGGCATCGGCTATGCGGTGCAGAACCCCGACACGCCCTATGTGGTGTTGCTGATCCTCGCCCTGCTATGCGGCCTCGGCGGTGGCAACTTCGCCTCCTCCATGGCCAACATCTCCTTCTTCTTTCCCAAGGCGGAGAAGGGCAATGCCTTGGCGCTGAATGCCGGCCTCGGCAATCTCGGCGTCAGCGTGGTGCAGTTCGTGGTGCCTCTGGTCATCACCATGGGGGTGTTCGGCTGGCTGGGCGGCGACCCGGCGATGGCGAAGGGCGCGACGGGCCCGGTGCCTCTGTGGCTACAGAATGCCGGCTTCATATTCGTGCCGTTCATCGCGCTCTCGGCCTTCGCGTCGTGGTTCGGCATGAACGACATCGCCGATGCGAAGGCCTCGTTCGCCGAGCAGGCAATCATCTTTCGGCGCAAGCACAATTGGATCATGTGCTGGCTCTATACTGGCACGTTCGGCTCCTTCATCGGCTATTCCGCCGGCTTCCCGCTGCTGTCGAAGATCCTGTTTCCGGACGTCAACGCGCTGCAGTTCGCGTTCGTCGGACCTCTGGTCGGTGCGCTGTCGCGCTCCGGCACCGGCTGGCTGGCGGACAAGTACGGCGGCGGCCGCGTCACCCTCTGGGCGTTCGTGCTGATGATGGCGGGCGTCTCCGGCGTGCTGTGGTTCATCGGCGTCAAGGACCAGGCGGGCGCGTTCTGGGGCTTCTTCGCCTCCTTCCTGCTGCTGTTCTTCGCCACCGGCGTCGGCAACGCCTCCACGTTCCAGATGATCCCCGCGATCATGACCAAGGAGATGGCCCGGCTGATGCCACTGGCCGACGCCGAGGTCCGCCGCCGGCAGGCGGAGAAGGAATCCGCCGCGATCACCGGCTTCACCTCAGCCATCGCGGCGTTCGGCGCCTTCTTCATCCCCAAGGGCTACGGCACCTCCATCGCCCTCACCGGCGGGCCCGAGGCGGCGCTCTGGGGCTTCCTGATCTTCTATGTGAGCTGCCTCGCGATCACCTGGGCCGTCTACACCCGCAAGGGCGGCCTGCTCCACGACATCGAGCGCGCCAAGCGCGGCGCGTCAATCCATCCGGCCGCAGCCGAATAATCAAGGGCGAGACTGATGTCCCATTTCCTCGATCGCCTCACCTTCTTCAAGAAGACCGTGGATGAATTCTCCGACGGCTACGGCATCGTCACCAACGAGGACCGCTCCTGGGAGGACGGCTACCGCAAGCGCTGGCAGCACGACAAGATCGTGCGCTCCACCCATGGCGTGAACTGCACCGGTTCCTGCTCGTGGAAGATCTACGTCAAGGGTGGGATCGTCACCTGGGAGACCCAGCAGACCGACTATCCCCGCACCCGCCCGGACCTGCCCAACCACGAGCCGCGCGGCTGCGCCCGTGGCGCCTCCTACAGCTGGTATCTCTATTCGGGGGCGCGGGTGAAATATCCGATGATCCGCGGACGGCTGCTGAAGCTGTGGCGTGCCGCGCGCGCCGAGCTGCCGCCGGTGGCGGCCTGGGCCTCGATCGTCGAGGATGCCGGCAAGCGGACATCCTACATGAGCGTGCGCGGCCATGGCGGGCTGGTGCGGGCGACCTGGGACGAGGTCAACGAGATCATCGCCGCCGCCAATGCCTATACGGTGAAGGCCCATGGCCCGGACCGGGTGATCGGCTTCTCGCCCATCCCCGCCATGTCCATGGTCTCCTATGCGGCGGGCTCGCGCTATCTCTCGCTGCTCGGCGGTGTGTGCATGTCGTTCTACGACTGGTATTGCGACCTGCCGCCCGCTTCGCCCCAGACCTGGGGCGAGCAGACCGACGTGCCCGAGAGCGCGGACTGGTACAACGCCGGCTTCATCATCGTCTGGGGCTCGAACGTGCCGCAGACTCGCACGCCGGACGCCCATTTCTACACCGAGGTCCGCTACAAGGGCACCAAGAGCGCGGTGGTGAGCCCGGACTATGCCGAGGCCACCAAGTTCGCCGACATCTGGCTTAACCCGAAGCAGGGCACGGATGCGGCGCTGGCGCTCGCCATGGGCCATGTGATCCTGCGCGAATACCATCTCGACCGGCAGGCGGCCTATTTCGAAGACTATATTCGGCGCTATTCCGACATGCCGTTCCTGGTGCGCCTCGTGGCGCGGGACGGCCGGCTGGTGCCGGAGCGGATGCTGCGGGCCTCGGACCTGGCGGGCGGCCTCGGCGAGGCCACCAATCCCGAGTGGAAGACCGTGGCCATCGACACCGCCACCGACACGCTCGTCGCCCCGCACGGCTCGGTGGGGTATCGCTGGGACGGAAGCGGCAAGTGGAACCTGGAGGAAAAGGACGGAACCGGCGGTGACGTCAGCCTCCGCCTGACCCTCGCGGGGCCCGGCGCCGACATCGCGGCGGTGGACTTCCCCTATTTCGGCGGCCGCGCCACCGAGCATTTCGTCGCCACCCAACACGGCGAGATCCTGACCCGAAACGTGCCGGTGCGGACCATTCCCGCGGCGGATGGCGCCACCATCACGGTCGCCACCGTGTTCGACCTGATGATGGCCAATTACGGCCTCGACCGTGGCTTCGGCGGCAACCATGTGGCGCGGAGCTACGACGACGACGTGCCGTTCACGCCTGCCTGGGCGGAGCGCATCACCGGCGTGAAGCGCGACGCCATCATCACGGTGGCGCGCGAGTTCGCCACCAATGCGGAGAAGACCAAGGGCCGCTCCATGGTGATCCTCGGTGCCGGGATCAACCATTGGTATCACATGGACATGGCCTACCGGGGGATCATCAATCTCCTGGTGTTCTGCGGCGCCATCGGCCAGTCCGGCGGCGGCTGGTCCCATTACGTGGGCCAGGAGAAGCTGCGCCCGCAGACCGGCTGGCAGCCGCTCGCCTTCGCGCTCGACTGGAGCAAGCCGCCCCGGCACATGAATTCCACCTCGTTCTTCTATGCCCACACCGACCAGTGGCGCTACGAAACCCTGACGGCGGCGGAGATCCTCTCGCCCACCGCGCCCGAGGGCGATTGGGGCCAGAGCTTCATCGACTACAACGTGCGGGCCGAGCGCATGGGCTGGCTCCCCTCCGCCCCCCAGCTCAAGCAGAACCCGCTGGAGATCGCCGCCAAGGCCAGGGCCGCCGGGCTCGAGCCCAAGGATTACGTGGTCCAGGGCCTGAAGTCGGGCGCGCTGGAATTGTCCTGCCGCGATCCCGACGATCCGGCCAACTGGCCGCGCAACATGTTCGTGTGGCGCTCGAACCTCCTGGGCTCGTCGGGCAAAGGGCACGAATATTTCCTGAAGCACCTGCTGGGCACCACCCACGGCGTGATGGGCAAGGATCTCGGCCCCGAGGGCGCGGTGCGCAACCAGGAGGTCGCCTGGCACGAGGAGGCGCCGAAGGGCAAGCTGGACCTGCTGGTGACGCTGGATTTCCGCATGTCCACCACCTGCGTCTATTCCGACATCGTCCTGCCTACCGCCACCTGGTACGAGAAGAACGACCTCAACACCTCGGACATGCATCCCTTCATCCACCCGCTGTCCGCGGCGGTCGACCCGGCCTGGGAGGCGCGCACCGACTGGGACATCTACAAGGGCTTGGCTAAGGCATTCTCGCAAGTGTCGCGCGAAGTGCTGGGCGTGGAGGAGGACGTGGTCCTCACCCCGATCCTGCATGACACGCCCGGCGAAATGGCACAGCCTTTCGATGTGAAGGACTGGGCGCGCGGAGAGATCGAGCCCATCCCCGGCAAGACCATGCCGGCGGTCAACGTCGTGACCCGCGATTATCCCAACCTCTATGCCCGCTTCACCGCCCTCGGCCCGCTGCTGGGCAAGGCCGGGAACGGCGGCAAGGGCATCTCCTGGAACACCGAGCACGAGGTGGCGGCCCTCGGCGCCCTGAACGGCGTGCGAGAGGGCGGCGCGGCCGAGGGCCAGCCGAGGATCGAGACCGACATCGACGCCGCCGAGGTCATCCTCATGCTGGCGCCGGAGACCAACGGCGAGGTGGCGGTGAAGGCCTGGGAGGCGCTCTCCAAAGCCACGGGGCGCGAACACGCCCACCTGGCCCTGGCCAAGGAAGACGAGAAGATCCGCTTCCGCGATATTCAGGCCCAGCCGCGCAAGATCATCTCCTCACCCACCTGGTCCGGCATCGAGAGCGAGAAGGTCTGCTACAATGCGGGCTATACCAACGTCCACGAACTGATCCCCTGGCGCACCCTCACCGGACGCCAGCAGCTCTACCAGGATCATCTGTGGATGCGGGCCTTCGGCGAAGGTTTCGTCACCTGGAAGCCGCCGGTGGACCTGAAGACCATCGCCGGCGTGAAGGATCTCAAGCCCAACGGCAACACCGAGATTGTGCTCAACTTCCTGACGCCGCACCAGAAGTGGGGCATCCACTCCACCTATACCGATAACCTCCTGATGCTGACGCTGAACCGCGGCGGCCCGGTGGTGTGGATTTCAGAGACCGATGCCAAAGCCGGTGGGATCGTCGACAACGACTGGGTGGAGGTCTTCAACATCAACGGGGCGCTGACCGCTCGCGCGGTGGTGTCCCAGCGCATCAAGGCGGGCATGATGATGATGTATCACGCCCAGGAAAAGATCATGAACACGCCGGGCTCCGAGCTGACCGGCAATCGCGGCGGCATTCATAATTCGGTGACGCGCACGGTCCTGAAACCCACCCACATGATCGGCGGTTACGCCCAGCAGGCCTACGGCTTCAACTATTACGGCACCGTCGGCGCCAATCGCGACGAGTTCATCGTCGTGCGCAAGATGGCCGCGGTGGACTGGCTGGAAGGACCCCTGACCGCCGATCAGACGAAGAACAACGCGCCGATGGAGGCAGCAGAATGAAAATCCGTGCCCAGATCGCCATGGTGTTGAACCTCGATAAGTGCATCGGGTGCCACACCTGCTCCGTCACCTGCAAGAACGTGTGGACCAACCGCGAAGGCGTCGAATACGCCTGGTTCAACAATGTCGAGACCAAGCCCGGCGTCGGTTATCCCCGCGAGTGGGAGAATCAGAAAAAATGGAACGGCGGCTGGCAGCGCAAGAAGAACGGCCGCATCGAACCAAAGATGGGCGCAAAATGGCGCGTTCTCGCCAACATCTTCGCCAATCCCGACCTACCGGAGATCGACGACTATTACGAGCCATTCACGTTCGACTATGAGCATCTGCAGACAGCGAAAGAATCCAAGGCGTTTCCCACCGCACGTCCCCGTTCGGCCATATCGGGACAGCGCATGGAGAAAATCGAGTGGGGCCCGAACTGGGAAGAAATTCTTGGCGGTGAATTCGAGAAGCGCTCGAAGGACGTGAATTTCGAGGGGATCCAGAAGGAAATCTACGGTCAGTTCGAAAACACCTTCATGATGTACCTGCCGCGCCTGTGCGAGCACTGCCTGAACCCGGCCTGCGCGGCGGTCTGCCCCTCCGGCGCCATCTACAAGCGCGAGGAAGACGGCATCGTCCTCATTGATCAGGACAAGTGCCGGGGCTGGCGCATGTGCGTCTCCGGCTGTCCCTACAAGAAGATCTATTACAACTGGTCTTCGGGAAAATCCGAGAAGTGCATCTTCTGCTATCCGCGCATCGAGGCCGGCCAGCCGACCGTGTGCTCGGAAACCTGCGTCGGGCGCATCCGCTATCTGGGGGTCGTGCTCTACGACGCCGACGGCATCGAAGCCGCCGCCAGCGTGCCGGACGAGAAGGATCTCTACGAGGCCCAGCTCAAACTGTTTCTCGATCCGAAGGATCCGGCGGTGATCGCCCAGGCGCGGGCGGACGGCGTGCCGGAAGCCTGGCTGGACGCGGCCCAGCGTTCGCCGGTCTGGAAGATGGCGATGGAGTGGAAGATCGCCTTTCCGCTGCACCCGGAATATCGCACCTTGCCCATGGTGTGGTACGTGCCGCCGCTCTCGCCGATCCAGTCGGCCGCCGCCGCGGGCAAGATGGGCGTCAATGGCGACATGCCGGACGTGCGGTCCCTGCGCATCCCGCTGCAATATCTCGCCAATCTGCTCACCGCCGGCGACGAGGAGCCGGTGGCCCTGGCGCTGGAACGCATGCTGGCCATGCGCGGCTACATGCGGGCCAAGACGGTGGATGGCCGCCTCGACGAGCGGATCGCCGCCGAGGTCGGGCTCACCGGCGCGGCCATCGAGGAGATGTACCAGGTGATGGCGATCGCCAATTACGAAGATCGCTTCGTCATCCCCACGGCCCACCGCGAATGGAGCGAAGACGCCCAGGATCTGCGCGGCTCCTGCGGCTTCTCCTTCGGTAACGGCTGCTCGGGTGGCACGTCGCAGACCAATCTGTTCGGCACCAAGCAGACGAAGAAGGCCACGAATCCGATGGAGATCGTGTGATGACCGCAACCCTTGAGTCCGTCACCTTCAAGGCGCTGTCGGCGCTGCTCACCTATCCCGGCGCGCCGCTCGTCGGCGCCATCGCCGAGATCGAGGCGGCGCTCGCCGCCGAGGGCCTCCTCGATGCGCAGCACCGGGCGGCCCTGAGCCCGCTGCTGAACGATCTGCGCACGCTCGACCTCTACGAGTTGCAGGAGCGCTACGTCGACCTGTTCGACAGGACCCGCAAACTGTCGCTGCACCTGTTCGAGCATGTGCATGGCGAGAGCCGGGACCGTGGGCAGGCCATGGTGGACCTGGCCGGGCTCTACGACGCCGGCGGCCTGATGTTGGCGGCCAACGAGCTGCCCGACTACCTGCCGCTGTTCCTGGAATATCTGGCCACCCGGCCCCGCGCGGAGGCGCGCGGGCTGCTCGCGGATACCGATCATATCCTCGCCACCCTTGAGGAACGGCTCACCAAGCGTGGAACGCCCTACGCTGCGGTGTTTGCAGCCATTCGGGCCGCGGCCGGCGCGGCGCCCATGGTCCTGGACCCAACCGCCCCCTGCGTTCCGGAGCTTGACGATCTCGCTGCGCTGGATGCCGCGTGGGAGGAATCCGCCGTGGTGTTCGGCCCCGGCGAAGCCCTTGACGGCTGCTCCGTCGATCGCCTGCGCACGCAGATCCGCGCCGGCGCGCGTGACGCGCGCACCGCCACCGCCTGAGGGAGACGAACCATGTCCACGGCCATCAATTCCACACTCTTCGGCTGGTACCCTTACCTGTGCCTCACCGTGTTCCTGCTGGGCAGCCTGATCCGCTTCGACCGCGAGCAGTACACCTGGAAGACCGGCTCCTCCCAGCTTCTGCGGCGCAAGCAATTGCGCCTCGGCTCGAACCTGTTCCATGTCGGCATCCTGCTGATTTTCGCCGGTCACGCGGTGGGGCTCCTGACGCCGATCTGGGTGTTCGACATGCTGGGCGTGAGCCATTCGTTCAAGCAGGGGCTGGCCATTACGGTCGGGGGCATCGCCGGCCTCGCCTGCTTTGTCGGCATCGCCCTGCTCGCCCATCGCCGATTGTTCGACCCGCGCATCCGCGCAACGTCGAGCTTCGGCGACACCGCGATCCTCCTGCTCCTCTGGGCGCAGCTCACCTTGGGGCTCTCCACCATCTTCGTCTCGCTGGGCCATATGGACGGCCACGAGATGGTGAAATTCATGAACTGGGCGCAGGGCATCCTGACATTGCAGCCGTCAGCCGCGGCCTATGTCGCCGACGTGAACCCCCTCTTCAAGGCCCATTTGCTGCTCGGAATGACCATCTTCCTGGTCTTCCCCTTCACCCGGCTGGTGCACGTCTGGAGCGCGCCGATCTGGTATCTCGGCCGTCCCGGCTATCAGGTAGTGCGCACGCGCTTCGCCCATCAAAGGGGACGCGAGACCGCGCAGGCGCATCCCGCGGCAACGTTGGCGGTGCGCCCGGTACCCACCTATCCGACCCGGCGCCGGGGGGAGTGAAAACCATGGTCACGCTGATTGTCGATCACGGCGCAAACCGCGCCGCCTCCGAGCCCGAGCATCCGCACACCCATGCCCCCGCGCAGCGCACGACGGCGCCCTCGAAGGAGCCGCTGATCATGCCCGCCGTCAGCGTCAACGGCGTGCCCATCCCGCGCGCGGCCATTGCCGCCGAAGTGCAGAACACCCCGGCTCGCACGCCGGCCGAAGGGTGGAGCGCGGCCACCCGCGCGCTCGTCATCCGCGAACTGCTGCTCCAGGAGGCCCGGCGGCTGGACATCCCGGTCGAGCAGAAGCTGGACGCCGCCGGCCGGCGTGAGACCGAGGAAGAGGCGCTGATGCGCGCGCTGCTGGAACAGGAAGTGCGCACGCCGGATGCCGACGCGGCGGCGCTGCGGCGTTTCTATGCCCATAACCTTCGGCGCTTCGTCTCGCCGGCGCTGTGGGAGGTGGACCACATCCTGTGCGCCGCCCGTCGCGACGATCGCACGGCCTTTGCCGCCGCGCGGGAAAAGGCAACGCTGCTTGCGGCCGAACTGGCAGCCGCACCCGAACGGTTCGGCGCCCTGGCGCGGGCGCATTCCGATTGCCCGTCGGCGGCGGTGGGGGGGAGCCTCGGCCAGATCGGGCCGGGGGACACCACGCCGGAATTCCAGGCGGCACTCGCCGCCCTGTCGGCCGGCGAAATGTCCGGTCCGGTGGAAACCCGCTACGGGTTCCATCTCATTCGCATGCATCGGTGCATCGAGGGGCGGCAACTGCCCTTCGAGGCGGTGCAGGAGCGGATCGCGGCCTATCTGGAAGACCATGTGACCCATGCGGCCCATGCCCAGTACGTTTCGCTGCTGGTGGGCCGGGCGGACGTCAAGGGCATCGTGCTCGGCGGCGCCGACACGCCCCTCGTGCAATAGGGGAAAGCCATGCTCGGTGTGCTCATCGCCGCGCTCGACGACCCTGCGGTCTCGGCGCGCGTTCTCTCCGCCCTTGATGGCCCGGACCTCTCGGCTCGTCTCGCGGCGGCCTCCGAAGCCGATGGCCGCGCGCCGTGCGAGGTGATGGCCGCATTGGTGCGGAATTTCCTTGATTCGGCGAGCGATGAGCAGTTCGTCCAGCTCATCGGCATCATGAACCGGGCCGAGGATCCCGGCCTCGCTGCCGTCCGCGCCATCCTGTCCGCCGCTTTGCCGGAGGGCACCGCATGACCCGCTGCGGCCTCGTCGATACCTTCGGGCGACGGATCAGCTATCTCCGCCTCTCCGTCACCGATCGCTGCGACCTGCGTTGCGTCTATTGCATGTCCGAGGACATGACTTTTCTGCCGCGCACCGAATTGCTGACCCTTGAGGAATTGGACCGCCTCGCCTCCGCCTTCATCGCCCGGGGCGTATCGAAAATCCGCCTCACCGGCGGCGAGCCGCTGGTGCGCAAGGGGGTGCTCGATCTTGTCGCCAGCCTCTCCCGCCATGGGGCGGGCGGACGGCTGAAGGAATTGACGCTCACCACCAACGGCAGCCTCCTGGCGCGCCATGCGGACGCGCTGGCCCGCGCCGGCGTGCGCCGGGTCAACGTCTCGCTGGATACGCTGGATGCCGCCCGCTTCCGCGCCATCACCCGCCGCGGCACCCTGGGCGTGGTGATGGAAGGGCTGCTGGCGGCGCAGGCGGCCGGACTTACGGTGAAACTGAATGCCGTCGCGCTGAAGGGCAGCACCGAAGCCGAGATCCACGATCTCATCGCTTTTGCCCACGGGCGCGGCATGGACCTCACCCTCATCGAGACCATGCCGCTCGGGGATGTGGGCGAGGACCGGACCGAGCAATATCTACCGCTCAGCGACCTGCGCCGCATCATCGAACAGCGCTGGACCTTGACCGACACCTCCGAGCGGACCGGCGGACCGGCGCGCTATGTGCGGGTGGGCGAGACCGGGGGACGTATCGGCTTCATCACCCCGCTGACCCATACGTTCTGCGAGACCTGCAACCGGGTGCGGGTCAGCGCCAAGGGCGTGCTCTACACCTGCCTGGGACAGGAGGAGCAGGTGGATTTGCGCGCGCCGCTGCGGGCCTCGGAGGGCGACGACGCCCTCCACGCCGCCATCGATGCCGGCATCCGGGGCAAACCGCGCGGCCACGATTTCGAAATTGCCCGCAATGGCGCGCCGGCAACGGCGCGGCACATGTCGGCGCTGGGAGGTTGAGCCATGGTGCGCATCGGCATCCTCACCATCTCCGACCGGGCGAGCCGGGGCGATTATCCCGACCGCGCCGGTCCCGCCATCGAGGAATGGCTCGCCCATGCCCTCGTCTCGCCGTGGGACCCGGTTCGACGGGTGATCCCAGACGGGGTCGAAAGCGTGCGCGCGGCCCTGGTGCACATGGCGGATGAGGAGCGGCTCGACCTCGTCCTCACTTCCGGCGGTACCGGCCCCGCGCCGCGCGACCTCACGCCGGAGGCGATGCGGGCGGTGATCGAGAAAGAGCTTCCGGGGTTCGGCGAGGTCATGCGCCTGGCGAGCCTGAAGGAGGTGCCCACCGCCATCCTGTCTCGGCAGACCGCCGGCATACGGCGCACGACGCTCATCATCAACCTGCCGGGCAAGCCCGCCGCCATCGATACCTGCCTGACGGCGGTGTTTACCGCCGTGCCCTATGCCCTCGATCTCATCGGTGCGGGCCGGATCGAGACCGATCCGGCCGTGATCGTGGCATTCCGGCCGGGATGAGGACGCACCGCCATGGATGATGTCGCCTTTGCCCGCGCGCTGCACGTGATCGCCGTGATTCACTGGATCGGCGGCGTCGCCTTCTTCACGCTGGTGTTGCTGCCGCTCGCACGGTCCCTGAGCGAGGTTCGGGGCGGGCTGTACTTCCCATGAAAGGGCTTGGCGCATGAAACGGACCGCGCAGGCGCGCCGGGCGTACGAGGGCGCGGCCCTCTGGAGCCGGGGCTTCCGGCCCTTCTTCCTGGCCGGCGGGCTCTGGGCGGTCGCGGCCATCGCCATCTGGCCCCCGTTCTTTACCGGCGAGGTCACCATTCCCACGGCCTTCTCGCCGCAGGATTGGCATGTCCATGAAATGGTCTACGGCTTCGGCGCCGTGGTCGTCGCCGGCTTCCTGCTCACCGCCGTCCCGAACTGGACTGGACGCCTGCCGGTGGCGGGGCGTCCCTTGATCGCCCTGGCGGCGGTGTGGCTTGCGGGGCGCATCGCGGTGTTCCTGTCGGCGCAGATCGGCTGGATCCCGGCCCTCGCCATTGATGTCAGCTTTCTGCTGGTCCTCGGGCTGGTGATCGGACGCGAGGTGGTGGCGGGGCGCAACTGGCGCAATCTCAAGGTTGCGAGCCTTGTGCTGCTGCTGGGCCTCGCCAATGCCATGTTCCATGTCGAAGCGGCGCTGGAGGGGACGGCAGCGGTTTCCGCCCGCGCAGGCGTCGCCCTAATGATCACCCTGATCCTCCTGGTCGGCGGCCGCGTTGTGCCGAGCTTCACGCACAACTGGTTGGCTAAGCAGGGTATCGCCGAGCGGCCGGTGCCGTTCGGCACGGCCGACGGCCTCGTCCTGGCGCTGTCGGGGGCCGCGCTCGCGGCATGGGTGGCCCTGCCCCATGATCTGGCGTCCGGGGCGGCGCTGCTGCTGGCCGGCGGGGCAAACCTCTGGCGGCTCTCGCGGTGGCAGGGCTGGCGGACCGGAGGCGACGGGCTCGTTCTCGTGCTCCATGTGGGCTTCCTGTTTGCGGCCGTGGGCTTTCTCGCTGCTGGAGCGCACACCTTCGCGCCGGATATCTTTCCGGTCGCCTTTGGGATCCATATTTGGGCCATCGGCGCAATCGGCACCATGACCTTGGCCATCATGACGCGTGCGACGCTGGGGCATACCGGGCAAGCATTGAGGGCTTCGCGCGCGACGCTGGCGAGCTATTTGCTGATTTCTGTGGCCGTTGGCTTGCGCCTTGCCATGATTTTCGCATCCGATTTGTCAATAATATTGATGTATTTGTCAGGATTTTCTTGGGTTGCAGCTTTTGCGATATTTGTGGCTGTCTATGGACGTTCTCTTGTGGGGAAATGAGGCGTTGAACTGGAGCGAAGGCTGGCCGTACCGGGATCGTTGATGCTGAGCGACGCCGGTGAAGTCGAAGTCAAGCTCACAGCCAGGCTTGATCGCGATCCGATCGTCACCGGCCTATGCGAGGGATCGGTTCGCCGTCGCTGCATCGCCGTTTCTGAAACGACATCGGTGCATCACCGTCATTGCGAACAAAACAGGAATCTGACACCCTCCGGCGATTGAGGCTGCGACAGGAATTAAATCATTGGCTGCGACCGCTGCGTATCTCGACGCTCTCAATCTGGAGCAGCGGCGCGCGGCCGAGCATGGCGTCTCCGGCGCGCGCAGCTCTTCGGTGGCGCCACTGCTGATCATCGCGGGCGCCGGATCCGGAAAGACCAACACGCTCGCCCATCGGGTCGCCCACCTCATCGTCAACGGCGCCGACCCCCGCCGTATCCTCCTCATGACCTTCTCGCGCCGGGCCGCATCCGAAATGACCCGCCGCGTTGAGCGCATCTGCAATCGCGTCCTGGGCGACAAGGGGGGCCTATCCACCGACGCGCTCATGTGGGCGGGAACGTTCCACGGAGTCGGTGCCCGTATCCTGCGGGAGTATGCGGAGCAGATGGGGATCGACCCGGCCTTCACCATCCATGACCGGGAGGATTCCGCGGACCTGTTGAACCTGGTTCGCCACGGCCTCGGCTTCTCGAAGACCGAGAGTCGTTTTCCGGCGAAGGGCACGTGTCTTGCCATCTACTCCCGGGCCGTGAACGCGGAAACCCCGCTCGAAGAGGTGCTTCGGCGCTTCTTTCCCTGGTGTGCAGGATGGCATGACGAACTTCGTCAAATCTTTGCGGGCTACGTCGAGGCAAAGCAGGCTCAGAACGTCCTCGATTATGACGACCTGCTTCTTTATTGGTCCCAGCTCGTCACCGATCCGGTTCTTGCGGAGGACATCGGCGGACGCTTCGACCACGTCATGGTGGACGAGTATCAGGACACGAACCGTCTTCAGTCGACGATCCTGCTTGCCCTGAAGCCCGGCGGGAAGGGACTGACGGTCGTTGGGGACGATGCCCAATCGATCTATTCCTTCCGCGCGGCAACGGTGCGCAACATCCTGGACTTTCCGACCCAATTCAGCCCTCCGGCTGAGGTCGTGACCCTGGAACGGAACTACCGGTCCACTCAGTCCATCCTCTGCGCCGCCAATGCGGTCATCGAGCTCACGCCGGAACGGTTCACGAAGAATCTTTGGACGGATCGGACGTCGGCCGATCGCCCTCAGCTCGTGACCGTCAGGGATGAGATGGACCAGGCGAGGTTCATCACTGACCGGGTGCTTGAGAATCGGGAAGAAGGAACGACCCTGAAGCAACAGGCGGTTCTTTTTCGGACCTCCCACCACAGCGGCCCCCTGGAAGTCGAACTCACTCGGCGCAACATCCCCTTTGTGAAATTCGGTGGACTGAAGTTCCTCGACGCCGCGCACGTGAAGGACATCCTGGCGGCATTGCGCTTGGTGCAGAATCCTCGCGATCGTGTTGCGGGCTTTCGTGTGATGCAATTGCTTCCGGGCGTCGGGCCGACGTCCGCGCAACGCGTTCTGGACGCAATGGCGGAACATCCCAATCCCATGGAGAGCCTGTCAGCGATGCCGCGGCCCGCACGGGCGGGGGAGCATTGGGCGGCCTTCGTCGCCATGCTCCGCACGGTCAGCGCGAACGATGTTGGCTGGCCGGCGGAGATCGAGACGGTAAGGCACTGGTACCAACCGCACCTTGAACGCATCCACGAAGATGCAGGCACGAGAATGGCCGATCTCATGCAACTTCAGCAGATCGCGTCTGGCTATCCCTCGCGGGAGCGCTTTCTCACCGAGCTGACGCTCGATCCACCGGATGCGACAAGCGATCAGGCTGGCGTGCCGACCCTCGACGAGGACTATCTGATCTTATCGACGATCCATTCCGCAAAAGGGCAGGAGTGGAAATCGGTTTTCATCCTGAACGTAATTGATGGGTGCATACCAAGCGACCTTGGCGTGGGGCATGTGGATGAGATCGAAGAGGAACGGCGACTGCTTTACGTCGGCATGACGCGGGCGAAGGACAATTTGCACCTGATGGTCCCGCAGCGCTTCTTCACGCATGGCCAAGCCGCGCAAGGTGACCGCCATGTCTACGCCTCCCGCACCCGGTTCATCCCGAAGCCCCTGCTCGAGCATTTCGACCACGTGACCTGGCCTATCGCCAGCCAGGAGACGCAGGCGCGCGCGGCCGCCCAGAACGTCCGCATCGACGTCGGGGCCCGCATGCGAAGCATGTGGCGGTGACGATCTCCGCTTGTTTCCGCGGTGGCACTTGCCGATGAAGCCGGCATCCAGAAGACGGTCAGGCCTGCTGGTCGGCTAGAGCGGGCGAGGCCTCCGCCAGAAAATCCTCGATCGCGTCGAGGAACAGATCAGGGCTCTGCAATTGCGGCACGTGCGCGCAATCGGGCAGCACCTTGAGCTGGACGTTTGGCAGGATCCCGGCAAGCTCGACCGACATCGGGGGCGGCGTCGCTTCGTCATGTTCGCCCACGAGCAAGAGCGTGGGCGTTTCGAGCCGCGCCAGCTCACAGGTGAGGTCCAGCGACGCGAGGGCCTGACAGGCGGCTTGGAAGACCTGCGGATCCGTCCTCAGGAACGCCTCTCGCCGGTCGGCCATGAGGTCGGGATTGGCGAGCTGAAACTCGGTCGCGAACAGGCGGCGCATGGCGACGTCCACGATCGCCGAGAGGCCCTTCTCGGCCGCCGCGCGCGCCATATTTCGGAACGCCTCGCGACCAGGCTCGGAAAACTTCGCGCCGCAGCCAGCCAGGACCAGCCGACTTGCGCTATGCGGGTGGCGAAGCGCCATCTGGAGGGCGACGAATCCGCCATAGCCGTTACCGAGGACAATGGGCCCCGTCGCCCCGTCAAGCTCGCGCAGCGCTTCGGCCATACGGTCCGCCACCGCCGGAAGTCCGCCGCTCACGGGTTTTGAGCCGCCGAAGCCGGGAAGCTCCGGCACCACCACGCGAAAGCGGGTCGCCAGCTTTGGCACGATCCGGTCGAAGCTCGCACCATCCGCCAGAAGCGAATGAAACAGCACCAGCGTGCGCCCGCTTCCCGTCACCGATGCGTTCACTCGCCCGTCCGAAAGAGCCAAATTCATACTTCCTCTCCCCGTATTCAAAACCGTTATATGCGTCACCAATATGTGCATCAATCTGGCTCAGAGGTCAAAGATTCCGATTGCGTGAAATATCACGATATGGAATTCATAGATAAAAGGTCGATCAAAAATGCTCCTCCGCGACAATCTCTACGAGACCATCCGCGACGAAATCCTCACCTGCCGCCTGATGCCGGGCGAGGAAGTGCGGGAACAAGAGCTGGCATCGCGCTATGAAGTGAGCCGACAGCCGGTGCGTGAGGCGCTGCTGCGGCTGGAGCGCGAGCGGCTGATTATTGTCAACCCCCGCCAGGGATATCAGGTCAATCCGATATCCGTGAGCGACGCACGGGATCTATTCCGTTTCCGACTGGCCCTCGAGCCCGCCTGCGCGGCGGAGGCGATCGAGAGCGCGCCGGACGATGTGCTCCAGGCCCTCGACGCGTTCCGCGCCTTCGATCCCGAACAGCCGTTCATCGAATACAACCGTGCCTTCCATTGCGCGCTCGCACGCGCCTCGGGCAATGCGCGCATGTCAACCACCACCTGCGATCTCATCGAGCAGGCGGATCGCCTCGTGCGCGTGTCCATCGGCGCGATCAAGGGGCGGGACCCGAGGCAACTCGTGGCCGAGCACGTCGCGATCATCGACGCCATCCAGCGACGGGATGTCCGCACCGCCCGCCGCCTCATCAAGACCCACGTCGCCAGTGCCGAGAAGCGCGTGCTGTCCGCACTCAGCCGCAGCGCTGTCAGACTTTGAAGGAGCCTTCCGATGAATTCTTATGAAAAGCCGACGCTCGAGGTCGAAACGCGCGGCAATTATGTCGGCGGCCGCGAGGTCGAAGCGGGCGATGGCACGCTCATCGACGTCCGCAATCCGGCAACGGGCACGGTGATTGCTCGCATCCCAAACTCCACGCAGCAGGATGTGGACCGCGCCATGAAGAGCGCGCGCGCCGCCTTCGAGAGCAAGGAATGGGGCGGCATGGACGTGCGCCCTCGGGCGCGGCTGGTCAACCGTCTCGCCGATGCGTTCGAGGACAATCTCGAACTGCTCTACCGGCTCGAGACGCTGAACAACGGCCGCCCCATCAACGAGACCCGGGCGCAGCTCTCCCGGTTGCCGGATTTCTTCCGGTATTTCGCTGGCCTCGCCCTCGCACGCCGCGATGACGTGATCCCGGTCGAAGGGGCGTATCTGAACTACACCCTGCGTACCCCCATCGGCGTTGTCGCCAATTGCACGCCGTTCAACCACCCGCTCATGATCATGTGCAAATCGCTGGCCGCCGTGCTTGCCAGCGGATGCACCACCGTGGTCAAACCCTCGGAATACACGCCCCTCACCACGCTGAAGCTGGCGCAGATCTTCACCGAGGCGGGCCTGCCGGCCGGCGTGTTCAACGTGGTCAATGGCTACGGGCCGGGAGCGGGCAAATTCCTCGCGGAACATCCGGACATCAACAAGCTGGTGCTCACCGGCGGGACCGAAGCCGGCCGGATTGCCGGCAGCGCCGCGGCCAAGGTCTTCGCCCATCAGACCCTTGAATTGGGCGGCAAAACCCCGGTGATGGTGTTCGACGATTTCGACGTGGACCAAGCGGTGGACCTTGCCGCCTTCGGCGCCTTCATTGGCGCCGGCCAAACCTGCGTGTGCGGCAGCCGTCATCTGGTCCAGGCATCGGTCTATGACGAGTTCGTGGAAAAGCTCGCCGCCAAGGCGCGCGCCATCCGCATGGGCGATCCCTTCGACCCCGCGACCCAGCTCGGCCCCGTGATCTCCGCCAAGCAGCGCGAACGCGTCCTCACCTATGCCGGCTATGGGCGGCAGGAGGGCGCGCGGGCGGTTTCAGGCGGCGAGGCCGCCGTGCTTCCCGGGCTCGAGGGGGGCTTCTTCGTGCAACCCACCGTGTTCGCGGACGTGCGCGCGGACATGCGGATCTTCCAAGAAGAGGTGTTCGGCCCCTTCACGAGCATCACGCCGTTCAGCGACGAGGCGGAGGCGCTGCGCCTCGCCAACGATTCGCCCTTCGGCCTTGCCGCTGCCATCCGCACGCGGGACGTGACGCGCGCCCATCGCGTCGCCGCCAAGGTGAAGGCCGGCCTGGTCTGGATCAACGATCACCATCGCCTTGATCCCGCCTCCCCCTGGGGCGGCGTCGGCGACAGCGGCATCGGCCGGGAGTTCGGGGTGGAAAGCTTCAACGACCATTTCGACGTCAAGAGCGTGATGCTCCCCACCGTCGACCGCCGCTTCGACTGGTATCGCGACACGTCCACCCAGACCCGGCTGAACTGATACCGACCGCCTGATCCGAACCGGCACGTCAATAAGAACCTGGAGCCTGCGCCCCCCGAGGCGCCGTCCACCGGGCACGTGCCAACACCACAACGCTCCTTGGAGGAAGCGCCATGTCATCCCTCGTCAATGCCGGTCCGCGCCTGGACCGGCTCCCGATCGGCCCGTTCCATTACCGGATCATGTGGCTCATCGGCATCGGCATGTTCTTTGACGGCTTCGATATTTATATCGCCGCCACCGTTCTGGGGGCGACGCTGAAGAGCGGCTTCTCGACCTTCGGCCAGAACGCTCTCTTCGTCTCCGTCACCTTCGTCGGCATGATGGTGGGGTCCTTCCTCACCGGCTTCTTGGGCGATCGCTACGGCCGCCGCTTCACCTACCAGGCGAACCTTCTCCTGTTCGGTCTCGCCTCGCTGGCAGCGGCCTTTGCACCGAACATGGAGGTGCTCATCGGCCTGCGCTTCCTCATCGGCGTCGGCCTTGGAGCGGAGAATGTGGTGGGTTATTCCACCCTCACCGAGTTCGTGCCCGCGCGGTCGCGGGGACGCTGGCTCGGCCTGATGGCGGTATTCGTGGTGACCGGCCTGCCCGCAGCTTCACTCCTGGGCTATCTGATCATCCCCGAGTTCGGCTGGCGCGCCATGTTCATTGTCGGCGGCCTCGGTGGCCTGGTCGTCTGGTACATGCGCAAGAAGCTGCCGGAATCCCCGCGCTGGCTTGAATCCGTCGGCAGGACCGAGGAGGCCGAGCACCTGCTGAAGCAGATCGAGGCCGAGGCGTCCCGTGGCCAGCCCCTGCCGCCCCCGGCGGCCCCGGCGCCGGCCACGGCCCGGCTGGGGCTTGCTGCGCTGTTCCGTCCGCCGTTGCTGTCCCGCATGATTGTCGGCTGTATCTGCCTGATCGTCATCAACACGCTGCTCTACGGCTTCATCACCTGGCTGCCGACCTTCTTCATCAAACAGGGGTTGAGCATCGCCACCTCCTTCGGCTACTCGCTCCTCATGGGGCTCGGGGCGCCCGTCGGTTCAGCCATCGGCGCGCTCACCGCCGACCGCTGGGGCCGCAAGCCGACCATCATCGTCTCCTCGGCGCTGGCGGTGCTGTTCGGGCTGATCTATCCGAACGTCTCCGACCCGACCCTGTTGCCCGTGATCGGCTTTGCCCTGACGGTTCCGATCTATGTCCTCGTGGCGCTGCTGTTCGGCATCTACATCCCGGAACTGTTCCCGACCGAGGTCCGGCTGCGCGCCAGCGGCATCTGCAACACCTTCGGCCGCGGTGCGACCATCGTGACGCCGTTCATCGTTGTCGCCCTGTTCGAGACCCACGGGATCTCGGGCGTCATGGTCCTGATGATCAGCCTGCTCATTCTCCAGATCGCGGTCGTGGCGCTGCTCGGGATCGAGCCGCGCAATCGGCGGCTGGAGGAGCTGGAAGGCAATCTGGGCGGCGCGTCAGGCGCACCCAGCCTCGGCACGGTCGAGGCTGGGCCCGGAAAGCGGTCTTAAGGGCCGGAAGGCTCGGCGACAGTCGGGCCTGGGCCGATGTGGGATCCAAACCAGGGACCACCCGGCAGTAGACGTCCGTGGCTATGCCATGCTCGGACGATCTGCTGCCGGGTTCTTCGTCTATGACCGAAACATCGGTTTTGATGTGGCTTTTCTTAACCTGATCCAAACCGCAGAAAGTCCCGACCGCACCAGGAGCGGTGACTGCGGCGCGCGAGCAGCTCAGACGCCGAAGAAATCGGCCATCAGTTCGAGCTGGTGCTCCAGCATGGGCCGCCCGAGATGGATGCGACAGCCGGCTTCGCGCGCACGGGCCAGAAGCGGCGTGATTTCCGGCTCCATGATGATTTCCGCCACCACCATGGACGCCGCAAACCGTGTGACGTCCAGCGGAAGGGGGTCGTCCGGCCTCATGCCGAGCGAGGTCCCGTTCACGACGATGTCGTGGCCGGACGGGTCTTCGCCGCCGGTCGAGACCGACAGGCCGGGATATGCAGCGGCGATCCGATCGCACAGGTCCTGCGCCTTGGCGCGGGTGCGGTTGGCGATGGTGAGGTGGGAGATGCCCGACGCCGCAAGGGCGAAGGCGATGGCGCTCGCCGCGCCACCCGCGCCGGCGAGATAGATCCGCCGGCCCTCAAGCGCCACGCCGGCGCCCAGCAGCCCGGCCACAAAACCCGCCCCGTCCAACATGTCGCCGTGCAGGCGATTGTCGGCGGTGCGGTGGATGACGTTCACCGCGCCCATCGCCTGTGCCCGCGCGCTCACTTCATCGCAATGGGCCAGCATCGCCGCCTTGTGGGGCACGGTGACGATGGCGCCGTCGAAGCTCTTGAGATGGCGCAGGCTGTCCGCGAAGGCGGCGAGATGCTCTGACGCGATCTGAAACGGCACCATGACGGCATCGCTGCCGCGTCGCTCGCAGATCGCGTTAATGCCGGGCGGCGCCTTCACGTGGGAGATCGGGTCGGCAAGGATGCCGAGCACCCGTGTGTGGCCGGTGATCTCAGTGATGCTACGCCCGCTCATGCCTGGAGCTTCCCATCCAGCCGCTTCGGCAGGCCGGGAGCACCCGCGCCCTTCAGCTCCGGCGGCAGCAGGACTTCCGGCAGGTCCTGGTAGCTCACCGGCCGCAGGAAGCGGGCGATGGCGAGCGTTCCGACCGAGGTGGAACGCCCGTCTGCTGTGGCCGGGAACGGGCCGCCATGGACCATGGCATGGCTTACCTCGACACCGGTACCGAAGCCGTTAACGAGGATTCGTCCCACCTTGCGCTCCAGCATGGGCACCAGTTCGCGTGCTGCCGGGTAATCCGCCTCGTCGATGTGCAGGGCGGCCGTGAGCTGACCTTCCAGGCTCTCCAGCACGCGCGTCAGTTCCTGGACGTCCGTGCAACGCACCACGAGAGAGGCGGCGCCGAATACTTCTGCCTGGAGGTCGTGATGGGCGAGGAAGTCCGCCGCGCTGGTGGCGAACAGGGCGGCCCGGCCCTTTAGCGCGCCATCCGCCTGTCCGCGTGCCACCTCCTGCACCGCGCCGTGGCAGGCAAGGGTTTCCACACCGGAATTGTATGCGGCGAGGATGCCGGGCGTGAGCATGGTGGCGGAAGGCAGCCCGGTGATCGCAGTCGCGGCAGCGGCGAGGAAGGCATCGAGCCCCGGCCCCTCAAGCGCCAGCACCAATCCGGGATTGGTGCAGAACTGCCCCGCTCCGAGGCTCAGCGCCGCCGAGAATGCCGTGCCGATCTGCGCGCCGCGCGCGGCGAGCGCCGCCGGAAACAGGATCACGGGATTGATGCTGCTCATCTCCGCATAGACCGGTATGGGCTCGGCCCGTTCCGACGCGATCTTCATGAAGGCCGTGCCGCCGGCCCGCGAGCCGGTGAAACCGACCGCCTTGACGCGCCGGTCCGCCACCAGCCCCTGGCCGACCTTGCGGCCGCTGTCATAGAGCAGGGAGAACACACCCTCCGGCAGTCCGCGGTCCGTCACCGCCTTCTGAACCGCCTTCCCCACGAACTGCGAGGTGCCGGGATGGGCGGAATGGGCCTTCACGATCACCGGGCAGCCAGCCGCGAGGGCCGAGGCGGTATCGCCGCCGGCGACCGAGAAGGCGAGCGGGAAATTGCTCGCGCCGAACACCGCGACGGGGCCAAGTGGCACATTGCGGAGGCGCAGGTCCGAGCGCGGCAGCGGCTTGCGCTCGGGCAGGGCCGGATCAATGCGCAGGTCGAGAAAGCCGCCATCGCGCACCACCTGCGCGAACAGGCGCAGTTGGCCGACCGTGCGCCCGCGCTCGCCTTCCAGTCGCGGGCGCGGCAGGCCGGTCTCCTGCATCGCCCGCTCGATCAGGGCGTCGCCGATATCGAGGATGTTCTGCGCGATCGCCTCAAGGAACAGGGCGCGCTCTTCCAAGGATACTGCGCGATAAGTGTCGAACGCGGCGTCCGCGAGGGCACAGGCGCGCTCCAGGTCGTCGAGTGTGGCGCCGCCGAAGGCCGGGGCGAGCGGCGTGCCGCTCGCGGCTTCCACAGCCCGGATCTCGCCGAGCGTGCCGGGCCGCGAGTCAGCGCCGATCAAGAGATCAGTCGTGATGGTCATGTCGGTCATCCTTCGTCGAGGTCCGGGCATTTCGCCCGCAGATCAGCCTAAGCCGGATCAATGAGGGGAACGAATTCCCGTGGTCATTTACCCCAGCGCAGCACCAAGGGATCGAGTTCCCGGGCGATTTCCAGCAAGCCCTCGCGGGTTGCGGGATGCACCGGCTCGAGTGGATGGCGGACCGCATCAGAGGAGATCACGCCGCCCTCCATCATCGCGATCTTCGCCGCGCGGAGCCCGCACTGGCGGTTCTCATAATTGATCAGCGGCAGGACGCGGGCATAGGCCTGCGCGGCCTCCGCGCGGCGTCCCGCCGCATGGTGATCGAGCACCGGGCGGAGCAGATCGGACAGGAGGGCGCTCGACATTACGCCCGTCGCCCCTGCGTCGAGATCGGCCATCAGCGTAATGGCCTCCTCGCCGTCGAATGGCCCCTCGATGGCATCACCACCGGCGGCGATGAGCGCGCGCAGCTTGGCCGCGGTGCCGGCAACCTCGATCTTGAAATAACGCACCAGCGGCAGCTCACGCGCAAGCCGGACCATGAACGGCACGGAGAGCGACACGCCGCTGAGGGGCGCGTCCTGGAGCATCACCGGGATGCCCGCCGCATCTGCCACGCGGGCGAAATGGTCGAAGATGGCTTGCTCGTCGAGGCGGATGCCGGCGCCGTGATAGGGCGGCATCAGCATGACGAGGCTGGCGCCGGCGGCGCGCGCATGCGCGGCGCGCTCGGCGGCGACGCGGGTGGAGAAATGGGAGCAGGTCACCATCACCGGCACGCGTCCTGCCACATGGGCGAGCGACAGCTCGGTGAGGATGCGGCGCTCCTCGTCGGTCAAAAGGAACTGTTCGGAATAGTTGGCGAGGATGCAGATGCCGTCCACGCCCTGGTCGATCATGCAGTCGAGCACACGGCGCTGGCCATCGGGGTCGAGGTCCCCATTGGCGAGGAACGGGGTGGGCGCGACGGGAAACAGCCCGCGATAGGGCTGGGCGGCTGCGGTCATGGCGGCTCCTGAGACACGATGCGGTAAGGGAAGGGGCGCAAACCGCACCCCTTCCATCATTGGCGAAATATCACTCGGCCGGGAGGTTCTCGGGCAGGGATTGACCGAAATACTTCTTGTAGATGTCGTTGAGCTTGCCGTTCTTCAGGTTGGCCGTAACCCACTCGTTCACGAACGTCTTCAGCTCAGCATCGGTCTTGCGCAGGCCGACGGCCATGGGATAGGCGGCCATCTCGATCTTCACTTCGAGCTGCTTGCCCGGGTTCTGCTCCCCCACGGCATTGGCGGTGGAGAGGGCGGCGGCCAGAATATCCTGCTGCCCGGTGGCGACAGCGGTGTTGGCGGTCGCCTCGTCCTCGTAGCGCACGATGTTGGCGGCGACCTTGGCTTCCTTGATGGTCCGCGTCAGTTCGATGTCGGCGGTGGTGCCGCGGGCGACTGCGATGGACTTGCCGGCAAGGTCAGCCGGGGTCTTGATTGCCATCGACTTGGGCGCGGAGACCACCACCGGGATCACGCCGTAGGGGATGGAATAATCCACCACCTTCTTGCGCTCAGGGGTGATGGAGAAGGAGGCGATCACCAGATCCACCTTGCCGGCGAGCAGCGAGGGAACGCGGTTCGCGCCCGAGACCGGCACCACCTCCAACGGCACGCCGAGGTCCTGCGCCAGGAGCTTGGCGGTCTCGACGTCCGAGCCGGTCTCCTTTGCCTGGGCATCGAGCATGCCGTAGGGCGGGTGGCTGACGTCGATGGCCACCAGCAGCTTGCCGCGCTGCTTGATGCCGGCAGGGGTTTCGGCGTTGGCGGCAAGCGGGCCGGCCACCAGGGCGACGGCGAGCGCGAGCGTGCCGGCAATGCGTGTCATGGTCGAAGTCGTGGTCATGGTCGAGGCTCCTCCAAATCTTTTGTTCTGATGCGTTGCAGGGTGAATCTCACAGCCCGTTGCCGACGAACTGGCGCAACTCGACGGTTTGGGGATTGGCCAGCATGTCGCCCTTGCCGCTTTCCCAAATCTTGCCCTGGTGCATGAACACCACGGTGTTGGCGACGGAGCGGGCAAAGGCCATTTCGTGGGTGACGAGCATCATGGTCATGCCCTCGCGGGCGAGCCGCTCGATCACTTTCAGCACCTCTCCCGTCAGTTCGGGATCGAGCGCCGAGGTGACCTCGTCGAACAAGATCAACTTGGGACGCATGGCGAGAGAGCGGGCGATGGCGACGCGCTGCTGCTGGCCGCCGGAGAGCTGCTCGGGATAATTCTGCGCCTTGTCGGAAAGGCCGACCTGCGCCAGTACCTCGGCGGCGAGGTCGCGCGCCTCGCCCTTGCCGATGCGCCGCACCTTGCGTGGCGCCAGCGTGACGTTCTGCTCCACGGTCAGGTGGGGGAAGAGATTGTAGCTCTGGAAAACGATGCCGACGTCCTGGCGTAGGTCCCGCAGGTCCACCGTGCCGGTGTGGAGTGCCCGTCCGCAGACGGTCAGCTCGCCGCCGTCCACCTTTTCGAGCCCGTTGACGCAGCGAAGAGCGGTGCTCTTGCCGGAACCGCTGCGGCCGATCAAGGCCACCACCTGCCCCAGTGCCACGTCGAGGTCGATGCCCTTCAGCACCGAGAGCGAGCCGAAATTCTTGCGCACGTCGCGAAAGCGCACCAGGGGCGCGGCGGAGCTGGTCATGGCGAGACTCTCATACGAAACGGCGGAAGGGCCTGGAGGTTTTATCTGCAGGGTCATGTCGCCCCTCAACCGCGGTGCAGCCGCCGCTCGAACCGGCTCGCCAGCAGCGACATGGGAAAGCAGATGGCGAAATAGATCACCGCGGCGATGGTAAATACAGTGAATGGTCTAAAGGTGGAGTTGTTTATCACTTTGGCCGAGTAAGTCAGGTCAAAGAAGTTGATGACGACCGAATAGGACGTGTTCTTCACGATCTGCACCAAGAAGCCGACCGTCGGCGGCACCGCGATGCGCAGCGCCTGCGGCAGAATCACGAACACGAAACGCTGAGTGGACGTAAGAGCGAGGCATTCGCCCGCCTCCCACTGGGTCCTCGGCACGGCGAGGATGCAGCCCTTCCAGATCTCTCCGAGATAGGCGCCCGCGTAGAGCGTCATGGCGACGCCCGCCGCCACCAGGGCCGGAACGTCAAAGCCGCCGATGCTGATCCCGAAATAGACCACGAACATGATCACCGGCAGCGGGATGCCTTGCACGATCTGCACCAGCGCGCCCGACAAGGCACGGGCAAGCTTGCTGCGGGCGGAGCGCGCGAGCGCGATGGGGAGCCCGAGCAGCGTGCCGCCGACGAAGCCGAGGAGCGAGAGGACGATGGTCCAGCCCGCACCGCGGAAGAGATAGGCGATCTGCTCGACGGTCAGTCCCAGCATGGAAACCTCACAGTGGCGTGCCGAGCCGGCGGCGGCGGGGGAACGAGACCTGGGCAACGCCGAGCAGCGTAAGGCGCAGGAGCGAGGCCATCATGAGGTAGATGACGGCGATGACGAGATAGACCTCGAAGCCGCGGAAGGTGAAGGACTGGATCATGTAGGCGACCCCCGTCAGCTCCTCCGCCGAGATTTGGGACATGATCGAGGTGGCCAACATCATCAGCACGAATTGGCTGACCAGCGCGGGATAGACGCGCTCCACAGCCTGGGGGAGCTGAACCGACCACAGGGCATGGCTCGGCTTCAGCGCGAGGCAGGAGGCGGCCTCGATCTGGCCCTTGGGAATACTCTGGAAGCCGGCGCGCATGATTTCGGCGGTGTAGGCGCCGACATTGATGACGAGCGCAATCACTGCCGCCGGAAACGGGCCGATTCTCACCTGCAGCACGGCGAGGCCGAAGAACAGCCAGAAGACCTGGATGATCAGCGGGGTGTTGCGAATGCCTTCCACATAGATCACCACCACGCGTCGCACCCAGGGCGGACCATAGAGACGACCCACGGCGCACGCCGTTCCGAGCGCGAAGCCAGGCAGGATGGAAGCGGCGGTCATTCCTAAGGTCAACCACATTCCATACCATAGGTCTGGCAAATATTGGTCAAGGAATGAGAAGTCGAATTCGTATGACAAGGCGCAATTTCTCGTCTTCGGAAGCGATTTCCATCGCATTCGATGCAGATACTAACCCGCCTTACGCTATGTAACGCAAAGCCCAACCGAATGCTCGCGGATAAATGCGTTTTTACTGCAATATCAGTGGCATAGGCGTCATCTCCTGCCTAATTTATTATCATTTTTCTATTGACTGGAGGACGTCTAACATGATTGATTGATGCACGCAATAATCATTTTAACGGACAGTTCAATGCTGACGACCCCCACCGCCTCCCCGGTGATCCAACTGAATGCGCGGGACAATGTGGGAGTGGCACGGACCGCTATTTCCGCGGGTGCGCAGGTCTCGATGGAGACGCTTGGCATCACCGCGCCGGCGGATATACCGAGCGGCCACAAGGTGGCGATCCGTGCCATTGCGGCGGGCGAGCCGGTGCTGAAATATGGCCAGGTGATCGGCATCGCGTCCGCCGACATCGCCCCCGGCGCCCATGTGCACCTGCATAATCTCGCCATGCAGGAGAGCGGCGTAGACCATCACTTCGCTGAGGATGCCCGCCCCACCCCGCTCCTCCCGGACGACCAGCGCCGCACCTTTGAAGGATATGTGCGCGCCGATGGGCAGGTGGGAACGCGCAATTATATCGGCATCGTCAGTTCGGTGAACTGCTCGGCCACGGTGGCGCGCGCCATTGCCGACGGGTTCAACCGCGGGGGCGGCCTTGACGGGTTCGAGAATGTGGACGGCGTGGTGGCGCTCACCCACGGCACCGGCTGCGCCATCAACACCAAGACCGAAGGCTATGCCTATCTCACACGCGTTTTGAGCGGCTATGCGAAGAACCCCAACTTCGCCGGCATCCTGATGATCGGCCTCGGCTGCGAGACCAACCAGATCGAGCCGATCGTGAAGAAATTCGGCCTCCAGGAAGGCCCGTTCCTGCGCACCATGACCATCCAGCAGCTGGGTGGCACCCGCAAGACAGTGGAGGTCGCCTCCAACATCATCCGCGAGATGCTACCCGTGGTAAACGCCGCGCGGCGCACCACCGTGCCGCTTTCCGGCCTCAAGGTGGCGCTGCAGTGCGGCGGATCGGACGGCTATTCAGGCATTTCCGCCAACCCCGCCCTTGGGCACGCGGCCGATCTCGTCGTTCAGCACGGCGGCACGGCGGTGCTGAGCGAGACGCCCGAAATCTACGGCGCCGAGCACCTTCTGACCCGCCGAGCGGTGACGCCCGCAGTGGCGCAGAAGCTGATAGACCGCATTGAATGGTGGCGTCGCTACACCGAGCGTAACGAGGCCGAACTCAACAACAATCCTTCTCACGGCAACAAGGCGGGCGGGCTCACCACCATCCTCGAAAAGTCGCTGGGGGCGGTCGCCAAGGGCGGCACCATGCCGCTCGAGGCGGTCTACGAATATGCCGAGATCATCGACCGCACCGGCTTTGTATTCATGGACACCCCCGGCTACGATCCGGTTGCCGTCACCGGCCAGGTGGCGGGGGGCTGCAACGTCATCGTCTTCACCACCGGCCGGGGCTCGGTCTCGGGCTTCAAGCCCGCTCCCTGCATCAAGGTCGCGACCAACAACGAGATGTACGAGCACATGCAGGAGGACATGGACGTCAATTGCGGCGGCATCGTCACCGGTGCTGACACGATCGAGGCGGCCGGGGAGCGAATCTTCGAGAAGATCATCGCCATCGCCTCGGGCGCGCATACCATGAGCGAAGATTACGGCTTCGGTGACAACGAATTCGTGCCATGGCAAATCGGCGCCGTAACCTGAACGCGGGCAAGGAGGCGCCGGTCGTCGATCGCACACCCGCCTATGCGGTGATCGCCGGGCGGCTGCGTCAGTCGATCTCCAGTGGCTCGCTGCCGGAGGGCGCCGTCCTGCTGGAAGGGCCGCTCGCGGCCCTGTTCGGTTCCAGCCGCTCGCCGGTCAAGCAGGCCCTTGCCGAGCTTGAAGCCGAGGGGCTGCTGAGCCGGTTCGAGGGGCGCGGCCTGTTGGTCGGCTGTACGGAGACCCCGCACCGCGTCAAGATCACCTCGGCGATGCTTCAGATGGGCGCCGAGCCACCTGCCGCCACCAAATCCTTCGCGTGGCAGTCGCTGTACTATGATTTCGAGCGCGAACTCATCCTGCGCTCGGTGTTCGGCCGCTTCCGCGTGAACGAACTCGCTTTGGCGCGCCATTTCGACGTGGGGCGGACGGTGGCGCGCGACTTGCTCATCCATGCGCGCGAGGTGGGTATCGTCTCGAAGGGCGAGAAGTCCCATTGGTGGATCGTGCCGCTCGACGAGGCTCGCTTCCACGACCTTTATGAGTTGCGAATTCTGCTGGAGCCCGTGGCGTTGGAAAGCGCCATAGGCCGGATCCCGACGGCGCAGCTCGACACCGTTGAAGCTCGCCTGAAGGACGTGATCTCGCGCTTCCCGCAGGTGGAAATTGCCGACCTCGACGTCCTTGAGGCCGATCTGCACATTGATTGCGTCGGCCACGGCCGCAATCCGGAAATCATCGAGGCCCTGCGGCGCACGCGCTGCATCCTGGTGTCGGGAAAGCACATCCAGGTGGCGTTGAAGCGCCCGACCCTGGTGGACCCGTTCATGGACGAACATCTGGAGATCGTGCAGGCGGTGCGCCGCGGCAACGGCGCGGCGGCAAAGAAGGCCCTGGTGGCCCATCTGCGCGCCTCCAGCCAGAAGGCAGCCGAACGGCTCGCCGCCTTCCGCGCCTCCCAAAGCATGCCCCACCTGCCCTATATCGCCTGAGCCTTCGGCGGGACAGACAAGAACGCTGGGCGGCCATTCCGCCCGGACCTCAGCGCCCTCTTCCTATCCCGGAGCGTCTTGAGGGCGGGGGCGCGCCCGTTGCGACAGGCGCTCGGTCACCGCCGCGACAGGCTCCGCCCAGGCGGTGCTGCTCGGCTGACGGAACAATTGCACGCTGGGATACCAGGGAGTGTCGGAGCGATCCCGCAGCCAGCGCCAATCTGGCGCGAACGGCAGCAGCACAGAGACCGGCCGGCCCATCGCCCCCGCCAGATGGACGATGGAGGTGTCCACCGCCACGACGTGGTCGAGGATTTCCAGGATCGCCATGGTATCGGTGAAATCGACGATCTCGCTCCCGAGGTTGATCAGCGGCGCCGTGCCGTAATAATCCGCCACCTGCGCCATCGCCGGTCCCATCTGAAGGGACACCAGCGCGGTGCACTCCAGCCGCCCAAGCGGGGCCAGCGTCCGGAGGGTCATGGAGCGATTGAAATCGTTACCGTGGGTGGGCCGCCCGGCCCAGACCAAACCCACCGACTGAAAGCCCTGCGGGATCAGCCCCGCCAGCCGCGCGCGCCAATGCGCCACCTTGGCCGGCTCGGCCCGGACATAGGGGACGGGAGCTGGAATGGAATTGATATCGGTGCCGAACAGGCGTGGCAGGCCGGAAAGCGGGCAATAGGCATCGAAGGCCGGCACGTGTTCCCAGCGGTCGAAATATTGGGTGATGCCACCCTGCTGCAGCACGATCGGCTTCATCTCCGAACTGCATGCCATGATGAGATTGGGGCAGAGCCGCGCCACATCGGGGATGTAGCGGCAAAACTGGATGGTGTCGCCGAAGCCCTGGTCGCCGATCAGCAGAAGAGTGCCTTGGGGCATGGGCTGGCCATCCCATTGCGGCTTGCCGTGGTGCGGCAGAAGACGCGGCGAACCGGGCAAATCGAAGCGCCATTCATATTCGCCCCAGCCCTCGGCAAACCGCCCGTCCAACAGAAGCGCTTCCGCCAGCTCGAAATGCGCGGACGCCATAGCCGGCTCCAACTCCAACGCGCGCCGGGCATAGTGGATGGCTGCCTCCACCTCCATGCGGTCATAATGGATGACGCCGAGGTTATAATTGGCCCCCGCATCGGTGGGCGCCAGTTCAACCGCCCGCCGGCCATGGAACACCGCCTCGTCGAGCCGGCATTGGCCGCGATAGATTTCGCAGATGTTGCGATGAAACAAGTGATGGTCCGGCGCCAGAGCGATCGCCCGTTCGAGGCGCTCGATCGCCTCCTGCGGCCGTCGGCGGCGATGGGACAAGATGGCCCCCTGATGGAACGCCGGCGCATAGTTCGGCATGGCCTGAAGCACCTGCGCGAGGAGCTGCTCCGCCTCCTCCAGCCGCCCGGCCACCTCGTGCGCTTGCGCCTCAGCCAGCCAACCGTCGACGGTGCGGGACGCGCCCGGCGTTCCAATTGCCACCGGGATCTCGCTCAATGCGCTTGCCGCACCAAGGCCGTCCGCCCCGAAACGAAGCTGATCTGCGCTAGCCATCGATTGCATAGCCCAGCCGCATGATGACCGGCTCCAACATCGGGATCACCGGCGCCAGGTGCTTGAGGTAATGGCGATAGCGATAGCGCGACGCGTCGTAGAGTTTCTCGGTCACCTGGGCATAGCTGGCGGTGCGCGCATAACGCTTGTTCTCGTGGAATTGCAGGCACCTTTTGTCGAACGGAAGGTCGGCAAAAGCCAGCATGCGGCGCACATGGGTTTCCTGGTCGCCCACGATGTCCTCATAGCGGACCGCCAGATACTTCAGCGCCATCTCCCGGCGGTAATGATCCACGAGGTCCATCACCAGCAGATAATGCTGCGCGATGGTCTCCAGCGCATTGGCGCAGTAAAAGCCATGGGTCAGGTGGTTGGAATAGACCGACAGGACGATGTCCAGCGGGTGGCGCAGCACATGGATCAGCGGTGCGTCCGGAAACATCAAGGCAATGAGCCCCATATGGGTCTCATTGAGCGGCATCTTATCGGTGAAGCGGGTGGCTCCCGGCTCGACAATGCCCAATTGGCGAACCCGCTGGAGATAATAATCGCGCAGATGATCCAGCCCCTCGCACTGGTCCCCCATCCACAGATCGGCGAGCGCCTCGGGATACGCCAGCGGGCTATTGAGCATGCGCGGCATCAGATTGGCGATGTCGTGGACGAAGGTGAGTTCGTCGCCGGCTGAGACCTTGGGATGGGCAGAAAGGGTCTGTTCCACCATCGTGGTGCCGGAACGCGGGAAGCCCAGGATGAACAGCGGGCGGGGGCCATGCTCCACCGGCTTTGCCCGGGGCACGATGCGCAGGCGGCTGGCGGTGAAATAGGCCTTCAACCGGGCCGCGAGATCGGCGGCGTGCTCGGCCATATAGACCGTGCCGCTCACCGCCACATTCTTGCGCTTACCGGCATCGAAAGCCGCAAAAGCCTCGTCGTAGCGGCCCATCTTGTCCAGCAGGCGGCCCTTCTCCAGCATTTCGTTGGTACCGAGACCAGATCCCGGACTTTGCTGCTCCATCTGCTCCAGAAGAGCCAGCGCAGCATCATAATCCTTGGTGCGGCCGCGCAGAATGGCGCAATGCAGCAGCACGCTCGGATGGCCGGGAACCAGCGCCTGCGTGCGGTCCAGCAAAGCCTCGGCGCGGGAGAAATTGCGATCGGTCTCCTCCATGCGCGCCCAACCCAGCAAGGTCTGCAGCACCGCAGGCGCAAGCGCTGCGGATTCCTCATAAAGCGCGCGGGACTCCGCCATTTTGCCCTGGTTCTTCAAATTCCAGGCGAGATTGGCGAGAAGAATGGGCTGGCGCTGTCCCAGCAGATCGAGCGCCCGGCGATAATGAAACTCGCCGACCTGGGGCCGATTGGCCTCGGTCAGGATCATGCCCATCAGATTGTGCGATTGCGGATCCGCCGGCGCGATGCGCACCGCGTTGCGGGCATGAACCTCCGCCTCGGCAAGATCGCCTTTGCCGAACAGCAGCAGGGCCAGTTCCTGCGTCGCCCAGACATTGTTCGGGTCCAGCGTCACCAGCCGGCGCACCAGCGCCTCCGCCGCCGGCAAGGCGCCCTGGGCCTTGCGGATCTGGTAGAGGATGGCGAGCGCCCCGCCCTGCCCCGGCGCCAGTTCCAGCACCTCCAGGCACAGCCGCTCGGCCTCGGCCAGGGCGCCCCGCGCGTGGTTGGCGATGGCCTGGTCCACCAGCGGCAGCAAATGCCGGCTGGCGGCCGCAGGACCGAGCGTGCGCAGATCCACTTGGCAACAGCGCAGGGGCCGCAGGCCGCTGCCGCAGGCGCAGAGATTGGGGTGCAACGCGTTCATGGGCCGAATGTCCTGAAACCAGCACCCGTGTCAACGCGTCTTGCGGCGCGCGTCCGTCTCAGAACGACCAGGAGAACACGCCCGTCACGGCATTGTCCTGGACCGCACTGGACAGGGTGCCGCGATAGGAGACCCCCATCTTGACGCTGTCGGTGAGCTTCCAATCGGCGCCCAGTTCCAGAAGCGCCGCATCCCGCGCCAGCGGAGCCCCGGTGACGTTGAAGTCGACGCCGGTGGTGCTGAAGGCGAGGTTCGCGGCCGGATCCAGATCGCCATAGGCGTGCTGCCAGGCGAGCATCATGCGCGGCACCAGCATGATGCCGCTGCCCAGCGACCATGTGGTTCCGAGCCGCAGGCCCAGCGTCGAATAGGTGATATCGGCGGTCGAGCTTTGCAGGCTAAGCGCCGCCGCCCCACCGGTTTCATTCCCGGTACCGGTGTTCAGATGCACGTAGGTCAGGCCGGCAAACGGCTCCAACGCGAGGGCATTCCAGGTGAAGCCATAGCCAAGTTCGCCGAACACCTGGGCCGTCTGCGCATCGTAGCTGGAACTGAGCGCATTGCGGAAGCCGGGGAACGCCACCAGGCGGTCCATGTCCACGTCGCTCCAGCCATAGGCACCGCCGAACCGCACGTTAAGCGGCCCGAAGGACCGGCCGGCATACAGGCCGAGGCTGAAGGTGCCGACTTGGGCCGAGCTGGCACGGTCTGGAATGGAGATGTCGGTCGTAGCGTAGCCGCCACCCAGACCCACGCGCCAATCCTCGCCGATGCGGGCGTCCAGGCCGGTCAGGAAGCCGGAGCGATCATGGCTGACGTTCGCCGCGTTGCCGTTGCCGCTAATCTCGCCCCAACCGCCGAAAGCTTCGCCCCAGGCCGCGAGGCGCGAGGCTCCCGCATCCGCCGTGCCTGCTGGATTCGAAGCGGACCCACGCGTGGCGTTGGCGCCGAGGCCGGAGCCGGCGGTGGATGGTCCCCCTGCGCCAAGGGCCGCCATCACCCCACCCGCATCCATATAGGCATCCTGCCGCAGCCGGTTGAGCAAGGTCTGCGGCACCACGCGGGCATCGTCCAGCAACGCCGAGCTGACGCTGGCATAGGCCTCGCCCGACAGCATGGTGAAGGCGGTGCGGGCGCCGGCAACGCTCTGCCCCACCACGGCCTGATAGAGCGCTGAGCCCGATCCGCCGGCCTCGACGGCATTGGCCGTGTTGAACTGGTTCCGCGTCACCGCGACGCTGGAGAAGCGCACCGGCTGTGCGCCGGTCGAGAGCGTCAGCGTGACCGCCTGGGACCCGTAGGTCACTTCCGGGACGAGAAAGGCCAGATCGGTCGCCACGCTGTCGAACTGCCCGCTGACCGTCGCGCTGGTGAGGATCGTGTAGCTGGTGGAAGGCTGGTAGGAGCCGGTTGCCGCCAGCACCGAGAGCGTTCCGGCGAGCGTCGCGGTGCCGGTCACCAGCAATTGCGAGCTTTGGCCAGCCGGGTTCACCGCCACCTGCAGGGTGCCCGCCGCGGTCTGGACGAACGTGCCGTTGAGCTGCAGCGTGCCGCCCGCCGCGCCGGGCTGCAGGGTGCCCGAATTGGTCACCGCACCGATGGTCCAATGGCCCGATGCCGTCCACGAGGCGCCATTTGCGATGGTCAAGGTGCTGCCTGCGCCAAAATTGGCAATGGTATTGGACATGGCGCCAGTGCCGGCGAGCGTGATCTGCCCCGCTCCCGTGCCACCATCGATCGCGCCGTTCAGCACCGAGCCGGTGGTCAGGGTAAGAGCGTTGACGCCAGTACCGAACTGCACCGCAATGCCGCCCGTTCCGGTGATGGTGCCGCTGTTGGTGGCGCTGGCGCCTGTGCCCGTGAACAAGAGCCCGACGACCCCGCCGATGGTGCCGGAATTGGTCAGCGAAGCAGTGCTGCCCAGGGCCAGGCCGGCGATGGCGTCGTCGAGAATCGTCCCCGAATTGAACACGATGCCGCCGGTGCCGACGACGACGCCATAGATGCCGCCCTGGATGTAGCCGGTATTGGTCAGCATCCCGCCCGCACCAAGGTCCACACCCGTGTCGGCAATGCCGATGATCGTGCCGCTGTTGCTGATGGCGCCGCTGCCGCTCACGCCGTCGACGAGGCCGACCAGCATCCCGTCATTGGTGAAGCTGCCGGTATTGGTGAAGGTCCCGGAGCCGGTGATGGTGCCGCTGTTGGACATGCCGCCAGAATTGGCAAGCGCGCCATTGTTGATGAGCGAGCCGGTGTTGGTCAGCGTGCCGCTGTTGCCGATCGTGCCGGTATTGGTGAGGGTGCTGTTATTGCCGAAGGTTCCGCTGGTCGCCACCTGCCCGCCGATGGTGGAGAGCCCGTCCGCCGAGACCAGGCCGGAATTATTCAGCGTGGCGCCGGCATCCACCTGGATCTTGCCGTTCAGGGTGCCTTGGCTGGTCAAGGTGCCCGAGATGACGACGGGATTGGTGATGGTGGTGTTGGCATCCAGCGTTTGATTGGCGTTCAGGAACGCCACGGCACTGAAGCCGATGGCCTGCACGTCCGACAATTGCGCGTCGCTCTGGACGGCCAGGGTGTTCACCCCGCGCGTGCCGTCGGCGATGCCGATGAGAAGGCTGCCGCTCTCCAGGATCAGCAGGTTGGTGCCGCCCGAGAACGCCACGGCCGTGCCGCCTGCGCCGGAGATGGTGCCGAAATTATCGATCGTGCCGGTCGCGTCGCCGGAGAACTGCACGCCCACGCCCGCCGTTCCGGTCGCCGAGATGGTGCCGGTATTGGTGATGAGCGCGGTGCCACCGGTCACGCTGATGCCGGCCGCGAGGCCGGTGATGAGGCCGCTGTTGGTGACCAGCCCGCCTGCGGCCAACGCCACGCCGCTTCCCGCGACGCCGGCGATGGTGCCGGAATTTGTGATGGTGCCGACACCGGAGAAGGCCACGCCGGTGTCTCCGCCCCGGACCAAGGCCGTGCTGCCGGTATTGGCGATGGTCCCTCCTGATGTCAGCGCGATGCCCGTGCCGGCGGTGCCGCTCGCCAGGATGGTGCCGGCATTCGTGACGACGCTGCTGCCGCTGCCGCCGGCAAGGCCGGCAAGCGTGCCGATGATCTCTCCGCTTGACTGATTGCTCACGGAGCCCGCGCCGCTTAGGGTCACGGTGCCCAGAACGCTGCCGCTGTTGGTGAAACTGCCGGTGTTGGTGAAGCTGCCGGCCCCGCTGATGGTGCCGCTGTTAGACATGACGGCCGCATTGGCGAGAACGCCGCCGTTGAGCAGGTTCCCGAGATTGGCCAGGACGCCGGAGTTGATGAGGCTCCCCTGATTGGAGAGCGTGCCGCTGTTGGTCAGCGTGCCGGTCGTCTCAAGCAGACCGGCATTGGTGAGCAGCAGGCTATTGCTGAAGCTGCCCGCATTGGTCAGCGTGGCGCCGATGGAGAAGGTGCCGGAATTGGAGATCGATCCCGCATTGGTGGAGGCTGCGTCCACCGATACCCGGCCGCTGCTGATCAGCGTCGCGCTGATGCCGACGTTGACCGCGCCGTTCAGCGTGCCCTGATTGGTCAGCGTGCCGGCGATCACCGTCGGATTGGTGATGGTCGAGCCCGCATCGATCGCCTGCGTGGCATCGATGAAGCCGACATATTGGAAGCCGATGGCGTTGACGCTGCTCAGCATCGCATTGTCGCGCACGATCAGCGTATTGGTGCCGAGCCGCCCGTCCGCCGTCCCGATGAGCGTGCTGCCGCCTTCCAGGATCAACTGGTTGGTGCCGCCCGCGAATGCCACCGCCGTGCCACCGGCGCCCGAGATCACCCCGTAATTGTCGATGGTGCCCGAGCCGCTGCCGCTGAATAGCACACCGACACCGGCCGTGCCGGTGCCCAGGATGGTGCCGGTGTTGGTGATGGTCGCTATGCCGCCGGTGACCGAAATGCCCGCCGCCCCGCCGCTGATGGTGCCGCTGTTCGACACCGATCCGCCCAAGGACAGCGCCACCCCATATCCCAGCACGCCGGCGATGGTCCCCAGATTGAGAATCGTCCCCAGTCCGCCCAGGGAAATTCCGGTCGTGCCGCCTGAGATCAGCGATGCGCTGCCGGTATTGCTGACACGGCCCGCCGACGTCAGCTCGATGCCGATCCCCGCCGTGTCGCTGGCGAGGATCGTCCCGGCATTGGCCACTGTCGCACCGCCGCCGCTGATCGCCGCCAGCAGGCCGGTGATGCGACCGCCCGCCTGATTGTCGATCCCCCCGGAGCCGGCCAGCGTCACCGTGCCGGAAATGCTGCCGCTGTTGTTCAACTGGCCGGCATTCCACAGCGTGCCGGCGCTGGCGAGCAAGGTGCCCGTATTGGTCAGCGTGCCGCTGTTGGTCAGGCTGGTGAGCGTATGGGTGCCGCCGATGGTCCAGGACGCGGCGTTGGCCACTGTGACGATCTGGAAATTGGAGAAAGTCAGCGTTCCGGTGCCGGATACAAACGCCAGCGTGTTGGCCCCCGCGCCACCATCCACCGCGCCGGTGAACGCCGCCCCCGAGAGAACGTTCAGCACGTCGTCGCCGCCGGCGAACTGCACCGCCGTGCCGCCGGTACCGACGATGGTGCCGCTATTGGTCAGCGTGGAGTTGAAGCTGCCGGAGACCGCAAGGCCGGTCAGGCCGGTGATGGTGCCCGCATTGATCACGGCACCCGCGCCGCCGGTTATGTACACCCCGGTGACGGTCCCGGAAATCAGCCCCGATGCACGATTGGCGACGCTGCCGCCGGCCAGCAGGGAGATGCCGCGCACGCCGCCGGAGATGAGCCCGTCATTGCTCACCGTGGCAGCCCCGCCCGCAACGCGAATGCCATGCAGGCCGCCCTGGATGCTCGACGCGCTGCCGTCATTGGTGATGCTGCCGCCAGCAGACAGATAAAGACCGCTGCCTGTCGTGCCGATGATTGTGCCGGCGTTCGTGAACGTGCGCGCGTCGGCGCCGGTGCCCACCACGCCGTCGCTCGGTCCCCGGATCAGAGCGCCGGCCGCGTTGCTCAGCACGCCGGTGCCGGCCAGGGTGACCGTGCTGAGAATGGCGCCGGTGTTGAGCACCGTGCCCTGGTTGACGATGGTATCGACGTTGGTCAGCGTGCCCGCATTGATCAGCGTGCCGGCGTTGGTGATCGTTGAGAACGTCTCCGCTCCCGTCACCGTCCAGCTGGCGCCGGCGTCGATCTGCAGGATCTCGAAATCGGTGAAGTTAGCGGTCGATCCGCCGCCGGAAACGACCTCGATGGTGTCGGTGCCAGCACCACCTTGCACACCGCCGGAGAAGACCGCGCCGGAGAGAATCTTCAACAGATCGTTGCCGGCGCCGAATTGCACCGCCGTGCCACCGGAGCCGTTGATCGTACCGGAATTGGTCAATGTGTTGCTAAACGTGCCCGCAGCGAACCTCACGCCGACACCGGCCGTGCCGGTGGCGGTGATGGTGCTGGAATTGGTCACCGTTCCCGCGGCGCCCGCAATCTCAACGCCGTACAGCGCGCCGGAAATGGTGGCCAATGTACCGCTGTTGGAGACGACCCCGCCCGAATCCAGCCGTACGCCGGTCATCCGCGTGCCGAGGATGGTGCCGGAATTGGTCACCGTGCCCAGGATGCCGGCACCATAAAGGTCTTCGATGGCAAGACCGGTGTAGCCGGAAATCTGGGCCGCGGCGCCGGTATTGGTGACGCTGCCGCCGGCACGCAACAGCACGCCGATGATCTCCGCGCTGGCCGGCAGAACGCCACCAGCGTCGTAGGTGCCGGCAATGACGCCCTCATTGGTCACCGAGCCCGGCTCGGTGGACATGAGGACGCCGATCTCCCCGCCGGTAATGGACGCGAAGGTACCGCTGTTGGTGACCGTCCCGCCGGACACCAGATAAATTCCGTTGGCGGTCGCGCAGGTGCCCCGGACGATACCGGAGTTGGTCACCGCGACCGCGCCATTGATTCCGGTGATGCCGCTACAGCCGCCCTCGATGACGCCGGTGAGAGAATTGGTGACGGTGCCGCCGAACATCAGCATGACGCCGTCGCCGAAACCGCTACTGATCAGGCCCTCGTTGGTGACGGTGCCGGCGGCGCTCTGGACATAGACGCCGGCATTGTCGCCGGAGATGTGGGAGGCGGAGCCGAGATTGCTGACGCTGCCGCCATCCATCAATGCCACGCCGTTGCCGCTGGCGCTGAGGATGGTGCCGGAATTGGTCACCGTGCTGGCCACCCCGCCGGCATACACGCCAGCGCTTCCGCCGGAGATGTAGCCCGACAGTGCCGCATTGACGACCGACCCGCCGGCATCCAGGAAAATGCCCGTTCCCGACGTGCCGCCGAGAATGGTCCCGGTATTGGCTATGGTGCCGAGGCCGTCCTGCGTCTTGATACCAATACCGGCAGTGCCGGTGCCAGAGATGGTGCCCGCATTGGCGATCGACACCGACATCACATTGGTGGTGGTGCCGTTGGAGATCAGGATGCCGCCCAGCGCGCCGCTGATGAGCGAACGCGTGCCGAAATTGATGATCGCGCCGTTGGTGGTCTGGTCGGCGCCATATCCCGCGGAGCTGATGATGGTGCCTTCGTTGCGCAGCAACGAGCCGGCATTGCGCAATTGGACACCGGCCAGCACGCCTGCGATCCGGGCATCGGTGCCGATATTGGTGACGGTATCGGTGTTGTAGCTGTAGACGCCGACGCCGCTGGTGCCGGTGCCCCGGATGGTCCCGCGATTGGTCAGGGTCCCGCCGAACATGGCGATGCCGTAGGTGACACCCGAGATCGTGCCGGTGGCGGCATTGTCGATGATATTACTGCCGCCGTTCGAACGAATGCCCTTCCCGGACGTGCCGGTGATGGTGCCGGCGTTGGTGATCGTGCCGGTTGCGAGCTGGACGCCGGAGGCTCCGGATATCGTCGCGCCGGCATGGTTGGTCACCGTCCCGTTGTCGATATTGACGCCGTAGCCGCCGGTGCTGAAGATGAGGCCGAAATTGCTCACCGAGGCGTCGACGCCCAGCGTCCACGCGAAATTCACCCCCCCGACCTGCCGGTGATGGTGCCGGTGGCGGCGTTGGTCACGCTGCCGGCGCCGTAGTCGATCAGCACCCCGACGCCCGATGTGCCGGTGATCGTCCCGGAATTGGTCACGGTCCCGTTGGCATTTCGGATCGCAACGCCATACGTGCCGAGAATGGACGAGGCCGGGCCGGTGTTGGCCACACTGCCGCCGGCGGACAAATTGATGCCTGTGCCAGCAGCCGAGATCACCCCCGCATTGGTGACCGAGAGCGAGCCTGCCCCGCGAACGCCATCGCCGACGCTGGTGAGCATGCCGCCCGATTGATTGTCCAGCACGCCGCTACCGGACAATGTCACCGTCCCGGAGATGCTGCCGGTATTGGTCAGCAGCCCGGAGCTGCTCAGGATGCCGGATGAGGTCGTGAGCAGGCCGGCGTTGATCAGCGTCCCGACATTGGCGAGGTTGCCCGAATTGGTGAAGGTGCCGCCGGCCGCGATGGTCATGGTGCCGCTGTTGGTCATGGACAGCGTGGAGGAGACCGTATTGGTACCGGTGAAGGTCCAGTTCGCACCGGCGGCGACACTGGCCTGTTCGAAATTGATGAAGTTCGGTCCGCCCAGGCCGGAGAAGGAGGCGGCGGTGCTGCCGCCGAATTCCAACGTGTCGGTTCCGGCGCCGGCATCGACCACGCCGACGATGGCCGAGCCCGGCAGGAGGCGCACCAGATCGTTGCTGGTGCGATCGAACCGCACCGCGGTGCCGCCGTTGCCGATGATCGTGCCGCTGTTGATCAGCGTGTTGGTAAAGCCAATCAGATTGACCAGGACGCCAATGCCGGACGCCGTATTGGTGCCGATGATCGTGCCGGAATTGGTGATTGTCGTGCCCGCGCCATAGCCGTTCAGCACGTAGGCGCCTACGCTGTTGCCCGAGATCAGCCCGCCGGCGGCATTGGTCACCGTGCCGCCGCTTTGCAGATAGAGGCCGTGGTTGGTCGGACCGAGGATCGTGCCGTAATTGGTCACCGTGCCCACCGCGCCGCCGCTGGTGAACCAAGCGCCGACCCCGTTGGTAGAGGTGATCATGCCCCGATTCATCAGCGTGCCCGATCCGCGGCTGATGACGCCGAACTGGGCGCCCGAGATCAGGCTCGTCGTAACGGCATTATTGATGGTACCACCGTTCTGCAGCACGACGGCGGCCTGGGGGTAGAACCCCGAGCCGATGATGGCACCATAATTGACGACCGTGCCCGCCCCGCCGGAGATCTGCACGCCGATGATGCCGGAGATGCTGGAAGCGGTGCCGCTGTTGGTGACCATGCCGCCAGAGGTCAGCGCAACGCCGACCCCCGATGCGCCGGTGATGAAGCCGCTATTGTTGACGGTGCTGGCGCCCCCCGCGAGCTTCACGCCGAAGGCGCCGCCTGAAATCAATCCCGTATTGCCAACCGAGCCCCCTCCGGTCAGCGAGATGCCTATTCCTGCCGTGCCGCCCAGAATGGTTCCAGAGTTCGACACCGATGGAGACCCATATGCCAGGATCCCCCATCCAGCCGCATCCAGCGCTTTGATGGTGCCGGCGTTGATGAGCGAGCCACCCCCGTCGATAAAGACACCCGCCAATCCGCCGGTAATGGTCCCCGACGCAGTGTTGGTGACATCGGCGTTACTATTGAACCGAACGCCCATAGCATCAAACGTCCCCGAACCCGTGGCCGTAATGGTGCCGCTATTGATCAACGTGCCATTCAGTTGTACGCCGCCGAAACCGGAAATGTAGGCGCCGGAATTATTGGCTATCGATCCGAAATCTACGTTGACACCCCACCCTCCCGTGGTGGTGATGCGCCCGTTATTACCGACAGTTGCCAGCACACCGCGTGTGCCGGCAAAATTCACGCCGCCGGATGTTCCAGAGATGGCTCCGGTTGCAGCATTGGTAACGCTGCCCGCGCCGTAGGAGACAAACACCCCATTGCCGCCGGTCCCTCTGATAGTGCCGGCATTAATGACCGTGAGGTCGCCGTCCGCGACGAAGATGCCGGTGTCACCGGAGATGTAGGATTGCGTCCCGTCGTTGGTGACCAGCCCTCCGGCTCCGAGAGAGACGCCTTGACCGCCCGTCCCGGCGACGACGCCCTGATTTGTCAGCGTCCACAGATGCGCCGCGCTGCCGGAGACGGCGTTGCCCGAGTTGGCGATGGTCGTCCCGGCGGTGATCAGGAAACTGGTGTAGTGGCTGGGGTAGGCGGCATAGATGATATCGAGATTGACGCCGCTCGTGGTGGCGGAGAGCGTCTTGGTTTGCGCGAGGGCGGGCCGGGGCAGTGTAACGCCGAGACAGATCACCACCGGCGCCAAGCATAGCGCCGCGGTCGCGCAACTGCTCAACAGGGCTCCTAGACGGTGTGACTGGTCACGCCGGGGCCCCTCGGGCGAGACGGCGGCCAAGTGGCCCGCACCCTGACGCATTCAAAGCTTCCCCAACCTCGCCCAGGCGACCCCACCCCAGAATGGGTTGGCCCACCAATGTACAAATCAAAATCGGGTGCCACACGCGGTGCAAGTCGCACCATAGGACGGGCGTGTCCCAAACCTGAAAACCTGCCCATTCTTCTGTAGCCACGACGCACGCAAAGCTAAAATTAGACCGAATAGATACGACCGAGATACCTCTCGATCGACTGAAGAACTCATACAGTATCGTCAAAATTATGCAACGGGAGCTGAGGGTTCGGCCTTTTTTCGACAGTGTTGACCTTTGGTGATCGATTCCCCAGCGCCACCCTGGCGTCGGGCCCTCTGGCCACGGGAGCCAAAGGACGCGGATACATAAAGTGATCGTCCGTCCCTAGCTTTTTCCTGGTATGGCCACGCCACGTCGGCCTCGGGGGAGCGGGGAGCGCCGGATGTCCGGTGCACCTGCGGCACGATCAGCCGATGGTGGTCAATCCTGTTAGTCTTCCGTGTACGAATCAGTGTCAGACGCCGACTCCCGGCAGCGAAAGAAAATTCATGGCTCACCCCCCATTCCGCCGGTCTGGGAATTCCACCCGCGACACGGCCGAAGCCGCCTTCAGGTCCGCCACCGCAAAGCCTGTCGAGGCGCCGCAGAAGCCGCCGGCGATCCCCAACGCACGTGAGACCGTCTCGCTGCGCATCGACACGGATGTGCTGGAGTACTTCCAGGAAGGCGGTCCGGGATGGCAGGAACGCCTCAACGAGGCGCTTCGGCAGTTCGTCGCAGCGAAACGGTGATCCCGGCCGGACGCGCAAGGCCCGGAAGCGTGGCGAAGCCGGGGACGAACGACCTTCGGCGGTCGAACTGAAGCACACCCGCTCGCCGCACATGCCCCTAGGTCACGCGACCTGATCCCCATAGGCGATATCCCTAGCTGTGCAAGCGCGGCACCTGTGCGCCCGCCGCCGAGATCGCATGGTCCGGCATTTCGCGATTGCGGCATGTCAATGCGCTGCAGCATGCGCGCGCCGATCCTGCGCAGGCGGGACGAGTCGCAGAGGCGGGGATCGGGCCATTGGCGATCCGGTCGCACGGGAGGGGAAATCATTCTCCCGCGATCGGTCGTGTTTTGATCTGCGAAGCCCGCGTGCAGCAGGAGGTCGTTCTATGAACGACGAAATTTCAGTCAAACACAGGTCGAGATGGAGGACCGCGGGCGCGCTGGCGGCGGTGGCGGCGGTCATCGGCGCGGGCGTCTTCTGGTGGGTCGTCACGCCGCCGCCCGTGGACGAGACAGGACGCGGGCTGCCGCAAACGGCGGACCCAGCCCTGATCGCCCGCGGCAAGGTTATCGCCGATCTCGGCGATTGCGTCGCGTGCCACACGTCCCACGACGGCACGCCCATGGCCGGCGGGCGGCCGCTGGAGACCCCCTTCGGGGTGCTCTATTCCACCAACATCACCCCCGATGCGAAGACCGGCATCGGCGGCTACAGCTTCGGCGCCTTTGACCGCACCATGCGTAAGGGGGTGACGGCGGACGGAACGCACATGTATCCGGCCATGCCTTACCCCTCCTATGCCAAGATGACCCCGGACGACATGTATGCCCTCTACGTCTATCTGATGAAGGGCGTGGCGCCGGTTGCGAACCCGAACAAACCCTCCGAGATCGGCTTCCCCTTCAATCTGCGCTGGTCGTTGGCGTTCTGGAATCTGGTGTTCCTCGACACCCATCCGTTCGTGGCCGACGCGGCCAAGGACGAGACCTGGAACCGGGGCGCTTATTTGGTGCAGGGGCTCGGCCATTGCGGCGCCTGCCACACGCCGCGCGGCATCGGCTTTCAGGAAGTCGCCATGTCCGAAAAGGGCATGAATGGCGCCAAATTCGTTTCCGGCGCCAAGGTGGAGGAGTGGAACGCCATCAATCTGCGCAATCTGTGGACCGTCAAGGACACGGTGGAACTGCTGAAGACCGGGCAAAACCGCTATGCGACCGTGTCCGGCTCCATGACCGAGGTGATCCACAATTCGACGCAGAATTTCAGCGAAGGCGATCTGGTTGCCATTGCCACCTATCTGAAGTCCCTGCCCTCCGATCGCCCCTCCGAGGGACCGCCGCAGGCCGTTGACGTTGACACGGATGTGCCGGAGGCCATGTTCACCACCCGTGGTGGCTTGGCCTATGCGCAATTCTGCGCCGATTGCCATCGCCTGAACGGGGCCGGCGTCGCCAAGGTCTTCCCGCCGCTCGCGGGCAATCCCACGGTGGATGCCAAGGACCCCTCGACCCTGGTGCACATCACCCTGACGGGATGGAAGACGGCCGAGACCCAGGCCTACACGCGCGTCTTCACCATGCCCGGCTTCGCCCGGCTCGAAGACCAGGAAATTGCGGACATCCTGAGCTTCGTGCGCACAAGCTGGGGCAATACGGGTGCACCCGTTTCACCTGCCGAGGTCAAGGCCGCGCGCCGCACGCTCGACCCCAAGGTGGACAGCTCCAAGTTCGAGACGCCGCGCATCGCCAACCTGCTCGCGGAGCAGAATGCCACGCAACTGGTTCGCGGCATGCGCCTGAACACCGAGACCCACACCCTGCTGCCCAAGAACGTCGGCAACGTGCTCAATTGCACGAGCTGCCACCTCAACGGCGGCACGGTGGCAGATGGCTCGCCTTATGTCGGCGTCTCGGCCTTCTTTCCGAGCTACGCGCCGCGCGCGGGGCGCGAGATCACGCTGGAGGATCGCATCAACGGCTGCTTCCTGCGCTCCATGAACGGCAAACCGCTGGCCAAGGACGGCGACGACATGAAGGCGATGGTGGCCTATTTCGACTGGATGAAGCGGGAGACCAAGCCGGGCGACAAGGTGGAAGGGCGCGGTGTCGGCAAGATCAGCCAGACCATCAAGCCCGATCCGGAGAACGGCCAGCAGGTGTACGCCACCCAGTGCGCGGTCTGCCATGGAAAGAGCGGCGAAGGCTTGAAGGACGCCCAGGGCAAGGTGGTCTACCCGCCGCTATGGGGGGATGAATCCTTCAACATCGGCGCCGGCATGGCCCGCACCTATACGGCGGCGGCGTTCGTGAAGCGCAATATGCCCATCGGCTTCCACGAGCGCTTCCCGCTCGGCCAGGGCGGCCTTTCCGACCAGGAGGCGGTGGACGTGGCGGAGTATTTCAGCCACATGCCGCGCCCGGATTTCGCACCGAAGGTCAATGATTGGCCCAAGGACAAGAAGCCCGCCGACGCGCGTTACTGACCCCTCCCCTGCCTTTAAAAACGAACGCCCGGACCTTGCGGCCCGGGCGTTCGCGTGTCCGGCCCGCCACGGGACGAGACTAGGCGGGCAGGACAACCACTTTCGCCCCGTCCGGAACGCGGCGATGAAGATCGATGATGTCCTGGTTCATCATGCGAATGCAGCCGGAGGACACCGCCTCGCCGATCGACCACGGCTCGTTGGTGCCGTGGATGCGGTAGAGCGTGTCCTTGCCGCCCTGGAAGAGGTACAGCGCGCGGGCGCCGAGCGGATTGGTCTCGCCCCCCGCCATGCCGCCCGCCCAAGGCCGGTATTTGCTGGGCTCGCGGGCAATCATCGCGTCGGTCGGCCGCCAGCTCGGCCATTCCCGCTTATAGCCGATGGCAGCGGTGCCGGAGAATTCGAGGCCCGCCCGGCCAACCCCGACGCCATAGCGCAGCGCCTTGCCGTTCTCCTGGACCAGGTAGAGAAAGCGGTTCTTCGGGTCCACCACCAGGGTGCCGGGCGGCTGCCCGGTGGGGTCGTCCACCAATTGGCGCACGTTGCGGGGCTTGAGTTCGTCGGGGTCGACGCCGGGAATACTGAAACCCCGGTCCTCCAGGGCGCCGTAACGCGCGGCATCGGCGGGCGCAACGCGCGGGACTTGCGCGGCAGGGGGCGCTTCGTTCGATGCGGTGACACAGGCGCCGAGCACCAACGGCAAAACGAGCGCACATATCAGCGCACGGGCAGGACCACGCCCCGCGCGATGGACCCGCGCCCGGCAGCTTTCAGGCACCTCGCCCCTCATTGTTCCGCGGCCTGTCGGCGGCGTGCTTCCGCCACCGCCCGCTTGAAGCTGGCATAGTCGAGCGTCGAGGTCAGCAGCGGGCCGACCAGATAGGCCGGGGTCCCCTGGAGCCCAAGGGATTCCGCCTGCGCGTTGGTGCGCTTGAGCAGCGCCACGATCTCCGCGCCGTGAAGCTGCGCGTCCATCTCCAGGCGGCCCATGTCCACACCCGAGGCCTTCACCGCTTGGACCATCTGCTCCTGCGGAATCTTGCGACCGGGAATGCCCATCAAGGCGGTGTGGACCACCTCGTATTTGCCCTGGAACTTGGCCGCAAGGGCGAGCTTCGCGCCATAGACGGAGGCTTCCGTGAGGATGGGCCAATCCTTGTAGACAAGGCGGATGTGGCCGTCCTCGGCGACGATCCGCTCCAGATCGGGCGCCGACTTCTTGCAGAAGGGGCAATTGTAGTCGAGGAACGCGACGATGGTCACGTCGCCGTCCGGATTGCCCGCGGTCGGTGCATCGGGATCGCGCAGAATGGCGTCCACGTCGACGCCCTGGGCAAAGGCCTGCCGTCCTCCCGCCAGCGCCAGGGCGGGCAGAAAGAAGGACAAGGCGGCGAGGCGGATAAGGTCCCTGCGTCGCATGAAATCTCCGATGGATGGGGTGGGAGTCATAGACCGGCCTTCGCCATGAGGCCGTCGATATCCGCGCTGGTGATCGCGCCGATGAGGCGGGAGCCCGGAACCTCGCGTCCCGAGGCATCCAGCAAAAACAGAGTCGGCGGGCCGACGATGGAATAGCGGGACATGAGCGCGCGCTCGCCCGCGCCATAGTCCGTTACGTCGGCATCGATGCGCGGCACCTGCGCCAGCCGCAGCTGCACGCTGGGCTCGGCCATGACCGCCTCGTTGGACTTGCAGACGGTGCACCAGCCGGCGGTGAAGGAAACGAGCACCGGCCGGCCCGAAGTGCGGGTCTCGGCGAAGGCGGCATCGAGGGCGGCGGGCGAGGATACGCGCACCTCGTCTCCCACCCTCGCGGACGGCCCCGGCAGCGCCGCGAGAAAGCCGAGGGGACGCAAGGGGTCGCCCGCGCCTCCCGCAGCACCCACCAGGAGCACGGCGCCGTAAAGCGCGGTGGCGAGCCCCGCCGCTTTGCCGAGCCGCGCCGCCGGAGGACTGCTCCGCGCCATCCGGTCGAACCCGCCCAAAAACACGCCGAGCCCGAGGGCGAGCACGCCCCAGAGCGCCACGCCAGCGGGCGCTGGAAGGACCCGCCCGGCCAAGACCACCGCCACCCCCAGGAACAGCACGCCGCAGGCCTGCTTGATCCGCACCAGCCATGCCCCGGAGCGGGGCAGGATCCGCGCACCGAAGGTCCCGGCCACCACCAGCGGCATCGCCATGCCGAGGCCGAGCATGAACAGGGCCGCACCGCCGCGTGCCGCATCGCCCGTCTGCGCCGCATAAAGCATGGCAGCGGCCAAGGGGGGTGTCACACACGGCCCCACAACCAGCGCGGAGGCAAAGCCGAGGGCACCGGCGCCGAGCAGCGAGCCGCCGCCTTTTGGGGCAAACCCGGCGCGCGAGAGCCGGGTTCCGAGCCAGGCGGGCATCGAGATCTCGAACAGGCCGAACATGGACAAGGCGAGGGCCAGGAACATCGCTGCCATGAGGCCCAGCGCCCATGGCGTCTGCAATGCCGCCTGCAGGTTCGCACCCGACCAGCCGGCGGCAATGCCGAGCACGCCATAGGCCACTGCCATGGCGAGACCATAGCTGGCCGAGAGGGCGAAGCCGCGGGCCGGTGTCGGCCGCGTGCCGCCGCCGGCAAGGATGCCGGACAAGATGGGCAGCATGGGAAACACGCAGGGCGTGAAGGCGAGCAGCAGGCCAAAGCCGAAAAACGCCAGCAGCAGCAGGCCAAGGCTTCCGCCGGACAGCCCTCCAGCCTCATCCGCCGCCCCGTCTGCCCCCGCGTCCGATGCCACATCAGCAGGTTGGGCGGGCGCCACCGGCGGCGCTGCGGCGGCCGGCGCCTCGAACGCGGACGCTGGCGGCGGAGTTTCGATGCGCAACGTCGCAAGCTGCACCTGCCGCGTCACGAGCGGATAACAGATGCCGGCTTCCGCGCAGCCCTGGAACGAGACCTGAAGGCCGCCCGCCCCAGGCTGAACCGCAGCCGTCGCTTGCGCGCTGGTGTGATAGACCTCGACGATCCCGAAATTGGGATCGTCCTTCTTTTCACCGGGACTGGTGGCGAGGGGAACCGCGGCGCCGGCGAGCGTCGCTTTCAGGCTGTCGCGATAGAGATAGGTCCCCGGCGCGATCTGCCAGCGCAGCGCCAGCGTGCCGTCGGCGGCGCGGGTGGCGGAGAGGCGAAAGGCATCGTCCGCCTTCAGCGGTTTTTGTTGCGCGCCTGCGGGCAAGGCCCCCGTCACGGCGCAGGCAAGGACGCAGAGCGCCGCGTATAAGGGTTTCATCCCGGCTCGGGAAAGCGTTCTCATCACCATGAGGCGCTCCCTCGGCCGCTCACCTTAAGCCAGCCTTAAGCTGGCGGGATAAAGTCGCGGCAGGCAGGAAGGTGGAGGCATGCGCATACTGGTGGTCGAAGACGATCCGGTCCTGATGGACGGGCTCAAGGTGGGGCTCGGCCTTGCGGGCGCGACGGTGGACGAAGTGGCCACCTGCGCCGATGCGCGCGCCGCCCTCGCCGCAAGCCGCTTCGACGCGGTGGTGCTCGATCTCATGCTGCCGGACGGCTCGGGGCTCGACCTTCTTGCGGCCATGCGCGCCCGGGGGGACGTTACGCCGGTGCTGCTGCTCACCGCGCTGGATGAGACCGGCGACCGCGTGCGCGGCCTCGATGCGGGGGCCGACGATTACCTCGGCAAGCCGTTCGACCTCGACGAACTCGCCGCCCGTGTGCGCGCCATCGCCCGGCGCGGCCAGGGCCGGGCAAGCCCGATGCTGACGGCGGGAACGCTGGTGCTCGATCCCGCCACCCTCGCGGCCAGCGTGGAGGGGCGGGCGATCCCCCTCTCGCGGCGGGAATTCGCCGTGCTCGCCGCTTTGATGGAGCGGCCGGGCGTGATCCGCTCCCGCAGCGAGATCGAGGAGCGCCTCTACGGCTGGCAGGAAGAAGTAGAGAGCAACACGGTGGAAGTGCACATCCACAATCTCAGGACCAAGGTGGGGCGCGACGCCATCGAGACGGTGCGCGGCCTCGGCTATCGGGTCCGGGGGGCGCCATGAGCTCGCTGCGCCGCCGCCTGTTCGTGATCCTGCTGGTGTCCACCGGTGCCATCTGGCTGAGTGCGGTGGGCTGGATCTATCTCTCCAGCCGCGCCGAACTGGAGCATGTGCTCGACACCCGGCTCCAGGAAGCGGCGCGGATGGTTCATTCCCTGGTCGCCGGCGGCAACATCGCCGCCGCGACCCAGGCCGCGCCGTTTCAGGAAGCGGGCTACGAGCGCCAGGTCTCCTGCCAGATCTGGTCGCTGGACGGAAAACTGGTCGCCCGCTCCAGCGGCGCGCCCGAGGAGGAACTGGCCGGGCCGGCGGAGGGCTTCTCGCACCGCGAGGTAAACGGCGAGCCCTGGCGCGTCTACACCATCCTGGACACGGACAAGGGCGTGCGGGTGATGGTCGGCGACCGCACCGGGCTGCGCGACCGGCTGGTGCGCGATCTCGTGGCCGGGTTGCTGGGGCCGGTGGTGTTGATCGTGCCGCTGCTCGGGCTTTTGATCTGGGTGAGCCTCGGGCGCGGCCTCGGCCCGCTCAATGCGGTTGCCGGAGACATCGCCGCCCGCGACGCGGAGGATATGCGGCCGGTCTCCCCCGGCGACGCGCCGGCGGAAATCCGCCCGCTGCTGCAAGCCCTCAACGGTCTGTTTGGCAAGGTGGAGGCGGCGCGGCGGCACGAGCGCGAAGTGACCGCCTTCGCCGCCCATGAATTGCGCACGCCGCTCGCGGGCCTGAAGACGCAGGCCCAGATCGCGCTGGCCACCGGCGATGCCGCAACGCGGGATGGCGCCCTGCGGCAGATCCTGGTCTCGGTTGACCGGACCGCGCGCCTCGTGCGCCAGCTTCTCGTGCTGGCGAAACTGGACGCCGAGCCCCAACCGTCCCCCGATGAGAGCGTCGACGCCGGGGCGCTGCTGCGGGACATCGTCCATAACTCCTCGCCGCCAGCCGGGATCGGCATCACGCTCGACGCGCAGCTCGATGGCCTGCGCCTGAGGGGCAATCGCGAGGACCTGCATCTGGTGCTGCGCAATCTCCACGAAAACGCCGTCGAGCACATGGCCGGCGAAGGCCGCATCGCCTGGCGCCGCACGCCGGAGGGGTTGTGCGTGGAGGACGAGGGGCCGGGCATTCCCGCCGAGGAACTTCCGCGCGTGACCGAGCGGTTCTTCCGGGGGCGGCACCGGAGCGCGGGCGGAAGCGGGCTTGGCCTCGCCATCGCCAGCCTTGCCGCATCGCGCGCCGGCGCGCGGCTCCGCCTCGACAACCGGGTGGACCGGACCGGCCTTCGGGCGCACGTGGCGTGGCCGTGAGCCAAGTCCCGGCTTGAGGTTGCGACCGGCTCCGCCCGGTCATAGACGTCTTTCGAAGACGTCTGGCCGGATCAGAATCAGAAGCGCTCGCCCACCATCTCCTCGCTCTTGGCCCAGAGCGCCTCGGCATGGTCGGGATCGAGCGCGTAGGAGCGCACGCCCTCGCTGACCGGGTTGATCAGCCCGTCAGTCACGGTCGAAACGTGGCAGTTCTCGCAATAGCGGCCGCCGACTTTGTCGGCATCAGCGACCGCACCGGCCCAGACCGAGGTCGCGGCCCCCTGCGGAATGGTCTTCCATTGGAAGGGCGGCTTGCCCTCGGCTGCCAGCTCCGCGTTGATCCGCTCAAGCATCTGTTCAAGGGTGCCGGCGCCGATATGGCGTCCGAGTTCGGTCCGGATGCCGCCGGGATGCAGCGCCGTCGCGCGCACGCCGCGATCCCGGTACCGTCGGTCGAACGCGACCGCGAACAGGATGTTGGCGGTCTTCGAGCGTCCGTAGGCGACCATCGGATCGTAGGGCGTGCGCTCGAAATTCGGATCGTCCAGGTCCACGTCCGCGTAACGATGGCCGGAGGAGGCGACATTCACCAGCCGCCCGCCCGATGCGATCAGCGGGGCGATGCGGTTGATCAGCACGAAATGGCCGAGATGGTTGGTGCCGAACTGGGTTTCGAAGCCATCCGCCGTATGGCCGAAGGGCGCCGCCATCACACCCGCATTGGCGATCACGAGGTCGAACCGCCGGCCATCGGCAAGAAGAGCGTCGGCGCAGGCGCGGACGCTGGCCAGCGAGGCAAGGTCGAGCTGGACCAGCGTGAACCCGCCCCCGTTCGCCGCCTGGGCACGCACGGGGGCCGTCGCTGCTTCCGCCTTATGGAGATCGCGCGCCGCGCCGACCACCTGTGCCCCATGCGCCGCGAGCGCGCGCGCCGTCTCCACGCCCAGACCGGCTGAAACGCCGGTGACGAGCACGCGCTTGCCGCCGAGATCGACACCCGCAAGCACGTCGTCGGTGGTGGATGTTGCTCCGAAAGGCCGGGCCATGCTGTTCTCCTTGATCAGTGGACACACCTCTCCCCGCCACCGCGGCATCATTGCCTGCGGGCCGGCGTTGAGTTAAAAGGAGGGCGCCTCCGCTTTTAAATACGGAGGCATCCTCCGTTTATCAAGAGGTGATTTTCACGTGGCCGACGACGGCGATCCACAGGCTGTCCGCAAACCTCGCGCCGACGCGCAGCGCAATCGCGGGCGCCTGCTCGAAACGGCAAAGGTGGCCTTCTCCGAAAAGGGATCCGGCACCAGCCTCGACGAGATTGCGCGCGCGGCGGGCGTCGGCATCGGCACGCTCTATCGGCACTTCCCCACCCGCGACGCGCTGATCGCGGCGGTGTATCGCAACGAGACCGACCAGTTCTATGCGGCAGCGGCGCGGCTCGCGCAGACCCATCCTCCGGTGGAGGCGCTGCGCGAGGGGATGCTGCTGTTCGTGGACTATATGGGCACCAAGCTGGGAATGTCGGAGGCGCTCAACTCGATCGTCGGTGGAACCTCGGAGCTTTATGCCGCCTCCGGCGCCCAGGCGAAGCATACCATCACGATGCTGGTCGACCGCGCCGTCGCGAGCGGCGAGATCCGTCTGGACATCGACCCGCTCGACCTGTTGCGGGCGCTGGCCGGGGTGGCCAACATCAGCGCGGGCCCAAACTGGAGACAGGCCGCAAGGAGCCTCGTCGACATCCTGATCGCGGGCATCCGCACCGGGGGTGGAAAGGGAAAGGAAAAATCACTCTGATCTTTCCGTGCCCGCTTTTCCAACAGGTGCCCTGGCAGGCACAGAATTCCCGCCTGGAAGCATACACTCGGCGTTGCGCCAGAGGCGGAGGTTGGCTTCTGGCGCGGAAGCAGACATGCGTCGTTGCTTCGTTTTCGCCTCACACCGATTGTCGCACCCGAATAAAGTCGATGAACGCGCGAAGCGGCGGAGGCACCAGCCGCCGATCCGAATAATAGAGGAAAGGCCCGGGGAAACTCGGCCACCAGTCCGGAAGAACCGGCTCCAGCGCGCCGCTTTTCAGGAGCGGCGCGATCCAGGCTTCGAAGAGATAGATGACCCCTGTACCCGCGATCGCCGCCTCGACCGCGAGGTCGATCGCCGGTCCCATGTTGACGAGCAGCGGGCCATCGCCCTCGATCATCACTGTCTCTCCCTCCCGCTCGAACTCCCAGGCGGGGCTCGCGCCGCTCGAGAAGCGTCCACGAAGGCAGGCGTGGTCCAGCAGGTCACTCGGATGGCCGGGCCGCCCTCGGGCGTTCAAGTAGGCGGGCGCGGCGGCGCATGCAAACCGCTGGATACGCGGGCCGATCGGGACGGCGATCATGTCCTGTTCAAGCCGCTCGTCATACCGGATGCCGGCGTCGGCTCCCGCGGCCAGCACGTCCACGAAACTGTCCTCCGCCGTGATCTCCAGCCGGATTTGCGGATAGGCCGCCAGGAAGGCCGGCACGAGATCGGGCAAGACGAGACGCGCGGCGCTCACCGGCACGTTCAGCCGCAAGGTCCCGGCAGGCTCGTCGCCAAACCGCCCGACCCTCGACAAGGCGGCGTCCACCTCGCTGAGGGCCGGCTCTAGCCGGGCCATCAGCCGAGCGCCCACTTCGGTCAGGCTGATGCTGCGCGTCGTCCGATGCAGGAGGCGCGCGCCAAGTCGCCCTTCGAGTCGTCTCACCGCATCACTGAGAGCCGACGCGCTCGTGCCCTCGATCCGGGCCGCGTTGCGGAACCCCCGCGCACGCGCAACCGCGATGAAGGCGTGCAGGTCCGCCAAGTCGTGAGCCATTGTTCGGTATCTCGCACAGGCTGTCCGGATTGTGGGCGATTATCGCGCACTGCGGCAAGGTCTATATGTCTTGCGTCCCCAGGGAGAACGACCATGACAACCCCGACCTATTCCTTCGCCGGCCAGACAGTGAACCGTCTGGGCTACGGCGCCATGCAACTGGCTGGCCCCGGCGTGTTCGGCCCTCCCAAAGATCGCGACGAAGCCCTCGCCGTCCTCAGCGCCGCGCGCGACGCCGGCGTCAATCACATCGACACCAGCGACTTCTACGGCCCGCACATCACCAACCAGCTGATCCGGGAGGCGCTTCATCCCTACCCATCGGATCTGCTCATCGTGACCAAGGTCGGCGCCGTTCGCGGACCCAACGCCGAGTGGTTTCCGGCCTTCTCACCCCAAGCCCTGGCGACCGCCGTCCACGACAATCTGAAGAACCTGGGCGTGGATGTCCTGGATGTGGTCAACCTGCGTGTCATGTTCGACGTCCACGGCCCGGCCGAAGGATCGATCGAAGCTCCCTTGACGGCGCTCGCCGAGCTCCAGCAACAGGGCCTGATCAGACACATCGGCCTCAGCAACGTCACGCCCACGCAATATGCGCAGGGCGCCGCCATCGTTCCGATCGCCGGCGTGCAGAACCAGTACAATCTGGCCCACAGAAGCGACGACGGCTTCATCGACCAACTGGCCGCCGAGGGCGTCGCCTACGTGCCCTTCTTCCCCTTGGGGGGCTTCTCGCCGCTCCAGTCCCAGGCCTTGACGCAGGTCGCGAGCGAGCTCGGCGCCACTCCCATGCAGGTCGCCCTCGCCTGGCTGCTGCGCCGTTCGCCCAACGTCCTTCTCATTCCAGGCACCTCCTCGACCGCCCACTTCGCCGAGAACCTCGCGGCGTCCCGCCTGGAGATCCCCGACGCCGCCATGAAGGTCCTGGACACCATCGGCGGCCCGGCAACGCGCTAATCGCCTGAGAAGACAGCGGGCTCCTCCAGCGGGCCCGAGCGCGGGCGCTGTATTCTTGTCCGTCGCCTCGGGCGCGCCGGGTCCCGGATCGCCCGCTTGGTCCGATCGACCCCTCGCGGATGCGGATCCTCCCCTTTGGGGTCCGCCGAAGCCGATCCCAAGCATTCCGGCGCTCCCGAGGGGTCGCGAGCGATATGGTACTTTGACACCTCCAAAAAACTTGCTCGATGTCCTTGAGGAAAAATCGTTTTCCGCCGGAAAGGGCCAGTTTCCTTCAGTGACTGAACGTTGCTGGACATGTTATCCAAGGCCAAGCTTAGGATCGTCCCAGACCGATCCAACAACGATCCGGGGAAGAACGATGCGACTTGCGGCTGGCTTCGGGCGGATCGTGCGCCCTTCGTTCGTGGCATCCACCTATCTCGCATCCACCTGCCTTGGCGGCCCGCTCCTTCTCCCGTTCTTCTCAAGCTCCGCTACGGCACAATCGATCATCTGCGTGGCGGCCAATTGCGCTACCGACAATGCCACCTGGTACACCGGGTGGAGCAATGGTGCACAAGGCACCAACTCATCGGACAATGATAATCCCGGCGGGACCGGATCCGACGGCGGCCAGGCTTCGATCACCAATACCGGCATCACCGGCCTTGCCATTTACGCCACCGCCCTGGGCGGCAACGGCGGCAATGGCGCGCCGGCCGGCTGGGACGGAGATCACCCGACGCAAGGCCCCTCGGCGGGCGGCGCGGGCGGCACCGGTGGCACCGCAATCGCGACCAATAACGGCACCATCTCCATCGCGGCGGGCGCGGTCTACGCCCGATCGGCCGTGAATGCCTTCGCACCCGGCGGCGACGGCGGTAACAGCCAGAGCGGCTCGGGATGGAACGGCGGGGCGACAGGCGGTTCAGGCGGCACGGGAGGGACCGCTACCGGCGAGAACACCGGCATTCTCCTGCTCTATGCCGATGGTGCAAGCGGCATCTTCGTCCAGTCGGACGGCGGCAACGGCGCCCCCGGCGGAGATTCCGGCTTCAGCTCCGGAACCGGCAATAGCGGAAGTGGTGGAAAAGGTGGAAATGCCAACGCCACCAACGCGCAAGGCGCAAGCATCACCACCTCGGGCAACGAAGCAGCGGCAATCCTGGTCCAAGCCCTCGGCGGCCGCGGGCGCGAGGGCGTCGATCCCGAGAACGACCATGGCGCCGGCAATGCCGGCAACGGCGGGAGCGGCGGCACCGTCTCGGCCAATAACGCCGGATCCCTGCTGACCACCGGCACCGGCTCCGCCGGCATTTGGGGCAACGCCAGCGGGACCGTTGGCGCCAAGGGTGGCGGCGACGAAGGATCGGGCAGCCCCGGCGGTAGCGGCGGCGCGGGCGGCCAGACGACCATCGTCAATTCGGGCAGTGTCATCACGTCTGGCGCAAGCGCCACCGGCATCGGCGCCCTTGCAGCCGGCAGCAAAGGCGGCCTCGGCGGCTTTGGTGCGTCGGAATATAATTCGAAAGGTTCGATCGGCGGGACCGGCGGCGCGGGCGGGACGGCAAGCATCACCACCGCCACGACCTCTGCGATCGTCGTTCAGGGGAGTTCCGCCTACGGCCTGTTCGCCAATGCGGACGGTGGCGATGGCGGCGATGGCAACGGCAACACAAGCGTCGACATGCCCGCTCCGGGTGGTGCCGCTGGCAAGGGCGGCACCGCCTCGATCACCGCCGCCGGCACAATTTCCACCTCCGGCGAGGCCTCAGCCGCCATCAAGGTCGAGGCGCGCGGCGGCAAAGGCGGCGAAAGCAATGCGAGCGGCTCCCAGGCGATCGGGGGAATCGGCGAAAGCGGTGGCACCGCAACCGCCACGGTTGCCCTGACCGCCAACGCCTATGGCGGCGCGACCACCACGGGAACCGAGACGGACGCGGTCCATGTGGACGCGAGCGGCGGCAAGGGCGGCAGCGCGCTGGTCGGCGGTCTGGGCGGCGACGGCGGCACCGCCAATGCCTTCATTACCGGCACGCTGATTGCGGCCGGAGCAACAAAATCCTCGGCGGTCACGGTCTTGGCGGAGGGCGGCACCGGCGGCGGCACCAAGGCTTCGCGCAACAATGACGGCACCCTCGGCGGCCCCGGCGGAACGGTGGCGATCACCATCGGCACCGACCAAAGCGGCATGACCCTGATCTCGACCCTCGGGACCCATTCCGCCGCAGTCAAAGGGAGCGCAAACGGCGGCGCCGGATCGGCGGCGGCCCCCGGCGATGCTTATGGCGATGGCGGAGACGGCGGCACGGGTGGCGCGGGTGGATCGCTGACCCTGCAGGTCTATTCCGGCAGCAGCGCGACCACACGGGGCGACAATTCCGCCGGCCTTTATGCCGCGGCCGAGGGCGGTGCCGGCGGGCAAGGCGGCAGTTTCGCCACCGGCGGCACCGGCGGCGCCGGCGGCACGATCACCCTCGCCAATGCGGGAACAATAACCACCACGGCCGGTGACAGCACCGGCATCTATGCGGTCGCCAAGGGCGGCAACGGCGGCTCCAATCCGAACGATGATGCCAGCAATCTGCAGGGATATGGCGGCACCGGCGGCAAAGGCGGTTCGGTCACCGTGTCCAATGCGGGCACCATCTCGACGGCGGGCGCGCATTCGCATGGCCTCTCCATCGATGCCCGCGGCGGCGATGCGGGGACGGCAGCCTTGGGCCATGGCGGGGTCGGCGGCGGCGGATCGATAATCCTCACCACCACCAGTTCTTCGGTGATTACCACCACGGGGACCGAGTCCAGCGCGATCAAGGCGGATGCATCGGGCGGCACGGGCGGCACGATCAACATCACAGCCGCCGGCATCGTGACCACGACCGGCACCGATGCTCCCGCCATTTTCGCCAAGAGCGATGGCGGGCTGACAACCCCCGACGCCGGTGTCGGCGGCGCGGGCGGAACCGTCACTGTGACGGCCGCGCTCGACCTGCCGAATAACGCGCCGACCACATCGGCCGCCCGCTCGGCGGGCGTTCTGCTGCGATCCTACGGCGGCGACGGCCAGGGCGGGAACGCGGCGGGCGGCGCGGCCGGAAACGTCACCCTTGGGCTCACAGGCACCGTCATCACCGGCACCAGCGCCGTCGGCGTGGATTATTCCAAGTCACCTGCCGCCGAGATCGACAGCGCGGGCGGCGACGGCGGCAACGGTGAAGACGGCGCCGGCGCACGCGGCGGAGACGGAGGCAGCGCCGTCACCGCAACCGCCAGTCTCACGTTCGGCAGCGCCGCCGGCACGGCCGCGCGAGCCACCACCTATGGCGCGGATTCGGCAGGACTGTCGGTGAAAAGTCGTGGCGGCGCCGGCGGTGAGGGAAGCTATGCCAATGCAGGCGATGCCGATGGCGGCGACGGCGGCACGGGCGGCGACGGCGGGACGAGCAGCCTCACCAGCTACGCCTCCACCTGGATCGTCACCTATGGTGATAAATCCGCGGGCCTTTATGCGCTCAGTACCGGTGGCGACGGCGGCGACGGCTCGAAGCAGAACGGCGATTTTGGAAATGCCGGAAATGGCGCGCTCGGCGGCTCCGGCGACCTGGTGTCTGTCACCAATTCGACCAGCATCACCACCTACGGAAAAGACTCCTACGGCATCTACGCCGCCGCCCTTGGCGGCACGGGCGGGGCGGGCGGCGTCTCCACCGAGACCTTCGATTCCGATGGCGGCGCGGGCGGCGCGGGCGGAAGCGGTGGCTCGACCAGCGCTGATTTCGCGGTCACCGTCGTCAATTCGAGCACCATCGCCACCAGCGGCACCGGCGCCTATGGGATTTATGGGCTCAGCGAGGGCGGCAAAGGCGGCGATGGCGGCGGCGCCAACGGCTACATCTATGTCCAGGGCGGCAACGCTGGAAATGGCGGCGTCGGTGCCAATGTCTCGCTGAACAACCGCGGTAATATCAGCACTTCGGGCGATCAGGGCTACGGCATGATGGGGGCATCCATCGGCGGTGGCGGAGACGCCGGCGGATCCGGCGCGGGTATCGGCCTGATTACCATTACGGTGGGTGGCAACGGCAGCGGCGGCGGGGCCGCCGGCAGCGTCACCCTGACCAATAGCGGCATCATCCAGACCAGCAATGATTCCGGCATCGGCATGTATGGCCTGAGCGTGGGCGGTGCTGGCGGCGTAGGCGGCACGGTGGGCACGACCACCGGCACCTTCGAGGTGCCGACGGTCGCCGTGGCCCTGGGCGGCGGGGGCGGTTTCGGCGGCGACGGCTACACAGTGAATGTCTCCAACCTCGGCACCATCACGACCTTCGGCGCGGACGCGATGGGCATCGCCGCGTTCAGCATCGGCGGCGGCGGCGGCTCAGGGGGCAATGCCAATTCCACCTCCTACAGCGTCGGCTATGGCAAAGTGCCCAGCATAAGCGTCACCCTCGGCATCGGCGGCACGGGCGCCTATGGCGGCAATGGCGGCCAGGTGGCCGTCACCAATGTCGGCTCCATCAGCACGCAGAGCGACGGAGCCTATGGCATTTACGCGCTTTCGGTCGGCGGCGGCGGCGGCAATGGCGGCAACGCGACCACTTCCACCTACAGCTACGGCTCGTCCCTGGTCGTCGCCGTGTCGGTTGCGGTCGGCGGCAAGGGTGCCGGTGGAGGCATGGGCGAAATGGTGACGGTCGCGAACGATCCCGGCAGCGCGATCCTGACCTCCGGCAACGGCGCCGACGCAATCTATGCCGCCAGCATCGGCGGCGGCGGCGGCAATGGCGGCACCGGCACGGCGGCGACCTCGGTGAGCCTGCCCTGGTCGTGGTCCGGCCAGCAGAGCGGCGTTGATCTCAGCACCAACATCATTCCGTTTTCCTTCAACGAATCCTTTGCGGCATCCATCGGCGTTGGCGGCTCGGCCGGCTCGGGCAATATCGGCGGAGCGGTCACCGTCACGAACTACGGCTCCATCGGCACAACGGGCATCGACGCACGCGGCATCTTCGCGCAATCGGTGGGCGGCGGCGGCGGCGCGGCAGGATCGGGCCAGGCGGCGGGAACCGACGACTACCAGTTGAACCTCTCCATCGGCGGAACCGGCGGAACCGGCGGCAATGGCGGAACCGTGACGGTCGGCAATACCAGCACCGCCAGCATCGTCACCTCGGCGGATGGGGCGCACGGCATCCAGGCCCAGTCGGTGGGCGGCGGCGGCGGCAGCGGCGGAACCGGCTCGGCCGACCCGGCCGGCGCCCTCGGAGGCGTGCTCGCCTATACGATCGAATCCGAGCTGAAGGCCATCCTCGCTGCCAAGCTGACCCAATACGCAAATTCTCACGCCCTGAAGATTGATTTCCCAACCACCGAGGCGAACATCGGCATCGGCGGCTCGGGGGGCGCGGCCGGCGACGGCGAGGCGGTCACCGTCACCAATGCCGGCAGCATCACCACCCTGGGCGATGCCGCGTTCGGCGTATTCGCCCAGTCGGTGGGCGGCGGCGGCGGCAATGGCGGCGCGGCCACGCTCTCCGGCAGCAATGTCATCAATGTGGATGTGGGCGTGGGTGGCTCGGGCGGGGCGGCAGGCACCGGCGGGACGGTGACCGTCTACAACACCTCTGCCATCTTCACGTCCGGCGATTCATCCTTCGGCATCCTCGGCCAGAGCGTGGGTGGCGGCGGCGGGCTCGGCGGCCTTGCCGTGGATTCCACAAGCCTTTCTCTGACCGTTCCCATCACCATCGGCGGCTCCACCGCAGCCAATCCCAACAACAACAACACGCTCCAGGGCGCGACCGGCGGCGCGAGCAAGGTCGATCTCGTCAATTTCAACACCGTCGCCACCACCGGCAACGAAGCCCATGCGATCGTCGGCCAGGCGATCGGCGGCGGCGGCGGCGTGTTCATTCTCAACCCCGAACAAGCGGGCCTCACCACCCCCACCAATGCCGAGATCACCTCGCTCGAAAACCAGATCATCCAGGGGCTGCTCGCCCTGGGCGTGGACCTCGACGCGATCGCTGCCGCCTATGCCCAGCAGCTCTATGCCGCGAGCGGAACGCTTTCCCTCACCATTGGCGGCTCGGCGGAATCCTCGGGGAATGGCGGCGCCACGAACGTGGTGAATTACGGCGCGATCACCACGAGCGGCGCCAATGCCTTCGGCATCCTGGCGCAGTCCATCGGCGGCGGCGGCGGTTTCGCCAGCGACGGCGCCGGCACCACCATGCCCATCATCGTGAACGGAGGCATCGGCGGGACCGGGACCGGGACCGGGACCGGCGGGCCGGTGGCGATCCGGCTCGGGGCCGGCAGCAGCATCAGCACATCGGGCGTCGGCGCCATCGGCATCTTCGCCCAATCCATCGGCGGCGGCGGCGGCTATAGCGGCGCCATGGACACGTCGGGCATGAGCTTTTCCACCGGCAACACCGCCGCGCCCGGCAGCGTAAGCGGCGGTCAGGTGAGCATCACGATGACCGAAGGCGCGCAAGGCGCCACCAGCATCACGACCACCGGTGCGAACGCCCACGGCATCTTCGCCCAGAGCCTGACCGCCGGCGGCGGGGCCATCGCCTCCACCCAGGGCATCGCGCTTCCCCCGGCGACCGGCCCGCAGCGCGGCAATTACGCCATGGCGACCGGAGAGGCCGGCGGGGTGATCATCGACCTCACAGGAACCATTTCCGCGACCGGCGCCGGCGCGGCCGGCATCTTCGTCCAAAGCGGGGTGCAGGCGGCCAACGGCGCCATCATTGGCGTCGGCGGAGCGATCGATATCTCATTCACCGGCACCCTCATCGGCGGCAGCGGCAGCGGCAGCGGCGCGGCGCTGGTGATGCAAGGGGGAAACATCGCAAACACCATATACCTCGAGCCCGGCAGCAATGTCAGCGCCCTCTCCGGCACCGCCATCATCGGCACTTTCGGGGCCTTCAGCATCGATAATTTCGGCACCATCTCGGGCAGCGTGGATCTGTCAGCCGCGCAACTCAGCCGGATCGAGAACAACCCCAGCGGAACGTTCAACATGGGTCCGCTGGTGGCCCTTGGCCAAACCACCGGCTACGCGACTACGCTCGGAACCCTGTCCAATGCGGGCACGATCAATCCCGGCGGCCGGGGCACCATCGCGACCACCGCGTTGCAGGGTAGTTTCCAACAGACCTCCGGCATTCTCGGCATCGATATCAATGCCGTCGTGAATACCCAGGCCAACGATCTGCTCACCGTCTCCGGCATCACGAATCTCGGCGGCAGCGTGCAGCCGATCGTCGGCGCCAACCTGCTGCCCGAGCAATATACATTTTTCACAAGCGGAACCGGCGTGATCACCGGCGCCCTGGCGGTGATCCAACCCTCGCCGCTTGGCGTCATCAGCTTCGGCGTGAGTGAGCAAAATTCCAATCTGATCCTCACCCCCACCGCCAATTTCGCGCAAACCGCAGTGCCGCTCACGTCCAACGAGCTGGCCATGGCGCAATCGCTGCAGCAGTCCTGGGCCAACACCTCCACCGGCCTGTCGCAGGTGTTTGCCAGCATCGCCAATGTGCAGACCGCGGCGGGCTACCAGAGCGCGCTGCAAAGCCTCGCCGGCGACCAGATGCAGGCCTCCGCGGTCAACCAGACCCGCGCCGCCCGCGCCTCCATGAACGCGGCGCTGAGCTGCCCGATGTTTGCCGGAAGCAGCACGCACCTGACCGAGACCGACTGCACCTGGGCGCGGGTGATCGGCGCGCGCGCCGAGCAATATGCCGACGGCAATAGCAGCGGCTTCACCCTCGATACCATCACCTATCGCGTCGGCACGCAGAAGGAGATCTTCACCGACTGGTTCGTGGGCGCCACCGTCGGTTATTCCGACAGCTCGCTGTCCACCAATAACGGCTTCGGCGCGTCCGATGGCGAAGCCGCCGACATGGCTTTGTCGGTGAAGCACCAGATGGGGCCGTGGCTGCTCTCGCTGGCCGGCCATGCCGGTTTCGGCAGCTATGACAACACGCGCAACGTCATCGTCGGGTCCAGCCGGTGGCTGGCGGAGGGAAGCGCCAGCGTGTTCACGGCCGGCGGCCGCGCGCGCGCCTCCTACGAATTCGCGTTCGCGAACTGGTATCTGCGGCCCTATGCCGATCTCGATCTGCTCTACACCTACATGCCCGGCTATTCCGAGAGCCAGGCCGGACCGGTGAACCTGTCCATCTCCTCGATCCAGCAATGGACCGTGGCTTTCAGCCCGGCGGTGGAGATCGGCGCGCGCATCGATCTCAGCCCGGACTATTGGCTGCGGCCCTTCGGCAGCGCCGGCGTGACGTTCCTCTCCAATGACAACATGACCTTCCAGAGCAGCCTCGCCGGCGCGGCGTCCTCGGTGCCCTCCTTCATCAATGCGGTGACCATGCCCAACACCTTGTTGGATCTGTCGGCGGGCATCCAGCTCGTCAATGCCAAGGGATACGAGGTGCGGGCCGAATATAAGGCGCAGATGGGCAATGATTTCCTCGCCCAGGAACTCAGCGCCCGCTTGGCGGTGCCGTTCTGACGCACGGTCCGATCAGATTGGACCACCAAGCTGAATATCGGCCACGACGAGATTCCAGAGCATTTTCGCGCGAGACTGCTTAAGCTGGTCGGTGGCAGCGCAAAGAGCGGAGCGATGCCCTCGGTCGCGCGCCGAGCCAGGCCTTCGCCGCTTTGGTTGGGCAAGGATAGGGGCGCCGCCCCATGGAATTGTCGGCCACCGCCACGTTTTGACTTGCATCATTTTGGCCGGCATATACCTACCGCAAGGTAAGAGTATAATGAATACATCCGAGGAGCACGCCATGACCTCCGTCGCCGATTTCAAGAGCATTCTCGTCGGCATCGCCGAAGAGGGCAGCGATCACGCCAGTTCCGCCCTGGCCTACGGGCTTTCCTTCGCCCAGGCGGCACAGGCCCACATCACCGTCCAGGCCGCCGCCTTGAAAGTGAGCGTGCCGCGCAGTGCGGTGAGCCATTTCGCTTCAGAGCTGGCCGGCGCGGAAAACCGCCGGGTTCGCGAGGCTGCGGCCGCGACCGTGGAGCGGGCGCGCGGCACCGCCGATGCCGCCGGCCTCACCTGCTCGGTGGAAACCCTGCAGCTTCCCTTTGCGGAATTGCTGGATGCGTTCGTCAACCAGGCGCGGGTGCATGACGTCAGCGTGCTGGAAACCACGGCCGAACAGATGGAGATGGCGCGCGACGTTCTCGAGAATGTCGTGACGCGCAGCGGCCGCCCCGTGCTGGCGGTGCCGCCGGGCATCACCCTCTTCCGTGCCGAGCGCATCGCCATCGCATGGGACGGCAGCGAGCGGGTCGCCCGCGCCGTTGCCTTCGCCCTGCCCCTGCTGAAGGCCGCGAAAGAGGTGGAGATCCTCTGCATCAAGGGCGAAAAGGACCTCACCCATGCCGTGCCCGGTGCCGAGTTGGCGCCCAATCTCGTCCGCCACGGCGTAAGCGTCAGCGTGAACGACGTGTCCGTGCGCGACGGCGATGCCGTCGAGACGCTGCGCGGCCAGATGGGCATCTTCCGCGCCGACATGGTGGTGATGGGCGCGTTCGTGCATTCGCGCCTGCAGCAATGGTTCCTCGGCGGTTTCACCCGCGCCCTGATCGAGCGTTCTTCGGTGCCGCTGTTCCTGGCCCATTGATCGCCGCAAAGACCCGCGCCCACCGTGCAAGGGCGCTGAGTTCCAATGCCGGGCCGCAGTTTCGCGGCCCGGCAAGTTTCGATCATGGTTAACGACATCTGCACGATCGGCGGGCAGAAACGGCCTGGATTTCAAGAGTTGCGGCGATTGCTGGGCGCGCCGGCCTCAGCTTTTGCGCAACAGTGCCAAAAAACGCCATAAGGCGCTGCCAGATAAAGCCGCCTGCCGCGCCGCCGGACGGCATCAACCCGGCGGGCCCAGGACGAATCCAAGGACACATCCCCATGATCTCTCGACGGTCCCTCCTCGGTGGTCTGCTGACCGCCGTCGCCGCCGCCGCCGCACCCCTCGCCGTCGCGAGCCAGGCGGAGGCCCAGGTCTTCATCCAGCCGGCCCCGCCGCCCCTGCGGATCGAACGCCGTCCGCCCCCGCCGCGTCCGGGCTGGGTGTGGGTGTCCGGTTTCTGGACCTGGGATCCGCGCCGCCGCAGCTATGTGTGGGTGCCCGGCCGCTGGGTCGCGGGCCGTCCCGGCATGCGCTATCGCGATGGCACCTGGGTGCGCCGCGGCAATGTGTGGGTCTACAATCCGGGCGGCTGGCGGCGCTGAGCCTGCCGCACACCAGGACGTGAAAAAAGGGGACCGTTCGCCGGCCGGCGAACGGTCCCTTTGTATTTCAGAGCCGTTTAAGAGACTGTTTGAAAATGCGCGGGTCTTGGACCCCATTTTTTCTGAATTTCAAAACAGGCTCTTACAACCCAAAAGAGAAGCAGGGCGCCGAGATCGTTCTTCTCCCCTTCCCACCGCCTCCCGTACCCCACCTCTCCCCGGCGGGGAGAGGGGGGGTATACGGACGATCCCGCAAAGATCGCCGCGATCAGGCGGACGGGGTCGCCGGCGCCTGGCCCGATTCGGGAGCGGGCGCCTCGACCGGAACCTCGGTGGCGGCATGGGCGGCGAGCGCGTCGCGCAGGGCGTTCTCCTTGGTATGGTCGAAGGAGGTGCTCATCACCGTGCCGCCGACCCCGCGCAGGTCTTCCAGCACCTTGTCGGTGGTCATCTTGCGGATCAGCAGGAACAGGCCGGCGGTGCCGGGCTGGAGCGCTTCCGCCGCATCCTTCACGAACTGGTCGTTGATGCCGACATCGGTCAGCGCCCCGCCGAGCGCACCGGAGGCCGCGCCGATCGCCGTGCCCACCAGCGGCATCATGAAGATGAAGCCGATCAGAGTTCCCCACAGCGCGCCGGACATGGCGCCCGTGGCGGTGGTGTTGATGAGCTGGTTCAGCTTGATGTGGCCGTTCTCATCCTTCACCGCGATGACCGCATCGCCGAGTTCGATGAGATATTCCTTCTGCATGCCCAGGATCTTGTCGCGAACCTCGACGGCCCGCTGTTCCGAGGGGAAAGCGATGAAGACAAGATCGCTCATGGCCGGTGTCCTTCATTTACGCAGATCGGGGCCGCGCGCAGGCGCGGCGCGGCAGCTTCGGCCTCGGGCGCCCGCGGGAAATGCACCCGCACAAAAGCCGCCCGCCAACCGGAAGCCGCGGCATGTTTGACACGGTTTCATGTCAATTCAAACAGCGGAAGCTGCGGCGTCGCAGCATTGCGGAACGCCCGCAGCGGGACGCCCCAGAAACGCCAGAGGCCGGTTCCCGCAGCAGCTCGCGCAGCGGTGCTTTGGTACGGCGCGAGCCGTGCTCACCGCGCGGGGGCGAAGGTCTGCGTCTTTCCCTCCGGCCCATCGGTGACCCGCACAGCGGAACCGGGCACGGGATCTTCCACGGCCGATTTGCCGGCGGTGGATTTGCGATCGGCTTTCTTGTCCAACGCCTTCTTGCCTGACGCCTTCTTCTGTGTGGCCTTTTTCCCGGCAGCCTTCTTGCTCGCCGGCTTCTTGTCCGACGCGGCGGGCAAATTCCCGGAAGGCGAGCTGAGAGACGCAACCCGCTCCGACGGTGTTTTCACTGCATCCTCGACGGATCTGCGCATCTCGGCAGCAGCGTTTTCGAGCACCGCCTTCTTGGGAGCAACCTCCGTGGAGGCAACCTCCTTCGAGGCGGCCTTCTTCGGGGTGGCCTTCTTGGCCGCGCCTTTCTCGGGCGCAACCGCGATTGGAGCCGGCTTTTCCATTGTCGGCGACGGCTTGGCCGGCAAAAGCCCTGCCGGCGCATCTTCCTGCGGCGGCGCCCCGGCCTTGTTACTCATCGCCTTTTTCGAAGGGGCCTTCTTGACGTCGGCCTTCTTCACCGTCGCCGCCGCCTCGGCGGGCGCCACCGCACTCGGGGCTGCGGTCCCATCGTCCGACACCTCGGCCGGAGCCTTGCCCTTGGCCGGGGGCTTCTCCTTGACCGTCGTCTTAGCAGCCGTCTTGGCCGCCTGCTCCGCCAGGGCCGCCTGCCGCGCTTCTTCCTTCGCGGCATAGCGCGCGGCGGTCTGGGCGGCGAACTGCAGGATGATCTGCGCCAGCCCCTCCTCCTGCACCGCCGCGGCGGCGCTCTCGGCGCTGAACCAGAAGCCGACACGCTCGGAACGCTCCGGCCATTTCTTCACATAGCGCTTCACCTTCATGGGAAACACCATGACGTCGCACGGCACGGTGTGCGTTGGAGACAGGCGCTTCTCATAACTGTAGAGGCCGATTGCCGTGGACGACGTGGCGCCGATCAGCCCCGCTTCCTCATAAGCTTCCCGCGCCGCCGTCTGCGGCGGCTTGAGCCCTCGGATGGGCCAGCCTTTCGGCACCACCCAGCGGCGCGTTTCGCGTGACGTGATGAGGCGAATCTGCACCTCGCCGTCCTGCCTCTGACGATACGGCAAGGCGGCATATTGCATACGGCGCAACGAAGGTTTTTCGGACGTAATTGGCATTTGGCGGCAAAGAATCTCCCTGCCAACATTATGGCGCAACGCAGCCGTCATAATCGGGGCGGGACGAAAAAATTCCGCGCCCCCCTTTCGGAACCGTTCTGCTGTTCCGACGTTTGAGGCATTCATGGTCCCGGTCACGCGCCCGGCAAACAGTGGAGACGCCCATGTCCCGGCACCCCCAGGCCGCACCGGCCGCCTCGGACGCACGAGCGGAGCCTGATACCAGCGATCTGCGCGCGCGTCTGGTCGCCGCCTTTGGTTCCGTGCGCGGGGAGAGCGAGCATCGCGCGGCGCCGCTTTCGGCCGAAGACCAGATGCTCCAGTCCATGCCGGACGCGAGCCCGATCAAATGGCATCGCGCGCACACCACCTGGTTCTTCGAGCAATTCGTTCTGCGGGACTATGCGCTCGGCTACGTGCCGTTCGACGACCGCTTCGCCTTCCTGTTCAATTCCTATTATGTCGCCGCCGGCCCGCGCCACGAGCGGCCGAAGCGCGGCCTGATCTCCCGCCCCACCATGCAGGAGGTCGGCGCCTATCGCGCCCATGTGGACTCAGCCGTCGTCGCCCTGCTGGATCAGGTGGCGGACGACCGCCTCCCCGCCCTCGCCGCTTTGATGGAAATCGGCTTCAACCACGAGCAGCAGCACCAGGAGCTGATGCTCACCGACATCCTCCACGCGTTGTCCCAGAACCCGACCGATCCCGCCTACGATCCAACATGGACCCCGCCGGCCACCGGACCGGACATGGGGGAGGATCGGCGCGCACAGCCATCGATCGCCGGCGGCATCTACCGCATCGGCCATGAGGGCGAGGGCTTCGCCTTCGACAATGAATCCCCCGCCCACCAGGTGTTGGTTCCCCCCACCCGGATCGACCGCCATCTCGTGACCAATGGCGACTGGCTGGACTTCATGCAGGCCGGCGGCTACCGGGACCCGCTGCTGTGGCTTTCCGAGGGCTTCGGCGCGGTCCAGGCGGGCGGCTGGGAGGCGCCGCTCTATTGGCGCGAAATCGATGGGCAGTGGTTTTCCCTCACCCTTGGCGGATTGCGGCCGGTGGATCTGACCGCCCCGGTCTGCCACGTCAGCTATTACGAGGCCGATGCCTTCGCCCGCTTCGCCGGCAAATCGCTGCCCACCGAGCAGGCGTTCGAGGTGGCGGCCGGCAAGGGCCTATTGGCCGATGCGTTCGGCGTGGTCTGGCAGTGGACCCGCAGCTTCTACGGCGCCTATCCCGGCTATCGCGCGGCGCCCGGCGCGCTCGGCGAATACAACGGCAAGTTCATGGTCAACCAAATGGTGCTGCGCGGCTCCTCGCTCGCCACGCCCCAGGGCCACGAGCGGGTCACCTACCGCAATTTCTTCCATCCCCATCAGCGCTGGCAGTTCACCGGGCTGCGCCTCGCCGACGAAGCGATCTGATCCAGGAGACCCGATGTCCCTCTCCCATCCCGCCGAGCGCGCAGAGCCGCTTGCCCCGACCGCGGAATTCGCCCGCGATCTCGCCCTCGCCCTGTCCGCCCGGACCAAGCGCCTGGCGCCGAAATATTTCTACGATGCCACGGGCTCTGCCCTGTTCGAGCAGATCACCCAGCTTGAGGATTATTACCCCACCCGCACCGAGATCGGCATCCTGGAGGCGCACGCGCACGACATCGCCGCCTTGCTGCCGCCGGGCGGCGTCCTGGTGGAGTTCGGCAGCGGCGCCAGCGTAAAGGTCCGCCTGCTGCTGGACCGCATTCCCCACCTCGCCGCCTATGTGCCGGTGGATATTTCCGCCGAGTTCCTGGAGCGCACGGCGAGCGATCTGCGCCGCGCCTATCCCGGCATCGAGATCCTGCCGCTGGCGGGGGATTTCACCCAGCGCTTCGCCCTGCCCGAACTGGCGCGCGGCCGCCCGCTTCTGGGCTTCTTTCCTGGCTCCACCATCGGCAATTTCGAGCCGGCGGAAGCGCGCGACTTCCTCGCCCACGCCCGCGAGACGCTGGGGGCGGGTAGCCGCATGATCGTCGGCGTCGACCTCGTGAAGGACCCCCGCCTGCTCCATGCGGCCTATAATGATGCGGAGGGCATCACCGCGCGGTTCAACAAGAATGTGCTCGCCCGCGCCAATCGCGAACTGGGCGCGGACTTCGACCTGTCCGCCTTCGTGCATCGCGCGTTCTTCAACGCCCCGGCGAGCCGGATCGAGATGCACCTCATCAGTGCCCGCGCGCAGACGGTGCATGTGCAAGGCGCGGCCTATTATTTCGCCACCGGCGAAAGCCTGCATACCGAATGCAGCTACAAATACACGCTCGACGGCTTCAAGGACCTCGCCGGTGACGCCGGCTGGGTGAGCGAGGCGGCCTGGACCGATTCCGAACGGCTGTTCAGCGTGCACCTGCTGGCGTCTCCCGACTGAGGGCATCGACGGCCCCGCGCTCGCACCTCGCCTCTGAGGCAAGCCCGTGGGGCAAGTGCCTGAGGTTTGTCCACATTTGCCGAACGGCGTGCTGCGGCGCGGTGGTAAAACCGCTTGGCCTTGGGTTTGCTTCGTGTGACTTTGGCGAAATCAAGGTCGCACCGGAGCGGGGGACATGCTGATCGAGGATCGCGGACCAGGATTTCAGGGAAAGGCATCCCTGCAAGGCTGGCTGATCTGGGGCACCGCGGCCCTGTTTTATCTCTACGAGTTCTTCGTGCGCGTCGCGCCCTCGGCCATGGAGCCGGAATTGCAGGCCCATTTCGGCCTCTCCGCCGCCGCTCTGGGCGCCGCCGCCGGCACCTATTACCTCATCTATTCGCCCATGCAGCTCATCTCGGGCACCATCATCGACCGCTTCGGCGTGAAGCAGGTGCTGGTGGTCTCGGCGCTGATCTGCACCTCCGGCGCGTTCCTGGAGATCATCGGCTCCAGCAGCCTGTTCCTGGTGGTGGCGCGGTTCGCGCAGGGCTTCGGCTCGGCCTTCGCCTTCGTCGGCACCATGTATATCGCGGCGGAATGGTTTCCCCGCTCCATGCTGGCGCGACTCTCGGGCCTCACCACCTCGCTCGGCATGGCGGGGGCGATCATCGGCAATGCCGGCATCGCCCGGATGGTGGAGACGCTGGGCTGGCAGAGCGCGCTGGTGGGCGCCGGCTTCGTCGGCCTCGGCGTCACGGCGATGATCGTGTTCGTCATCCCGAGCAAGCCGCCCGCCGGCACCGACGTGCCGCATCCCTATAAGCCGAACGTGCTGCGGGCGCTGCGCATCGTCTATGCCAATCCGCAGAGCTGGTATCTCGGCATCATCGGCGCGGCGCTCTACATGCCGCTGTCGATTCTCGGTGCCCTGTGGGGGGCGGAATATATCTCCGCCGTCACCGGCGCCTCCAAATTGGAAGCCACCGGGGCGGTTTCCATGATGTATGTGGGCTGGCTGGTGGGCGGGCCGCTGGCTGGCTTCGTCTCGGACAAGCTCGGCATCCGCCGTCCGATCCTGCTCTATGCCAGCGCGGCGACCCTGGTGGTGACCTTCGTGATCGCCATCATCCCCAACATGTCGCTGCCGGTGGCCTATCTGCTGCTGCTGCTGCTCGGGCTGGCCTCGTGCTCGCAGGTGATCTGCTTTGCCACCGTGGTGGAACACAATCCCCACACCGTTACCGGCACCGCCCTCGCCTCCACCAACATGATCATCATGCTTTTGGGCGGGGTCGCGGAATGGGCGTTCGGCCTGGTGCTGGACCTGGTCGCGGGCACCAGCGACACCACGCAATATTCCGCGCAGGCGTACCATTACGCCATCCTGATGCTGCCGGCGATCTCGCTGGTGGGCCTCGGCGCGGCGACCCTGGTGAAGGAAGCCAAGGAGATCGTCGGCGTTCAGGAAGCGGCCGCGCCGGCGTAGCGAAAGCGGCCAAGCCGGGCGGCCTCACGCTCCGCCCGGCGTCCGGCCTCTCACAGGCGGGTTAGTTCGCTCTGGATGCCCTTGCTGAGCTCGGCGCCGTCGTCGAGCGGGGCGAGATAGTCGATGGCCATCTGCCGGAAGCGCGGCAGGCCCTTGTAGGCCTCAATATCGGGATGCAGGTCGCGCAGCACGCGGTGCAGCCGCTTGCCCCATTTGGGCACACGCGCCACCTCCTCCAGGCTCGCGAGATAGCAGCGGATGCCGAACAGGATGGCATTCGAGCGCGGCAGGCGGAACAGGGTCTGCAACTCCACCCGCAGATGCACCTTCTGCCCCACGTTATCCGGCGTCACGCTGGCCTTGTCCGGACCCCAGACGGGATAATTCTCCGGCGAGGTATCGAGCCGCGGATTGATGGTCATGGTCCAGTTCAGCCGCCGCACCGGCTGGCCATATTGCAGACGCAGCAGATATTTCAGCGCGCGATCGAACACGCCCTTTTCGTGCGCCAGCGGCACCGGCCCGTGCCATTCGTGGAAGCTCATGCCGATGTCGAATTCGAACGACCAATCGGCCTGGGTGGTGACCATGCCGCCGTCCACATAGAGATTGTCCTCGCGCTGGTCCTGCAGCGTGAAATCGCCCTGGGCCTGGCGGGTGATATATTCGAACGGCGGGCACGGCAGGGTTTCCGCCTTGCCGAAAGTGAAGCTCTGGTGGATGCCGAGCGGCCGGTTGATCCAGGTCCACAGGTCCCCCGCCTTGGTGAGGGAGAAATGCGCGGGATAATCGGCGGCCAGATTCTCCATGATGAGTTCGAGCGTGTCCCACTGGGCCGCCATCATGTGCGGCAGCACCTGGCAGCGCTTGGGATCTTCCGCCAGCACCTGCGCCCGCTCGCGGCACTCGGCGACATAATGCTCGTCCACGTCGAACACATGATCATAGGCCGGGCTGGCGCCGCCCTTCACATGCGGCTCGATGTTCACCGAATACATGTATTGGTCTTCGGGAAACGGGAACGGAAAGTGCAGGATGGCCGCGCTGGAATTGCGATAGGTGAAGTCGTGGCGGAAGGTCTCGTTGGGCTTGAATTGAAGGGTCATGAAAAGTCCTTCCGGTCACGAAGAAAGTCTCGGGAACATCCCCTCTCCCGCGTGCGGGGGAGGTCAGGGAGGGGGAAAGCCGCATCCCCCGCCGAAGCATCAGCGCAGCGTGAGAGGCGCCCCCCTCACCCCAACCCTCTCCCCCTCGGGGAGAGGGAGCGGATCGTTGATACGCTTCAAAAATCCAACACCACCTGCGCGGTGCGGGCGCGCGACACGCAGGGCATGATGAATTTCTGCGAGGCCTTCTCCTCGGCCGAGAGAAAATCATCGCGATGCTCCACCTCGCCGTCGAGCACGTCGAGCTTGCATTCCCCGCACGCCCCACCCCGGCACAGACACGGCGCCGCGATGCCCTGCGCCTCCAGCGCTTCCAGCAGGGTCTGGTTGTCGCCGACCTGCACCTCGATGCCGGATTTCGCCAGCACCGCCTTGAACGGCAGGCCGCCCGAGGCATCGCCGAAGCTCTCGCGGTGGATTTTGCCCGAAGGCCAGCCGAGCGCCACCGCGCTCGTTATCACCGCATCCATCAGCGCGCGCGGGCCACACGTATAGACATGGGTGCCGAGCGGCTGGCGCGCGAGAATGCCGGCGAGATCGAACGCCGCGCGCCCGTTGCCGTGGATGAAGATGTCCTCTCCCGCCGCGTGGGGCGCCAGCAGCTTTTCGAACACCGGCGCCTCGTCCGCCGTACAGAGCTGGTGCAGCTCGAACCGCGCGCCGCGCGCCTTGAGGGCCGGCGCATAGGACAAGAGCGGCGTGATGCCGATACCGCCGGAAATCAGCAGATGCTTCCTGGCCTTGGACGCGAGCGGAAACAGATTGCCCGGAACCCCGATCTCGATCACATCGCCGCGCGCCACGCTTTGGTGCAGAAACCGCGAGCCGCCGCGCGACTGGGCCACGTGGCGCACGATGATTTCATAGCGCTCCCGGCTCTCGGGCGGGGAAACCAGGGAATAGGCATTCTTCATCACCCGCCCCTCGTGGCGCAGGGTGACCATCACATGGGCGCCGGCCGATGGGGTCGGCAGCGCCCCGCCGTGCAGGGGCGCGAAGGCGAAGCGCTTCAGGGTGGGCGAAAGCTGCTCGATCTCGTGGATGCGGACCGGGATCGGACCTGAGGCGATCATGCGTAAAGCTCCTCCGCATCTGGAACATCGCCGGGCGCCTCGGCGTCCACCTGCACGCCCATATAGGCGGCGTGCCGGCGGGAGAAATGATCGCGCACGAACAGGTTCGCGCCGCAGCCACCGCAAGTGAAGATGGAGGTGGTGACCCCTTCCCCATAGGTGCGGCAATGCACGCAGAACACGCGCCGGGCCATGCTGCCGGTATGGGCGAGGCGGATTTCCTGGCGGCTCATGCCGGCCTTATCGGCGATGCGGAACACGTCCCACAGGAACGGCTCTGAGCCGGTGGCGTAGAGGCGCAGGCCCATGGTCTCGCGCGCGAGACGCTCTTCCAAAGCGGAGAACAGATGGCCGTTGGCGCGGAACGGCCGCACGCTCTCGCCCTGCGCATCCACCACGGAGACGGGCAGCAGAGCGCTGCGGTTCACCACGGTCCAGGTCTCGAACGCAGCCGGCTCGAACCCCTCCGCCAAAACGTCCGCCGGCAGCGTCGGGCCTTCCACCACTAGCAGATGATGCCGGCCCGCCGGATCCAGCTCCAGCGGCGCATATTTGGGCCGGCTCTTGATGCCTTGATCGCTCATGATGCCTTCCGCTTCAGGTCAAAAATTCTGAGGCCGAGCGTCCGCGCCGCCCCTCACCCCAACCCTCTCCCCGGCGGGGAGAGGGGGTTTTGGACTGTCCAGCCCGCATCACCTCGCACCTGGAAAAGCCGTTCCGCCCCTCACCTCTCCCCCACGGGGAGAGGTCGGCCGCGCAGCGGACGGGTGAGGGGGCAGGCCGGCCCAACGCCTCGCGCCGCTATGCCCGCACCCGCGTCTTCTGCGGATCGAAATGCGGGAACGGCACGATCTCAGCGGGAATGCGCTTCTGGTGGCCGTCCAGCTTGCCGATTTCGATCGGCCCGCCCGCCTCCGCCGCCGCGATATCGAGCCGTGCCAGCGCGATGTTCTGCTTCAGGATCGGCGACTTGGTGGCACTGGTGACGACGCCCACCTGGGCGCGGCCGCTATAGATGGGATCGCCGTGACCCACATCGTCATTGGAGCCGATGAGCAGCCCCACCATCTTGCGCGCCGGATTGGCCTTGCGGCGCAACAGCGCCTCGCGGCCGACGAAATCCTCGTCCTTGGTGGCGACAGCAAAGCCGATGCCGGCCTCGAACGGGTCGGTCTGGTCGCAGAAGTCGTAACCCGCGAACACCAGCCCGGCCTCGATGCGCAGCATGTCGAGCGCGGTGAGGCCGAGGGGCGTCAGGCCCTTGGGCGCGCCGGCGGCCCACACCGCATCCCACAGCGCGGTTGCATCCTTGGGATGGCACCAGATCTCGAAACCGAGTTCGCCGGTGTAGCCGGTGCGCGAGACGATCAGCGCCGGCCCCTGCGGTCCGCCGAGGCGGGCGATGGCGAAGCGGAACCATTTCAGCTCGGCAATCGCGGGCTGCACCGGCGAGGTCCAGATGATCTGCAAGAGGATCTCGCGGCTCAGAGGCCCCTGCACGGCGATATTGTGGAGCTGGTCGGTGGAGGATTTGACCCAGGCTTTCAGGCCCCATTCGGCGGCCTTGTCGCGCAGCCATTTGCCGGTGAATTCCTCGCCGCACACCACGCGGAAATTCGCCGGGCCGAGGCGGAAAACGGTGGCATCGTCGATCATGCCGCCGTGCTCGTAGCACAGCGCGGTATAGACCACCTGGCCGACCGAAAGCTTGCGGATGTCGCGCGTCACGGTGCGCTGGAGCAGAAGCTCCGCATCCGGGCCGGTCACCTCGAATTTGCGCAGCGGCGAGAGATCCATCACCGCCGCCTTTTCGCGGCAGGCCCAATATTCCGCGATCGGCCCGGCGCCGGTGAAGCAGGTGGGCAGCCAGAAGCCGCGATATTCCACGAAATTGCGGGTCTGCTCGGCGATCCGGGGGTGAAAGGCGCTCTCCCGCGTCAGGCGCGGCTCGGCTTCTGGGTTCATGCGGAACGCTGTTCCCTTGGAGATGGGGGTGCCGCCGTCATAGACGCGGACATGGATGTCGGTGGGGTGCCAGGCATTGGCGGAATCGATGTCGTCGGCGCACGAGGAGGAGGCGCACAGAAGATCCGTCATGGCGCGCAGCAGCACATAATCGCCGGGGCGCGACCATGGCTCGTCCATGGTCAGCGCGTTGGAGCTTTCGACGCAGGTATTGAAGAAGAAATTGATCGCCGGCCAGCCGCGCTTCTCCTTGATGCCATACGGCCTCAGCACCATGTTGAAATTGTCCGAGCAATTGTCGTGGCCCGGATAGCCCATGTCTTCGTAATATTTGGCCGAGCAGGCAAGCGCGAACGTGTCATGCCGCCCCACCGTGTCGCGCACCACCTCAATGAGCGGCATCTGGCGCTCGTCGAAATATTTCGAATGCAAGCCGGGGCCGGGATAGGCCGAGCCCATCAGCGTGCGGGTGGTGGTGGAATCGAGGCCGTATTCCAGCCCCTCCTCGTCCAGCGCCTTGGCGTCGAAGGCGAGGAAGTCGGAGCATTGCCGGCCTTCCACGTCGATGATCTGGATATAGTCGCCGGCCTTCACGCGGTACGCCTTGGCGCGGGCCGCGGGAATGCGCAGGTCCAGCACCATTTCGCCCAGCGGCGGCGGCAGGTCCGGCAGGGAGCCGGCGATGCGGGTAATCTCCACCTTCAGGTCCGTCGGGGGCGTCTGCTCGTCCGGCGCCATCAGCGGACCGCCGGCGGCAACGATCACCAACAGGTCGCGCAGCGCGGTCAGGCTCACGCGCCCACCGGGCGCGTCATCCCCGAGCACGGTGCGGGCTAAGGCGGCGGGATCGATGCCGCGCGTCGCGAAGAGGCGCGCCACGTCCGCGCCGCCTTCCCCGTTCAACCGCGCGGCGAGCGGCGCGCCGAGCGGGGCCGCATCGAGGCCCAAGGCCTGCACTGCCGCAAGGCCCGAAGCGTCGAAGGCGAAGATGTCGGCGGCCTGAAAGCCCTCGGGATCGGTGATGCGGATTTCATCGCCCGCCTGCAGGACAAAGGCGGCGCAGCCGCCGCCGCGCACCACGCCGCGCTCGGCCGGCGCGCGGGGCGTTGGGGGAGAGCCGGACGTCAGGGGAGGCGCGGTGATGGCATCCATGAGTTTCAGTCCGGATCGGTGAGCGAGCGATAGCGCCCGCGGTAATAGATGAGCGGTGCGCCCTCGCCCTCGGCATGGAAATGCACCACCCGGCCAACGAAAATCTCATGGTCGCCGCCGTCATAATGGGCGTAGGCGGCGCATTCGAAGGACGCATGGGCCGGGCGCAGCAGCGGCGCGCCCGAATGGCCCTCGTGGAGTTCGAGATTGGCGAACTTGTCGGGACCGCCGCGCGCGAACCGGTTGGACAATTCCTCCTGCCCCTCCAGCAGCACGTTGACGGTGAAGAAATCCAAAGCTTCCAGCCGCGCCAGCGAATGCAGCGAGCGGGCCATGGAGAACAGGATCAGCGGCGGGTCGAGGGAGACCGAGGAGAAGGAATTCACCGTCACGCCGAGCGGCCCTTCCGCGTCGCGGCCCAGCACCACGGCGATGCCGGTGGCGAACCGGCCGAGCACGTTGCGCAGTTCGCGCGGATCGAAGCGGGCGTCGAGATCGATTTGGGTCATGACGTGAAGGCGCTCCTCGCTCCCGCGTCCGCCGATGCCGTGCGGAACGCCCGAAGCGGCGAGGGTGACGGAAGCCGGCAGGGGGGACAAGCCTTGTCCCCCCCGGTGCGCATCCGTGCCGCGGCGTCCCGCGTCCGGCTGCATGGCGGCGCGGTTCACGCCACCTTGGCCGGCTGAAGCTCGGCGAGGAGCTTCTCGGCGAAGGCGCGCTTCTGCGCGTCGTCCATCTTCTTCACTTCGTTGTTGAGCATGCGCTGGTTGATGGACTTGTTCCAGTAATCGAGGCTCTCGAAGCCCAGCAGCGAGGCCTTGCCGACGAACTGGCGCAGCACTTCGTTGGTCGGCCCCATCACCCAGCCGGCCTTGCCGTCGCGCAGATAGCGCTCGATCTGCAGCGCCGGGCGATAGCCCGTGCCGCCGCAGGCGTGCAGCATCTTGTCGGTGACATGGGTGACGTTCTTGGCGGCCTCGAACTTCACCTGCCAGAGCCAATGCAGCAGCGCCGAGCGCGGCAGCACGTCGAGGTCCTTGTGGATCGACCAGTCGCAATTGTTGGTCACGCTGTCGAGCGCCTGGGCCATCTGGAAGACGAAGGCGCGGCAGGTGTTGGTGTCCATGATCGCCTCGCCGACATAATCCTGGATGGTCGGATAGTCGGCGACGCGCATGCCCACGTCATTGTGGGTCTTGCGGGTGGTGTGGCGCTTGGCGATGTCGATGACCGCGAGCGAGATGCCGTTCCAGCAGGCGGAGGAGCAGGTGAGGAAGAACGGGTCCACCACCTCGTCATTGGATTTCGCGCCGTCGCCGATGGGGCCGACCATGGCATCCTTGGGGATCACCACGCCTTCCACCTGGATCGGGCCGGACTGGTTGCCGCGCAGGCCGAGGCCGTCCCATTCGGACGGATTGGACTTCACGTCGTCCTTGAGCACCAGGAAGCAGGAGAGATCGGAATAATCGCCGGAGAAGCCGGGGCTGGTGGTCTGGAGGATGTACCAGTCGGCAAAGCCGCCGGAGGTGGTCCAGGAGGCCTTCTTGGTGATCTTCCAGCCCTCGCCATAGGCTTCCGCCTTGGAGGAGATGGGATACCAGAAGTGCGAGCCGGTCTCGGGATCGGAATAGGAGAGCGTGCCGATCAGCACGTCGGCGTCGAGCCGCTTGAGAATGTCGGTCAGGCGGGCATTCTCGTGATAGCGCAGCAGGGCCGCGGCCACGGCGCCGAGATGCATGGTGTAGCACATGGCGGTGGAGGGGCAGCCGTAGCGGGCGATGGTTTCCACCACCATGGCGGCGCAGACATGGCTTTCACCGAGGCCGCCGAGATCCTTCGGCACGGTGAGCGAAAGCAGGCCGAGGGTCGCGAGCGCCTCGAAATTCTTGCGGGGATAGATGTATTGGGCGTCGCTCTCGATGGCGTTGGCGCGCAGCGTGGTCTCGCACAAGGCGATGAGCTTGCCCTGCAACTCCTTCTGAGCGGGGGTGAGGAGCCATTGCGGGTCCCATTCGAACCCGAGGCCCCAGAATTCTTCCTGGCCCCACATTTTGACGTGCGACATGACGCTTGCTCCGAACGCCCGGCGCCTCAGCACGCGGGCGGTGAATGTGCACGGCGCGCCTGTTCCCCTCAGTGAACTTTTTTGCCGCCGCAGAAACAGATTGCCAAATGCACGGTCGGACGCAAGAACCAAAAGCAGGCACGTAATTGCTTTCAAAATAGGCATATCGCGCAAAAGCAAAGGCTTGGATATTTTGAGAAGCCTATTTTACGGGCACATTATCCAAAAGATTTCTTCTCAGGAAAAGTAATTGACAGAAAATGCCTATCGCTCAAGGATGGCCCCGCCTTGCAGAGCCCCGAGGGACACCAAGAATGAGCCCCATCCCATTGCGCCAGTCGATCCTCAACGAACGCCATCGCGCGCTCGGGTCGAAGCTGGAGGAATCCTGGAACGACACCGCTCTTCCCCAGCATTACGCCACCGACCCCTATGAGGAGACCGAGGCGGTGCGCAACCGCGCCGGCCTGATCGACGTTTCGGCGCTGAAGATCGTCGCTGTCTCAGGTCCCGACGCCACTGCCTTCCTCAACCGTCTCGTCACGTCGGATGTTGCAAAGATCGCGCCGGGCCGCTCCATGATCTCTTCCATGGTCGGAGAGGACGGCGGGTTGATCGACGACGTGCTGATCTATTGCGACAGCCCCACCAGCTATCGCCTCTCCCACGGCGGCGGCGCCACCGAGGAGGTGCTGCCCCTGCTGACCGAGGGCCTCGACGTCACCTTCGCGCGCGACGACGACGTGCACATCCTCTCGCTGCAGGGGCCGAAGGCGCTGGAGATCCTCGATCCCGACACCCCGCTGGACATGGCCTCCATCCCCTATTTCGGCCATGCGCCCACCACCCTCTACGGCATCGAGGTGTCCATCGCCCGCGGCGGCTATTCCGGCGAGCGCGGCTATGAGGTGTTCGTCAAGGCCAAGGACGCGGTCGAGGTGTGGGACAAGATCCTGGAGGCCGGCAAGCCCTACGGCATCATGCCGGTGTCGTGGGATTGCCTGGATATCGGCCGCGTCGAAGCCGCCCTGCTGTTCTTCCCGTTCGACATGCCCCACAAGGACACCACCCCCTGGGAAGTGCTGATGGACTGGACGGTGGACCTCTCCAAGCCGGATTTTCGCGGCAAGGCGGCCCTGATCGCCCGCAAGGGCACCGAGCGCAGCCACCAGGCGGGGCTCGAAGTGCAGCATTTTGCCGCCATCACGCCAGGCGCCAAGATCTTCAAGGACGGGCAGGAAGTGGGCACGGTGAATTCCACCGTGTTCAGCCAGCACCTCATGAAGTCGCTGGCGCTGGTCTCGCTCTTGCCCACGCTCACCGCGCTCGGCACCGCCGTCACCGTGGTGGACGATGGCAAGAGTTATGAGGCCAACGTGGTGCGCACGCCGTTCTACGATCCCATGCGCCTGCGCACCCACCCGCTCGCCGAGCGCGGCTGAGCCTCGCGGCCGGCGCGGTCGCCCCCCTCACCCGCCCGCTCCGCGGCCGACCTCTCCCCCACGGGGAGAGGTGAGTCATGGCCCGGTCCAGAGTCCCCGTTCTCAAGCCCACAACGGCTCCCCCTCTCCCCCACGGGGAGAGGGCCGGGGTGAGGGGGAAAGCGCGCAAACGCCACCCATCTCCCCCCTGCATTAAGCATCTCTATGCGGCTAAGAAGTGCCAATGGCCGTGCGGCGAAGGCTTCTGCTATGATGACAGTGCGGGACGACCTTGGATCGGGGCAGGACGGTACGTGATTTTCACATTCAAGCAGATTTCATGCGACGCGCGCCGCGCGACGCCCCTTGTTGCCACCCCCCGTGCCGCCCTGCCCCTCATCGCCCTCTTCCTGGCTGCGACGACCCTGCTCGCCGGCTGCGCGGATCGGCCCGGCGCCGACGTGCTGACGCCGAACCTCGCCGAGGCGCAGGGCGCAAAGCCCCACACCATTCTGGTCGCGACCACCCGCGCCCGCGACCCGCGCCCCGGAACCCTGTTCAGCGGCGAGCGCGGGAACGGGCTCGACTTTGCGACCGTGACGCTCACCGTACCGCCCTCGCATAAGCCCGGCGGCATCGAATGGCCGAAACAGGCGCCCGGCAATCCCCGCGACCGACATGGTCGTGCACGCTGCGGTCTATCGCGACACCGATCAGGACTTCGTGCGCGACCTCAACACCCAGCTGGCCGCCCTCCCTGCAGGCCACAAGAACGTGCTGGTGTTCGTGCATGGCTACAACACCATGTTCTCCGAGGCGCTGTATCGCCTCACCCAGATGGACCATGATTCCGACGTGCCCGGCGTGCCGGTGCTGTTCTCCTGGGCCTCGCGCGGCAAGACCGAGGATTATGTCTACGACAACAACAGCGCCACCGCCGCCCGCGACAATCTCGAAAATACGCTGAGCCTCGTCGCCTCCAGCAAGGCCGAGAAGATCACCATCATGGCCCATTCCATGGGCAATTGGGTGACCGTGGAGGCGCTGCGGCAGATGAAGATCGCCGGCAAGGGCATTCCGCCCAACCGCATCGGCAACATCATCCTCGCCGCGCCCGATATCGACGTGGACGTGTTCAAATCCCAGCTCAAGCGCTTCGGCAAGCCGGAGAAGCCGTTCATCGTCATCGTCTCGCGCGACGACAAGGCGCTCGGCTTCTCGGATTTCCTGGCCGGCGGCAAGGTGCGGCTCGGCAATTACACCAATGACGCGGAACTGGTGGCCTTGGGCGCCGTGGTGGTGGACATGACCAATGTGAAGGCCCTCGACCCCATGAACCACGGCAAGTTCGCTCAGCTTGCCGAACTCGCCCCGGCCCTGCGCGGCCAGATCGCAGCCCGGGCCGCCACCGTCGGCGACATGCCCAGCACCATCGAACTGGACGGCATCCAGATATCAGGCATCAACCGGAACGTCGGCATCCTGCCCGGCACGGTCGCCACGCCCGCGGCGCCCGTCGCACCCGCGCCCTGAGGCGCGGGCCCCCGGAAGACGGGCTCCGTTAGGACGCAGATACCCGCCTCGGTCCGGGTCGCGTCACGCGCCGGGCGGCGGCTGGATGTTCAGCGTGGTCACGGTGAGCTTGTTCACCGTCAGCTCATCGATGGTGAGCGTGCGGATGCGGCCGCGCCGGATGGCCAGCCGGCCGATCGCCAGCGCGCCGATCGCCAAGGCCCCCACCGCCAGCGCACCCACCGCGAACGCGCCCAATGCGAACGCGCCGCCGGCAAGTACACCGCTGGCAAGGGCGCCCGACGCGGCGGCGGGGACGGCGGCGGGCGCGCTGGTGATCTGTGAACGGCGCTGCATGATAAGCTCCCCCGAAAGAGCGTGGCGCGGGCGCATCCGCCCGCCCCTCGCGTCCGCGCGTGCGGCCCCAGGCTCAGCCGACGCCGTATTGCTTGAACCAGGCGAGCATGCGCCGCCAGCCGTCCTCGGCCGGCTCGCGACGATAGCTCGGACGATAGTCCGCATGGAAGGCGTGGGGCGTGTCGGGATAGACCACGATCTCCACGCTCTTGCCGGCGGCCCGCGCCGTGTCGCGCTGCTTCTCCACGTCGGCGACCGGGATGCCGGTGTCGGCGCCGCCATAGAGGCCGAGCACGGGGGCCTTGAGGTCGGCGGCGACGTCGGCGGCGGTCTTGGGCTGGATGTCGGTGCGTGCGCCGCCGAGCGGGCCGTACCAGGCGACGGCGGCCTTCAGCTTGGGATTGTGCGCCGCATAGAGCCACACCGCGCGCCCGCCCCGGCAGAAGCCGGTGACGGCGAGGCGGTTTTCGTCGCCATGTGAACTCTTCACCGCCCAGGCCACCGTGGCGTCGAGGTCGGAAAGCAGCTCGGCGTCGGGCTTCTTGGAGATGATGTCGCGCACGATCTGCTGGATGTCGGTCATGCCCGTGAGATCGCCCTGGCGGGCGTAAAGCTCCGGCGCGACGGCGCAATAGCCCTGCTTGGCGAGGCGGCGGCAGATGTCCTTGATATATTCGTGGACGCCGAAAATCTCCTCCACCACCAGCACCAGGGGGAACGGGCCGTTGCCCTGCGGCATGGCGCGATAGCCGGGCATGGCGCCGTCGGCGGTGGGGATCTTCACCTCGCCCGCCACCAGGCCGGCGGAATCGGTGTGGATCGCCTGCGCCTCCACCGAGGTGGTGGCGAGGGTGATGCCGGCGATCAGGCCGGTCATGACGAAGCCGCGCCGGGAAAAGGGGTCGCGCACCAATCCTTGAAGCCCGTCGAGGGCGGGATCGGCGGCAGGCGCGATGGGGGATGTGTCCATGGCGATCTCCGTGTGCTGGCCGCAGGCTGAGCGGCCCCGTCCTGTGCCACGGGACGCGGGCGAGAAGTAGGGCACAGGGGTATTGCGGGACCGCGGCCGCGAACACCTGCGCGTGATCGCCCCCGCCGGCCCGCGCCAGCGCTCAGATCTTCAGCCGCAGGGAAAGCGCCGCCATCTGGCCCAGATAGCCCGAGGGGCTGGCCTGGAGGTCGTAATGGGCGCCGAAGCTCCATCGCGCGCCCTCGAATCCCACCAGAGCGGCGCCGGCGGAGAACAGCCAGGGGGAAGCGTCGATGCCCGATGTGGCGAACGCCGCGCCGCCGCCCTGGAAGCTGGCGACGAGGGCGCCGGGGTCGCCATAGGTGTTGTAGCCGACCCCGCCATGCACGCTCACCCGCACCCCGTCGGCGATCCGGTAGTCGGCCTTGAGGTCGGAGGTGACGAACATTTCCCGGTAGAGCTGGGACTTCACCGCAAGATTGAGCGCCCCCGCCCCGCTCTCGCGATAGGCATCGGTGTCGATCTGCAGATAATCCAGCCGCACCGAGGGCGTGAGCGTGAGGCGCTCGCCCAGCGGCACGGCATATTTCAGGCCGATGCCGGCATGGCCCGAGGTGCCGTCATAGGCGGCCGTGGCGCGCGCGTTGAAGAAGGAGAGGGTGCGGCTCGCCGCATTGCGGTTGAGGCCGAGATCGAGCCGCACGTCCATCTCCAGGCCGGGTGCGAGCGCGGCGGCGCCGTAGATGCCGAGCAGATAGCTGGAAACGTCGAGGCTGCCGGGGATGGCGGCGGTGGTCCCGTCGATGCCGGTATAGGTGTAGGCGAAGAAGCCGCCGAGAATGAGCGCGGGCGAGACCGCCTGATCGAGCCCGGCGATGAACCCGCCCCCCGTGGCGCTGGAGCCCGGCGCGCCGTCGCGGGCGGATTGGCCGAGCGCAACGCCGAGCGGCCGCATCCAGGCATTTTGCGACGTGTTCTGCATCGGCGCATTCTGCATCGGCGCGCCCGGCGCGGAGCCGGCATCGCCGGCGCGCACGGCGGCGAGGCGATCCAGCACCACCTGCTGCAACAGGCGCTGGGAATTGGCGGTCGCCTGCGTCCCCTCGCCCGCCAGAACCGGCACGGTCTGGCCCAGCGCAGCGGAGAGCGCGGAGCCGGAGAGCGCATTCAGCACGCCGGTTGCGGGGGCGAACGCGCCGGTGAGGCCGGCCTCGGTGCCGGCGATGGCATAGAGGGTAGCGGCGGCACCGAGGGCGGAGCGGTTGCCCAGGGCGGCGGCGGTCTCGCCATAGGGGCGCACCACCTGGAGATAGGTCAGGTCGCCGTCGAACGTGCCGAGCGCATCATAGGCGCCGAGCAGCATCTGCGCGGTGGAGGCATCGCCCGCGATGGTGCCGTAGAGGCTATAAAGCTGGGCATTGGAGATGACGTTGTAGAGCACCTTGCCTTCGGGGGTGATGGAGCCGAGCACGGTGAAGCCGCTCGCCGCGCCATCGGGGCCCACCCCCTGCCCCCAGAAATAGCCGTTCTTGTAAGTGGTGATGATGAAGGTGCCCGGCGCCGCGGAGCCGAACAGGCCGGGGCTCACCACCCGCCAGGGGGTGCCGGCGGTCCAGGCCCATTGGGGCGAGGCATTGGTGGGCACCGGCGCCGGAGGCGGCGGGGTGAAGGTCGCGGGATCGTACGGCAGCATATAGGCCCAATGGGAGACCAGCAGGCTGGAGCCGGTGATCATCTGCATTTCCATCTCGGTGACGCCGCCGCGCGTGCGCATCTGCCCGAGGCCGATGGTGCTGGTGCCGCCGGTGGTGGGGGTGAACACCATGGTGATGGCGCCGTCCGGCGTCACCCGCCCCTGGATGTTGGAGTCCGAGGAGGTGAGCAGCGGGCCGATGGCAAGCTGGGCGCTGCTGGTGCCGGCGAACACGCCGTTGGTGGAGGGGCCGAGCGTCCACAGGGTCTGGTCGCCGATGGGGACGGGATTGGCGAAGCTGGTGCTGGGCGCGGCATAGGCCAAGAGGTTCGGCACGCCCACATACCAATTGGAATTGGAGATGGCGGCATCCCACGCGCTGCTCTGCGCCAGCGCCGGCCCGCCGCAAAGCAGAACGCCGAGAAGCCCGCCCATCGCGGCGCAAGCTCTTGCGGTCCAAGCCTTTAAGGCCGAATTCCTTAAGGCCAAAACCCCTGCCCGCCCGCCCCGCGCGGCAAACTGCCCCCGCTGCCCCATATTGCCCTCCCCTTGGGGGACACTCTCATCGGGGGCGGGGGATTCCACAAGGCGTCGGAGCGGGTTGGGCCATTTTGTTTCGGGTGGGGGAGGGTGGAGGCGCGAGGAGGCGAGCTACTCGGTTTTAGCCCTCAGGCGAGGTTGCTAAGTTTGCTCCCGGCATCTCGGTTGAACTGGAGCGAGGACGGCGCTTGCGACATCAGGCCCGTCATGACGACGCCGCGCCGGGAAAAGGGTTCGCGTACCAGACCCTGAAGCCCGTCGAGGGCGGGATCGGCGGCGGGCGCGACTGGCGTGGAATCCATGACGAACTCCTCGTTCAGGCCGCAGGCACAGCGGCCGCGTCATTTGGCACGGGATCATGGCGGAGGTCGGGGGGAAGGTTTTCGATTACCGGAAGGCGCGAACACCTGCGCGTGATCGGGGGGACCAAGCTGAGCGCCATGAGTCAGATTTTATAGCATAAAGCGATCAAGGCCATCTGGCTCACATTCCCGGCGCTTGCCCACGAGGTATAGGCCGAGCGCTAACAAGGTCTCGCCGCGGGCGGGAGCGGGATTGGCGAAGCTCATGGTGGTCCCAGCAGACGCCAGCGATTGCAGTACTGCCTCATACAGATTGGATTTGAAGATGACCACACCGCGCGCCGCTCCGCCGCAGCGCGGACGGCCGGAAGGAGGCTGCCGACGTGCACGCCCATCGCAGTCCAAGCTTAATGGCTTGATGGCGCCAACTTAACCAAGCGCCTTTGCAACAGCGGCATGAATTCTGACCTCTCCGGTCTGTGTCGGATTCGTATTACCTCGATGATACTGGTGATATATCATCTTTCCATTAGCATCTGTATACACATAATAAAAAACACCCATCATGTATAAAACATTACAAAATTCATCTAGGTCATACTTTACTCCAGCCACCCTCGCCTTTTCAAAGGCAGGCTTCATTTCACTTTTAAATTTATCAAAATTTATTTTTATACTACCATCAAATTGACCTGAAATCAACACCTTAAGCCCACGCTCGAGAACAGGCAAAGCATCCACTGGCATAAAAGCAGCGAGAGCAGATTTACTTTCTTGCCACGCCTGATATGAATATTTTTTTATTATTGCTTTATATTTATGACTCTGTATAATAACTGTGTTTCCGTCAAAACTCTGCGCCGTTTTAAAAAATCTCACTATATCCCTAGGTTTTGACCACGTGTATTCAAGCAAATCAAGGGGATCTATCTCTTTGAGGTAAGTATTAAACATATCAGTTCTAGAGAAGTTATTACCCATTGCCGCTTTAAATCGAAGAGTTATAAAATCGAATATAGGATGATTATTTGCTGCTGGGTGATGCTCCCATGTTATCGCCTCTCCGTAGGATTCTATGACATGCACAACATCTGCTTGAGCGATCTCGGGTTGGTCCAAAAACTCCTTCCGAAGCGCAATGTAGACGACAATATCAAGTCGCTCTTCAGCGAATCGTTCATTAAGAGCTTGAACTACAAGAATTGTATCGCGCACCAATGCCGCATCAGAACGTAAAGATTCCTTATCCCGGAACGCAAAATGCATTTCGTCAAAAAATAAGCGCAACTTCAACCCTTGATCACGCGCAAGTCGAACCGCCCGACTAAGCAAATCATCATTCGATTTCTTCAAAAGCTGGCCGGGATCGACCTTAATAAGTCCTTTTGTAAGCTTAGTGACATCAATTTCGTACGTTTGAACTATGTTTAAAATAGAATCAAAAGCCACCCTCAGCGCATCTTTCCCTGATTTTCCAAATAGCCTCCCCATAAAATCTCGTTCTTGAAAATTATCGTCCATTTCTACGGTCGACAATTTCGAGATCAACAAAGAAACCATAACACGCTTGATGGCATGATAATAAAATTTGCCAGTCTTTAAATTTTCTTCTTCGAGAACAGCTCCATTAATATTGCCGCTATCTACTTTTATTAATTCAGCTTCCCTCATAATTTCGCTCTTGAAAACAATAAATTCAGTACTAAACCCCGACGAAAATGCTTGCCTTTCCATATGTCTCAATATTGCCGTTTTTCCAGTGCCTTTTTGGCCTGTTACTATAAATTTCTGCCCATTTAAAAATGCGTCATAGTTATTTACTTCTGGCGGGCTCCAGGCGCGGATGTACAGCGGCTCGATATTCGAGCGTAATGAAATGATCCATTCGGCGTTCGCATCCGTCTCACCAAAATCGATTTCCCTTAAAAGTTTGGTCATTCCCCCCCCGTCGCGCGTTATTTTCAAAATATTCAACACTTCATTTAGGCCATCTCAACATTGATTCCAACGCTAATTTGCAGCACAAGATGAGGACAAGGTAATATTTTATTACAAGCGAATGCTTGATATTTCCTAGATAGGAAATCCCCCCTCAAACCTCCACCGGCGCCCACAGCACATCGTCCACGCTGCGCGCGCCGCTCGCCAGCATCGCCAGCCGGTCGAGGCCGAGAGCGCAGCCGCTGGCGGGGGGCATGAGGGCGAGGGCGGCCAAAAAGCCTTCGTCGAGGGGATAGCGCTCGCCATAGAGGCGGGCCTTTTCCGCCATCTCCACTTCGAACCGGCGGCGCTGCTCTTGCGGGTCGGTCAGTTCGCCGAAGGCATTGGCCAGTTCCACCCCGCAGGCATAAAGCTCGAACCGCTCGGCGACGCGCGGATCGGCGGGCTTGGGCCGGGCCAGCGCCGCCTCGCTGGTGGGATAGTCGCACAATAGCGTCGCCCGCCCCCGGCCGAGATGGGGCTCGATGCGCTCCACCAGCACCTTGGAGAAGATATCCGCCCAGGTGTCGTCATCCGCCACCCGCACCCCGGCGGCGCGCGCCGCCTGCGCCAGGGGGGCGGCCTGCGGCTCCTCCCCCGGCTGTGCCAGGAGCGGCGAAAGATCGATGCCGGCATGGCGGGCGAACGCCTCCACCAGAGTGAGCCGCTCGGGCGGCGCGAACGGGTCGCACTCTTGTCCGCGCCAGGAGAAGCGCGCGACGCCCCCCGCCCGCGCGGCGAGCGCCAGCAGGGCCGCGCAATCTTCCATCAGGGTTTCATAGGGCTCCCCCGCCCGATACCATTCCAGCATGGTGAATTCGGGATGGTGGGTGGCGCCCTTCTCGCGATCTCGAAACACGCGGGCCAGCTCGAAGATGCGCGTTTCCCCCGCCGCCAGCAGCTTCTTGGCCGTGAACTCCGGCGAGGTGCGCAGATAAAGCGGCGTCAAGGCGCCATCGGGCGCGCGCCAAACGGTTGAAAAGGCGTGCAGATGCGCCTCATTGCCGGGCGAGCGCTGGAGGATGGGGGTCTCGACTTCCGTAAAGCCCTGGTCCGCGAAATGGGCGCGGATGGCGTTCGTGATGCGGCCACGGGCGGCAAGGAAGGGGCGCTTGTCCTGGTGGCGATCCGGGCTCCACCAGGGGGAGGACGGGGCGCTCATCCCTGCGCACCGCGCGAATAAACAGTGGAGCGGGGCGGAAAAACACTTGCGTCGGCGCACAAAAGCGGCCGGCAAGGGTGGCGAAAAGCGAGAAGATCGCTATGTTGCGCCCCGATCAAGGGCGCCCGGGCGCCCCAAGCCGTTCGAGGAAGACATACCGTGGTCAAGGTCATCGCCAGCTCTCTGCGCAAAGGCAATGTGGTCGATATCGACGACAAGCTCTACGTCATCCTGAGCGCCGAGAACATCCATCCCGGCAAGGGCACGCCCGTCACCCAGATGGACATGCGCCGCATCTCCGACGGGGTGAAGATCTCCGAGCGCTATCGCACCACCGAGCAGGTGGAACGCGCCTATGTGGAAGACCGTCCGCACACCTATCTCTATCAGGACAGCGACGGCTACACCTTCATGAACCCGGAGAATTACGACCAGATCACCGTCACGAAAGACGTGGTCGGCGACATGGCGGTGTATCTCCAGGAAGGCATGGAATGCATGGTCTCCATGCACAACGGCGTCGCCATCGCCATCGAGCTGCCGCAGCGCGTGACCCTGGAGATCGTCGACACCGAGCCGACCGTGAAGGGGCAGACCGCCTCCTCCTCCTATAAGCCGGCCATGCTCTCCAACGGCGTGCGCACCATGGTGCCGCCCCACGTCGCCACCGGCACCCGCGTGGTGGTGATGACCGCCGACGCCTCTTATGTGGAACGCGCGAAGGACTGACCGGGATCGGGCTCCGGCTTTCGGGGGCGGGTTTCGGGGGGCGGCTCTCGGGGGCTGGTTTCGGGCGGCTGGTTTCGGGCGGCTGGTTTCACATTTTTTGAATGTATGAAAAGTGCGCGCGCCCTGGGGGTTGCGCGCATTTTTTGTTCGCCCTGGCGAACGTCTGCGGAATTTGCGAATTCCGGCTGCGAAAACCGCGAACACCGAGGATTTCTAGCCCGTTCTTCTCCGCACACCAGCGCTGGCGGCACGGCCGGGCCGGAGCGCCCGGCGCTCACCCGCGCGCGGCGAGGCCCCCCGCCTTTTCGATGAAGGCGCTCACCACCTCCACCCCCAACCCATTGCGAATGGAGGCAAAAACATAGGGCCGCCCGGCCCGCATGCGCTGGGTATCGGCTTCCATCACGGAGAGGTCGGCGCCGACCATGGGCGCAAGGTCGGTCTTGTTCACCACCAGCAGGTCAGACCGCGTAATCCCCGGCCCCCCCTTGCGCGGAATCTTCTCTCCCCCTGCAACATCAATGACATAGATGGTGATATCGGCCAGTTCGGGGGAAAAGGTGGCCGCCAGGTTGTCGCCACCGGATTCGATCAGGACGATATCGAGATTGGGGAATTTGGCCTGCATATCCGCCACCGCCCGCAGGTTAATGGAGGCGTCCTCGCGGATCGCCGTATGCGGGCAACCCCCTGTTTCCACACCAAGAATTCGCTCCGGCTCCAGCGCCCCGGCGACCGTGAGGATGCGGGCATCCTCCTTGGTGTAGATGTCGTTGGTGATGGCGCAGATATCGTACCGGGTCCGGAACGCCTTGCAGAGCGCCTCCATCAACGCCGTCTTGCCCGACCCCACCGGTCCGCCGATACCGACGCGAAGCGGACCATTTGCCGATGTGCTCATGAGCGGAACAGCCTTGTATATTGGGTTTCGTGGCGGAAGGTGCCGAGATCGGCCCGGAAGGTGGCGCTCCCCACATCATCCAGAGTGAGCAGGGGAATCTGCGCCGCCAACGCCCGCACCTGCGGCGCCAGGGCTGCGACGACCCGCGTGCCCGCGGTCTGTCCGATGGGGGCGAGGCGAATGGCGGCGGAGACCAGATTCTGCATCATCGCCAATAGGAAAGCTTCGGTGGCGGTAGGCGCGGGAACGCCGTGGGCCGCAGCCGCAAGGCCCACCGCCACGGGATAGGCCACCTCCCCCTTCAGATGCCGCGCATGGTCGATGAGTGCCGGCGTCGGCCAGGCGGCGCAGACCGCGTCGAGAAAGCTGCGCCCCTGCTGGCAGGTCTCCAGCCGCAGTTCGGCCGATGGCGCAAGCGCCACGGCAAGCGCATTCACCTCTTCCAGCCGCGCGTCCTCGTCGGCCGCGACCGCCGCCATGGCCTGGGTGAACAGGATGCCGTCATTGCGGCCAAGACCTTGGCTGAGAAGGTCTTCAAGCCACGCGCGCAGGCTCGCCTCGGTCCTGATGTCGCCGGCTTCAACCGCCCATTCCAGCCCATGGGAATAGGCATAGGCCCCCACGGGGAAGGCGGGGGACAGCCAAGCCAGCAGCGGCAGAAGATCGAGCGCCCCAGGGTGCGCACCGCCGGTGGAATCAGCCATGGCGGTGGGATTTGTCCCCGCCGTGGCTGGCATCATGAGAATGGGCGTGGTCGTGCCCACACTCGGGGCCATGAACATGGGCGGACGCACTGGCAGAAGACGCCGCGGCATGTTCGTGGGCGTGATCATGATCGTGGCGGGCATGATCGTGGTGGGCATGATCTTGGGCCTGTCCATGATCGTGGCTGTGATCGTGGCCGCAGCCGCAGCCGCAGGCGTGCGCTTCCGCGTGGCTCTCGGCATGGGCATGATGCCCCGGCTCATGAGGGTGATCGTGCCCTGCGTGGTCGTGTTCGTGTGCATGATCGTGCGCATGCCCATGGGCTTCCGCCGCCTCATAGGCGCCGCGCTCGGGCCGGAAGGGCCGCAGCACCGGGGCGGCGCTGGCGCCAAGACCGCGCACCATCTCCACCAGCACATGATCATAGGCGATATAGAGCGCGTCCTCGGTGATCTCTGTCGGCACATGCCGGTTGCCCAGATGCCAGCCCACCTTCATGAGCCGCAGCGGACTGCCGGTGCGCACCTCGATCAGTTTCTCCGGCGCAGCCTCGATGCGCACAAGGGAGCCATCCTCCAGCTTCAGCGCGTCGCCATGGTCGAGCAGCGTCGCCTTTTCCAGATCGAGCAGGAATTCCAGGCCGCTGGTCCCGGTCATGGCAACCCTGCGGCGGTGTCGCGCCTGATGATCGAGCACGATGGTGTCCACCACCTTTTCCTCGCGGACGGCAGGGCGGCGGACGACGACATTAGCGCGGAGCATGGGAGACCTCAGAACAGGAAATAGCGTTGCGCCATGGGGAGAACCTCCGCCGGCTCGCAGATGAGCAATTCCCCATCCGCACGCACGTCATAGGTCTCGGCGTCCACCTCGATATGGGGCGTGGCATTGTTGAGCACCATATCCTTCTTGCCGATACCGCCGCGCACATTTTCCACCGCCACCAGCCGCTTGGCGGTCTGGAGCTTCGCCGCCAGCCCATCCTCGATCGCCGCCTTGGAAACGAAAGTGAGGGAAGAACCGGTGCGCGCGCGTCCGTACGCGCCGAACATGGGGCGATAGTGCACAGGTTGCGGGGTCGGGATAGAGGCGTTGGGATCGCCCATCTGTGCCACAGCGATGACCCCGCCCTTCAGCACCAGGTCCGGCTTCACGCCGAAGAAGGCCGGTGACCAGAGCACGAGGTCGGCAAGCTTCCCCGCCTCGACGGAACCGATATGGCGCGACATGCCGTGCGCGATGGCGGGATTGATGGTGTATTTCGCGATATAGCGCCGCGCGCGCAGATTGTCGTTGTCGCCAGTTTCGCCCGGCAAGGCGCCGCGCTGGCGCTTCATCTTGTCCGCCGTCTGCCAGGTGCGGATCACCACTTCACCCACGCGGCCCATGGCCTGGCTGTCCGAACTCATCATGGAGAGCGCGCCGAGGTCGTGGAGAATGTCTTCCGCGGCGATGGTTTCCTTGCGGATGCGGCTTTCGGCGAAGGCGAGATCCTCGGCGATCGAGGGGTCGAGATGGTGGCACACCATGAGCATGTCCAGATGCTCGTCGATGGTGTTGCGGGTATAGGGCCGGGTCGGATTGGTGGAAGACGGCAACACGTTCGGCAGGCCTGCCACCTTGATGATGTCAGGCGCATGCCCGCCGCCCGCCCCTTCGGTATGGAAGGCGTGGATGGTGCGGCCCTTGAAGGCGGCGATGGTGTCCTCCACGAAGCCGCTTTCGTTCAGCGTGTCCGAATGGATCATCACCTGCACGTCGAAGGCATCCGCCACCGAGAGGCAGCAATCAATGGCAGCGGGAGTGGTGCCCCAATCCTCATGCAACTTTAGCGCGCAAGCCCCTGCTCGCACCATCTCCTCCAGCGCCGCCGGTAGCGAGGCATTGCCCTTTCCTGCGAAGGCGAGGTTCATGGGAAAGGCGTCCGCCGCTTCGATCATGCGGGCAATGTGCCAGGGACCGGGGGTGCAGGTGGTGGCGAAGGTGCCTGTGGCCGGGCCGGTGCCGCCGCCCAGCATGGTGGTGATGCCCGAGGCCAGCGCCTCCTCGATCTGCTGCGGGCAGATGAAATGGATGTGGCTGTCAAAGCCGCCAGCGGTCAGGATCTTGCCTTCACCCGCAATCACTTCCGTGCCGGGGCCGATGATGATGTCTACCCCGCTCTGCACGTCGGGATTGCCCGCCTTGCCGAGCTTCACGATCAGCCCGCCGGAAAGGCCAACGTCGCATTTCACGACCCCCCAATGGTCCAGCACCACGGCATTGGTGATGACGGTGTCAACCGCGCCGTTGGCGTTGGTCACCTGGCTCTGGCCCATGCCGTCGCGGATCACCTTGCCGCCGCCGAACTTCACCTCTTCGCCATAGATGGTGAAATCCTTCTCGACCTCGATGATGAGCGAAGTGTCGGCGAGGCGGATCTTGTCGCCGGTGGTGGGGCCGAACATGTGGGCATAAGCGGAACGGGGCAGATGGGCGGGGGTAGACATGGGCTCATCCTTGTCAGAACCGAGCGTCTCGGTTCACGTCAGGCGATGGTTTCGGGCGGTCAGACCGCTTGAAAAAATGCCGTGGTCGGCATTCCGGCACGATAGCGCTTACAGTTTTCCCGCTACCGCGCCCCGGAAGCCGAACACTTCACGCTTGCCGCCGAAGGGCACCAGCGTCACCTCCCGCGTCGCGCCCGGCTCGAAGCGCACGGCGGTGCCGGCGGCGATGTCGAGCCGCATGCCGCGGGCCTGATCGCGGTCGAATGCGAGCGCCGGGTTGGTCTCGAAGAAATGATAATGGCTGCCCACCTGAATCGGACGGTCGCCGGTATTGGCGACGGTGAGCGTCACCCGCTCGGCGCCTTCATTGAACACGATCTGGCCGGGCACGGTGGTGACCTCCCCCGGCACATCGTCCGACGCTTCTCCACGGATGGGGTGGTGAACCGTCACGAGCTTCGTACCGTCTGGAAAGGTCGCCTCCACCTGGATGTCGTGGAGCATTTCCGAGATGCCGGGCATTACTTGCTCCGTGGTCAGCACATGGGCGCCCGCCGCCATGAGATCGGCGACCGTGCGGCCATCGCGTGCCCCTTCCACCACGAAATCGGTGATGAGCGCCACCGCCTCGGGGAAGTTCAGCTTCACCCCACGGGCGAGGCGCTTGCGCGCCACCTCGGCGGCCATGGCGATGAGCAGCTTGTCCTTTTCGCGCGGCGTCAGCAGCAAGGCCTATCTCCTCAGGAAGCCCAGACGCGGGGCAATGGCGCGCCCCTGAACGTCATCAGAAACGAGGTCGCGTCCCGCCGCAACATCTCGATGTCGTCGGCGAGCCAGCGCACCACAAGAAGTCCATTCCACGCGCTGGCGCCGCATTCGCTCGCGCAGGCGCCAAGCGCCTCTCGCACGGCATCGAGCCGGGCTTCCGCGTCGGGCGCCACATAGAGCAAGGTCGCCAGCGCATGCCGGCCATTGGCGATGGCCGGGCGCGCCAGCATCTCTCCAATGGGGCCATCGATCCGCAGCGCATCCGCATAGATCAGCCCACCGCCGCGCCGGACCCGCCATTGGTCGACAAGCGCGCCGCCTGACATGGTCTCGCCCCGCGCGGCGCGCCCGAAAACCAGCGCCTCGAAGGCCAGGAACGTGCTCGAAGGATCAAGCTCCACCTCGTAGCGGCGGGTGAGGCGGGCCTGATCGAACAGGATCGTCTCTTGCGGCAGCCAATGCAGCGCGGCACCGGCGCCGGCGGCAAGACGCACATGGATCTCGGCCTGATCTGAGTCAGAGCGATAGACCTTCTCCGCAGCCGGGGTGGAGACCGTCAGCCGGGCGGCGGCGCGCGCCTCCATCTCGATGGTGAAGCGATCGCCGCAAGCGACACCACCGGCGGTGTTCACCATCACCGCTTCCATATCGCCGCCATCACTGCGCGGGATGCGCCCTCGCAAGGCGCCCTGCTCCGCCAATTCCACAAGATGCGTGCGCGCGCGCGACCCAGCGGCAACGAGCCGAAGGCGGCCTTCGCTGCGTTGGCGCTTCGGCGTGTGAGCCACGATGGCCGGGGGCAATTCCTCAGATCGCCATGAGGCGGCGGACATCGTCCCCATCAAGCCCGCTCCGGTCCCCGCTCGCCACCACCTCGCCACGCTCCATCAGGATGAAGCGGTCGGCAAGGTCGCGGGCGAACTCGAAATATTGCTCCACCAGTACGATGGCGATGTCGCCCTTGTCGCGCAAATAGGAAATGGCGCGGCCGATATCCTTGATAATGGAGGGCTGGATTCCCTCCGTCGGCTCGTCCAGCACCAGCAGGCGCGGGCGCGTCACCAGGGCACGGCCGATGGCCAATTGCTGCTGCTGCCCGCCGGAGAGATCGCCCCCGCGCCGGCCCAGCATGGACCGCAACACCGGGAACAGCTCGAACACCTCGTCCGGCACATATTTGTCCTTGCGGGCGAGGCGGGCGAACCCGGTCTCGAGATTTTCCTTCACGCTGAGCAGCGGAAACACCTCGCGTCCCTGCGGCACGAAGCCGATGCCGAGCGCGGCCCGGTCCGGCGTCGGCAGGCGGGTGATGTCCCGCCCATCGAAATTTATGGAGCCGCCGGCGATCGCCCTCTGGCCGACGATCGCGCGCAGCAGCGAGGTCTTGCCGACCCCGTTGCGGCCGAGCACGCACGTCACCTGCCCCGGCATCGCCTCCAGCGACACGCTGCGCAAGGTGTGAGCCGCGCCGTAATAGAGATCGAGATTCTCGACCTTCAGCATGGGAGGTCTCCTCCACCAAGTAGGTGAACCCCCCTTCCCCCTTGAGGGGGCGGGTTGGGGTGGGGGGTATGACGCCGCCTGCAAACCCTGCCGCAAGGCAAGTGGAGAGATACCCCCCACCCTGCCCTCCCCCTCAAGGGGGGAGGGTTCTCGGTGAGCAAGTGGGCGAGGAACGGAAGAGCACCCACCCTCATCTCCCCAGATAGACTTCGATGACGCGCTCGTCGGCGCTCACCTGATCGAGCGGCCCTTCGGCCAGAACGGAGCCCTCGTGCAGCACCGTCACCTTCACGCCGAGGTCGCGCACGAACTGCATATCGTGCTCCACCACCACCACGGCGCGGGTCTTGGCGATCTCTCGCAGCAATTCGGCGGTGTCGGCGGTCTCCTGGTCGGTCATGCCGGCGGCGGGCTCGTCCACCAGCAGAAGCCGCGGCTCCTGCGCCAGCAGCATGCCGATCTCCAGCCATTGTTTCTGCCCGTGGCTGAGCTCGGAGGCCTTGCGCGCGCGATGATCCTTCAGGCGGATGCGCTCCAGCAGCGCGTCGATGCGCTCGCGCTCATGCGCCGTGCGGCGCCAATAGATATTGGAGAAGGGCCGCCGATCCGCCTTCACCGCCAGCAGCAGATTGTCTTCCACCGTGTGCATGTCGAACACGGTCGGCGTCTGGAACTTGCGGCCGATGCCGAGCTCGGCGATGGCCGCCTCGTCCAGGCGGGTGAGGTCATGTATCCCGGCGAACAAGGCCTCGCCCTTGGTGGGACGGGTCTTGCCGGTGATGACGTCCATCATGGTGGTCTTGCCGGCGCCGTTGGGGCCGATGATGGCCCGCATCTCCGCTTCCTCGATGGTGAGCGAAAGCGCGTTCAACGCGCGGAAGCCATCGAAGACGACCGAGACATTGTCGAGATAAAGCAGCGATTGCGTGAGGCTCTGGGAGAGGCCTTGGCTTGCTTCCATCATCCTCACTCCGCCGGTTTCGCCGAGGCCATTGCGCTGGGCGCGGGCTTGTGGCGTCTGGCCGAGAGGCTGCCCCACAGACCGAGCACGCCGCGCGGCAGGAACAAGGTGACCAGCACGAATAGGGCACCGAGCGCGAACAGCCAGGCTTCAGGCAGCACGCCGGTGAACCAGGTCTTGCCCGCATTCACGATCAGCGCCCCGAGCGCCGCGCCCACCAGCGTGCCGCGCCCGCCCACCGCCACCCAGATGACGATCTCGATGGAATTGGCCGGTGCGAATTCGCCGGGATTGATGATGCCCACCTGCGGCACATACAGCGCACCGGCCGCACCCGCGAGCATGGCTGAGACGGTCCAGGCCAGCAGCTTGTAGTTCGCGACTCGATAGCCGAGGAAGCGCGTGCGGCTTTCCGCGTCGCGCACCGCCACCAGCACCTTGCCGTATTTCGACGTCACCAGCGCCCGACACAGCAGATAGCCGGCCGCCAGCGCCACGGCAGAGAGGACGAACAAGGCAACGCGCGTGCCATCGGCGGAGATGGAAAAGCCGAGAATGTCCTTGAAATCCGTCAGGCCGTTATTTCCGCCGAAGCCCATGTCGTTACGGAAGAACGCCAGCATGAGCGCGAACGTCATGGCCTGGGTGATGATGGAGAGATAGACGCCCGTGACGCGCGAGCGGAAGGCAAACCAGCCGAACGCGAAGGCCAGCAGCCCGGGCACCACTAGCGCCATGAGGACGGCAAAGGGGAACCAGTCGAACCCGAACCAGAACCAGGGCAATTCCTTGTAGTTCAGGAACACCATGAAGTCCGGCAGGACCGGATTGCCGTAGACGCCCCGCGCGCCGATCTGGCGCATCAGATACATGCCCATGGCATAGCCACCGAGGGCAAAAAAGGCGCCGTGGCCCAACGAGAGCACGCCGCAATAGCCCCACACCAGATCCACCGACACCGCCAGCAGTGCATAGCAGAGATATTTCCCCAGCAGCGGCACCAGATAATTGGAAATGTGGAACGGATTGCCTTCCGGCACCACGAGATTGGCGATGGGCACCAGGATCGCGGCAGCGGCGACCAAGACGAGAAAGATCGCGCCTGGGCGATCCACGATGCCGAGGCCCTTCATGATTCCACCGCCCGGCCCTTGAGCGCGAACAGGCCGCGCGGGCGCTTCTGAATGAACAGGATGATGAACACCAGCAGCGCGATCTTCGCGAGCACGGCGCCCGCGAACGGCTCCAGCAGCTTGTTGGCGATGCCCAGGCTGAAGGCCGCCACCAGCGTGCCCCACAGATTGCCGACCCCACCGAACACCACCACCATGAAGCTGTCGATGATGTAGCCCTGGCCAAGGTTCGGGCTCACATTGTCGATCTGCGAGAGCGCCACGCCGGCAATGCCGGCGATGCCGGAGCCGAGGCCGAAGGTGAGCGCATCGATGCGCCCGGTTCGGATGCCCATGGCGCCGGCCATGCGGCGGTTCTGGGTCACGGCCCGGACATAGAGCCCGAGCGAGGTGCGTTTCAGCACCACGAGCAAGGCGAAGAATACCCCGAGGGAGAAGATGATGATGCACAAGCGATTGTAAGTGATGGACAATTGCCCGAGCTGGAACGCCCCGGACATCCAGGAGGGCGCGCCGACTTCCTTGTTGGTGGGGCCGAAGATGGTGCGCGTCGCCTGCTGCAACATCAGCGAAATGCCCCACGTGGCCAGCAGCGTCTCCAGCGGACGGCCATACAGGAAGCGGATCACCGTGCGCTCAATGACGATGCCAACGAGGCCGGTGAACAGGAAGGCCAGCGGCAGAGCGATGGCCAGCGACCAGTCGAACAGATAGGGCGCCTTGGTGCGGATCAATTCCTGAACCACAAAGGTGGTGTAGGCGCCGAGCATGACCATCTCGCCATGGGCCATATTGATGACCCCCATGACGCCGAAGGTAATGGCGAGGCCGATGGCAGCCAACAGCAGCACAGAGCCAAGCGAGAGCCCGTACCAGATATTTTGCGCCACGTTCCAGAAAGCGAGCGAGCGGTTGATCTTGGCTATTCCCGCATCGGCGGCAGTGCGCAGAGCGGGGGACGCATCCGCGGGGACGCCGGCGAGCAGAGCCAGGGCCTCCTGGTCGCCGCGATCGACGATGAGCTTCGTGGCGGCGATCCGCTCCGTCTCGGGAGCGTCGATTTTGGTCAGGATGATCGCGGCCTGGGCCTGGGCAAGCGCATCCTTGATGGCAGGATCATGCTCCTTGGCGATTGCCGCCTGAAGCGCTGGTAAAGCGGCAAGATCGCGCGACTTGAAGACGGCGCCTGCGGCGTCGAGGCGCTTCTGCGGGTCTGGGCTCACGAGCGCAAGCGCACCGGCGGCGGCTTCCACGGCACGACGGACGCGATTGTTGACACGAACCGTCTTGAGATCGGCGGGCGCGTCTGCGACCGCTGCACCGGTTGCGGCGTCGCTCAAAGCGCCTGCCTTAGACCTCACATAGACGGTCTTGGTTGCCGGATCGAACACAAGCCGGCCATCGCCCACCGCTTCCACCACTACGGCAGCCTGCGAATTTGAACTAAGGGCGAGAGCGGCAAGGCCCGCTTCCGTATCGGAATAGCTGTCGCCGGAAAACTTGGCGACCGCGGGCGCAATATCCGCGTTGGATTGGCTATGGCCTTCTCTCATGGAACCCGGCGCCATAGCCAGCAGCACCAGTGCGAGCAAGACGGACTGTGCCAACCGCATCAGGAATAATGTCATGTCAGCCTCGCCTCGAAGCGGGATAGTGCGCCGACTCTTGTTCGGGAGGGATGGGCCGCGGCGCGGCGTGTCTTCTCTCATCTCGGGGACAGCGCATTCTGTCGAAGGACTGCCCCACCGAACACGCGGGGGGGCAGATGCTTCTTGCCGATCAAGCTTTCGCGGTGAGGATGCTCACTTGGTCGCGGCGCCGAGGCAGACCTTCTTGACCGAGTCGTAATTCCCGCACTTGAGCTGCACCCAGTCGGCCACCAAGTCCTTCGACCCTTCGAGCTGCTTGGACCAGGCTTCGCCGGGGATCAGGTTCTCGGTCTTCCACACCACGTTGAACTGCCCGTTGTCCTCGATCTCGCCGATGAAGACGGGCTTGGTGATGTGATGATTGGGAAGCATTTCCGAGACGCCGCCGGTGAGGTTCGGCTGCTTGGTGCCGGGCAGAGCGTCGATCACCTTGTCCGGATCCACGGAGCCTGCCTTAGTGACGGCCTGCACCCACATGTTGAAGCCGATGTAATGGGCTTCCATGGGATCATTGGTGACGGCCTTCGGATTCTTCATGAAGGTCTGCCACTGCTTGATGAAGGCGTCGTTCTCCGGGGTCTTGATGGACATGAAATAGTTCCATGCCGCAAGATGACCCACGAGCGGCTTGGTATCGATACCCGCCAGTTCTTCCTCACCGACCGAGAAGGCAACAACCGGGATATCGGTCGCCTTGATCCCCTGGTTGGCCAGTTCCTTATAGAACGGCACGTTGGCATCGCCGTTGATGGTAGAAACCACCGCCGTCTTCTTGCCGGCTGAACCGAACTTCTTGATGTCGGCGACGATGGTCTGCCAGTCGGATTGGCCGAAGGGGGTGTAGTTGATCATGATGTCCTCGGACTTCACGCCCTTGGACTTCAGATAGGCCTCGAGAATCTTGTTGGTGGTGCGGGGATAGACATAGTCGGTGCCCGCGAGCACCCAACGCTCGACCTTCTCTTCTTTCGCGAGATAATCCACCGCCGGGATCGCCTGCTGGTTGGGCGCGGCACCGGTGTAGAATACGTTCCGCTCGCTCTCCTCGCCCTCGTACTGGACGGGATAGAACAGGATGGAGTTCAGCTCTTTAAAGACCGGCAGAACCGACTTCCGGCTCACCGACGTCCAGCAGCCGAACACGACCGCGACCTTGTCCTTGGTAATCAGTTCGCGCGCCTTCTCCGCGAACAACGGCCAGTTGGAGGCGGGATCCACGACTACCGCCTCAAGCTTCTTGCCGAGCACGCCGCCCTTCTTGTTCTGCTCGTCGATCAGCATCAGCATGGCGTTCTTCAGCGTCGTCTCACTGATAGCCATGGTGCCGGAAAGGGAATGCAGGATGCCGACCTTGATGGTCTCTTGTGCCTGCGCCGCGCCGATGCTAGCCGCCAATGCGGCAGCTGCCGCCAGTGTCCCGATGCCTTTGGTGGTCCGTCCCAGAAATTCGAGCATACGCTCTCTCCGTGTTCGTCGGCCGGCGCGAAGCCAGCGACTACAGGGAGCAAGGGGCGTGCCACAATTTGGACAAAGCCGTGAGCGTTGCGAGGCTTCGCACAACCGTAGCCCTACCTACGTGCATATTGCATGCAGACTTACGGGATTGATTAATAATAAGTCAGTCGCTCGTAAAACGGGCATTCAAAAATGCCCGGTTCGAGTGCATCGGAAGAGAGACATCCCTCCACCGCTTCCGGACACGGGCCGGTAGCTCAGAGCACGTTGAACAGATAAAGCAGCACGATAACAAAAAAGGGAACGCCGAGCAGCCACAGTGCAAAACCACGCATCGTCTTCTCTCCATTGAGTTTTAGTTCTCGGAATGAATAACGCTGCGTTTGGCGTTCGCGTTCCCCGCGACAGCCAGAACAAAGCTGTACGCTGCATCGCGAAAGGCTTGACCGCAGGCGCAGCAAGCTCTTTTGTGGCGCGTTTGTTCGCTGCGAGGAAAATCATGGACTCTCTGCTCGAAGGATACCGGCGGTTTCGCGAAATTGCGTGGCCTACCCATAAGGATCTGTTCGAGCGCCTTGCCGCCCGAGGCCAGAAGCCGCACACCTTCGTCGTTGCCTGCTCGGACAGCCGGGTCGATCCCCAGCTCATCTTCGATGCCGGACCAGGCGAATTGTTCGTGGTCCGAAACGTTGCCAATCTCGTGCCGCCTTATGAGCCCGACGGAAATTACCATGGCACCAGTGCGGCTCTGGAATTCGCCGTTCGGGTGCTGGAGGTGGAACGCATCGTGGTCCTCGGCCACGCGCAGTGCGGCGGTGTGCATGCCTTGCTAGAGGGCGCGCCGGCCGTCGCCCGCGACTTCGTGGCGAGTTGGATCACCATAGCTGCGCCAGCCCTTGAGGAAACACTCAACGCGAACCTGCCCCCGGAAGAGCGGCAGCGGTTCTGCGAACTGTGCTGCGTAAAGCTCTCGCTCGCCAATCTGCGTTCGTTCCCCTGGCTCGCCGAGCGCGTGGCCGACGGCCGGCTCTCTTTGCACGGTGCCTATTTCGGGGTGGCAACGGGGCGTTTGGAACTGCTCGGCAGCGACGATGAGTTCCACGCCGCATAATACCTTTGACCCATAGGAACCGCTGTCACACGCCTTTTACCGCTTCATCCTACAGGCTTGATTTGACATCGTGCATGCGAGCGAATGCCGGGCTGGGAGCTGAGCACCATGAAGCAGGATACGATCGACCCGGTGCAGGCGACGCTGTTGCCTGAGAATGCCGGACGCCGCCACGTCGCGGACATCGTCGAGTTCCTCAATCAAAAAGATCTGCCGGAGGTGGTGCAGTTCATCACCAGCCTGCCGCAGAAATGGGCGGTGGAGGTCCTCGACCAGCCCGATTTCGATCTGGCATGCGAGGTGATTGAGACGCTGCCGCAGGAAAAGGCGGTGGCTCTGCTCGAAGGCATGTCGGCCGACCGTGCATCGGACATTCTCCGCTGGGTCGACGACCCTGTGCGCGGCGAACTGCAACACCGTCTTGCGCCGGAGACGCGCAATGCCATCGCGCACCTGTTGACCTATCCTGAAAACACCGCCGGCAGCTTGATGACCACGGAGTTCGTCAGCGTTCCCGCGGATTGGACGGTTGAGCAGACATTGGTTCATCTGCGCGAGGTGGAGGCCTCCCGCGAGACCATCTACGCCATCTATCTGCTGGACCCGGCGTCCAAGCGGCTGGTCAATGTCGTGCGGCTGCGCCGGCTCATATCGGCCAACCCCGCCGATACCATGCTGTCGCTTGCCCAACCTTACGAGGTCATCACCACCAAGCCGCTGGCCGACCGCGAGGATGTCGCGCGACAAATGGCGAAGTACGACCTCATCGCCCTGCCCGTGGTGGACAGCACCCACCACCTGCTCGGTATCGTCACCTTCGACGACATGATCGACGCCATGATCGCGGAGCAGACTGAGGATGTGCAGCGCATGGGCGGCATGGAGGCGATCGATGAGCCGTACATGCAGATCTCGTTCATGCAGATGATCAAGAAGCGTGCCGGCTGGCTGTGCGTTCTGTTCCTGTCAGAAATGCTGACGGCAAGCGCCATGCAGGTCTATTCTGACGAACTCTCCAAGGCGATCGTACTGGCCTTGTTCATCCCCCTCGTCATGAGTTCGGGCGGCAATTCCGGCTCGCAGGCCACCTCCCTGATCATCCGAGCCCTCGCTTTGCGCGAAGTGAAGCTCGGGGACTGGTTCCGCGTCGTGCTGCGGGAAATCCCGACTGGCGTGGTGCTTGGCTCGATCCTCGGTGTGATCGGCATCATCCGCATCGCCGTGTGGCAGGAACTCGGCATCTTCGATTATGGCGAGCACTGGCAATTGCTGGCGCTCACCATCGGCGCCGCCTTGATCGGCATCGTCACCTTCGGCTCGTTCGCAGGCTCGATGCTGCCGTTCATCCTGAAGCGCGTCGGCTTCGATCCGGCAAGCGCCTCCGCCCCGTTCGTCGCGACCCTGGTGGATGTCACCGGCCTCGTCATCTACTTCAGCGTCGCCTACGCGTTCCTGCGGGGAACCATTCTCTGACTTAAACAAGCGCGAGCCGGCCCCCAGCGCCGGCTCGTCTCTCGCAAAACCCCTGCTCAGATCCATTGTCAGTGGTTGATCCACTGTCAGTGGTTGACGATGAATTTCATCAGCGCACCGTAGCCGCCCTCCCCCTCGCCGACAGGTGTTTCGTCACGAGCCTCAGCAGCAGCCGCCTCGGTAAGGTCACGGGCGGAAAGCTCGAAACCGCGAGAGGAGAGGAAGTTCACCGCATCGTCGGCGGTGACGAAACTCTGCACCGCTTCCGCCAGGGTCTCGCTCAAGGCGGTGTTGCCCGAGGCGTCCGCCTTCAGTCGCTCAATATCCGTATCGCCCATTCCGGCCTCCTGGTGGTTTCGGTCACAGTCACAAGCTCAACGGTTTCGCGCCGTCGGTGTTCCAGGGACATCCCGCCTTGCATCTTGAGCCGCGCTGCATCTGGACGGCGGCGGCACTTCCCGGCTACCTAACGCAACCGCGCACGACGGCCACAGGTCACCCATGGGTCAGATCGCATTTCTTCTCATCGGTTCGGAGTCCATGCGGCAGCGCTGGTTCGTGATGGCAGGCGTCGGCGCGCTGCTGATGGCCTGCGGTCTGTTCCTGATGGTCGACGCCATGGATGGTGTCACATTGCTTTCAAATGGGCTGCTGGGCTTCGTCTTCCTGCTGGAAGGGGTGTTCGCGATCTTCGCCACTCTTACCGGTCGGTCGGGTGTCAGTCGCATCATCTCCGCCCTGAAGGCCGCCGTGCTGATCGGGCTCGCCTATCTCATCATCCAGTTTCCCGACGCCAATATCTACATCGTAACCGTGCTGTTCAGCGCCGCCTTCGTGTTCGACGGGGCGACACGCATCGCCACCGCGAGCATCGTGCGGTTTCGCGGATGGCGCGTCGTGATTGCCTGGGGCGCATTCGAGATCCTCCTCGCGGCCCTGATCGCCGCCGACTGGCCGATCCCGCGCACCAAGAATATTCCCTTCTGTGTCAGCCTGCTGCTGACTTTCTCCGGCTGGGTGCTGATCCGCATGAGCCTGATGCTCAAGACCCTTGAGCCCGAGGCGGCGATCCTTACGCTGCCCATGTTCGGCGCGCGGGCCTGGTACGACCACGCGCCGATCCTGCTGGGGGACGACCCCGATCCCAAGTCCACCGAGCCGATGACCGTGCACGTTTGGACCCCGACCGGATCCGCCGATGTATCGGGCCGGCGAGTTCTGCTGGATCGCTATATCGCCGCAGTGGACCGCCAGGGCATGATCTCCACCGGGCACTCTGCACTGGAACTGCCACCGAATCTCTATATCAGCCATTATCCCGGCCATGAGATCGAGCAAGGCGCGGGCGCCTTCATGACCTCCCTGCGCGCAACGGCCGACAACGACCTTCCCGGCCGGTTCCAGCCGTCTTATGCCGAGGAGAGGGCGGCTTGGTGCGACGCGGACGCCCATGTGTCGTTCCGCAATTTCAATGCGCGCCGGCTGCGCGCCTTCTGGATCGGCTATCGCCAGGAGAACACTTACAATCTCACCAATCGCAACTGCTCGGTGGCGGTCGCCTCCGCGCTCGATGCAGCTTTGGAGGGAACCCTCGCCTCCCGATATCCCTGGCTGCGGCTGCTGCAATTGCTGTGTGATCCCGACTTGTGGGTCGCCGCGGCGATCCGCGCGCATGCCGAGGCCATGACCTGGACCCCCGGCCTCGTGCTCGATTATGCGCGGGCCCTTCATCGGCTGGTGGAGCCCACTGAACTTCCTTGGATCGAGCGGCTGAAGGGCGCGCTCGCCTTCCTGCTCCCCAAGTCGAAGGCCGCCGCTTCATGACCGACGCCAGCGCCCCAGCCCCGGCCCATCTGCTGTCACGTGGCGCAGTGATCCTCACCGCCATGATGTTCGGTCTTACCTACAGCCTGAGCGCGGCGCTGATCGCGCTCGACCTCGCCGCGCGCGGGATCAGCGATACCGTCATCGGAGCCAATGCGGCGATGCATGCTGTGGGCGTCCTCGCGACCGCTTTGGTGCTTCCACGCCTCGTCGCGGCCGCAGGCCCCCGTCGCCTGATCCTGTGCGCCCTGTGCCTTGCCGCACTCACTCTGATGGCCTTTCCCTACGCCCCGGCGATCTGGCTGTGGTTTCCGCTGCGCTTCGTGCTTGGAGCCGCCTCGGAATCCCTGTTCGTGCTTTCGGAAACCTGGATCAACAGCCTTTCGACCGAGCAGACGCGCGCCCGCGCCATGGCGGCCTATACCGCCGCCCTTTCCATCGGATTCGCGCTCGGTCCGCTGATCCTCTCTCTGGTGGGCGCGCAGGGCGTGCTGCCTTATGCCATCGGAGCCGGAATGGCCTTGGTGGCCGCGCTGTTCGTTTCCTCGCCCAAGGTGGAGGCGCCCGTGTTCGAGGCGCCGAGCCATTCCAACCCCATTCATTACCTTCGGCTGGCGCCGCTCGCCATGGGCGCCACGGTACTCAACGCCGCGATCGAAGCCGCGGGACTGTCGTTCCTGGCACTTTATGCGATCAATCTCGGCTGGGCGGAGCAGGACGCGGCGCGTCTGATGTCCTGCATGATGCTAGGCGCCATTGTGCTGCAGCTTCCCATCGGCTGGCTCGGGGACAAGATGAACCGCCGGCATTTGGTGGTGGGCCTTGCCGCGACCGCCGCCGGCGGCGCGCTGCTCTGGCCCCTGGCCCTCTCAAGCCCGGTCATGACCTACGGGCTGCTCTTTGTCTGGGGCGGAGCTTTCGTGGGAATCTACACGATCATGCTCACCGTGGTCGGCAGCCGCTTCCAGGGCAGCGCCTTGGTGGGCATCTACGCGGTCATGGGATTGACCTGGGGCGGCGGAGCATTGATCGGCCCCCTCGCGGCAGGGTTCGCCATGCAGATGACCTTGCACGGCCTGGCATTTTTCGCCGCCATTGCCTGCGGCTCCTTCGCGCTCGCGGCGCTGCTGATTCGCAAGGAAAGCTGAGCGGAAACAAAAATCCGTCGGCAGTCCGCGTTTTATTGCGACGCGGCCGACCCGGCGGGCTTGCCTCCGAACGTCATACATTCATGCTGGAGCGCTACAATAGCTTGAGTTCAACTACCCATGGGGCAGTGTAATGAAAGCAATGTGGGGTGCGCTCCTTCTCAGCCTGACCTGCGCTCTGTCGCCGGCCATGGCCCAAAATACTAAGGACCTGCCTGCCAATTCCGAGCCCATGCCGGCCGCCAATTGGCTGTTCGTTCAGGTGGCAGATTCTGTGAAAGTGGACGGCAACAAGCTGATCCTCAAGGGCATCGCGCCCCAGACCGTCATGTTCGCCGACCGCCCCGAGCGCATGACCGGCGACACCGCGACAGCAGATTTCGTGAAGTTCTGGACGGTCGGCAAGGACAGCTTCCAGAAGGATCCTCCCAACGCCACCGTCTCCGTGACCGTAGACGGCAAGAGTGACGTCTCGGTGGTTGAACTGACCAACCCGGAACTTACCGGCGATACGCTGACCTACACCATCAAGGTTCTCAGCGACGCTGGTCCCAAGTCTGGTGTGTCGGCGAGCCTGTTCATCGATTGGTGGGTGGCCGGGCGCGGCGGTTGCTACCGTGGCCCCTACGGCGGACTGCACTGCCGCTGGTGAACCACGCCATTTTAAGTGTGCGGGATTTATGTGCCCTAGCGTTGCGGCACTTGCCGCAACGCTAGGGCCAGCGCCGAGAGACGCCCGGCCTTTGGATCCCCGTATGTTGGCAATATACAACCGCCTTCGTCACATTCGTCCCAGGAATAGACGAGCAGGGATCGCGTGGCACAACTTTCCGGATGGGCATTGATGAATTCGAGGCCCGCAAGGATGTGGCGTCGAAACTCTTCAGGCGTCGCAATGTCGAAATAGGGGCTTTCGCGGCTCCTCTGCCCTTCCCAGGGCACGGGATTATCCAGGCGCGGACGAATATCCCACCCTGTCATGGCGATTGGGATGATCTGCTTCCTAGTCGCCGCAAGAGCCTGCCAGTAATTTTGTGTCTGCCGGTCCAGCTCTGCATATGTCTGGCGGCCTCGGCCGGACATTAAGGCCACATAGCTGCTGAGTCCGTCCGCGCCAACCAAATTCATTTTATCAAGCGTCGCGGGCCGGGTCATCGCGACAATGAAGGGGTCTACCGAGAGACGAGCGCGCACCGCTTTCTTGAAAGCCGCGAATGTCTCAGTCATCACTGCGACATCATTATTGAAAGACAAGACATCTTTACGACTGAATAATAAAAAAAGAAGAGGACGCCCCTCATTCATCGTCTTGTAATATTCGTTTTGCTTAAATTGAGATATCCAGAAATCGAAATTCTTTTCAACCGATGACGCCGAGAACGGCACACTTCCAATTACGGAAGCCGGTAAAATAGCACACCATTTCACTTTATTCTTCAAGGCGCTGCTTTGGTATAAAGTCCATGCGCGCCGGAGGCTGGACTCATTTGAATACCAACAAAACGCCCAATAGCCCACTTTAGCTTCCGCCGCGAGGCGAATTTCGTCGTCCATGTCGGCTTGGGTCCCGGAACACTCAATTTCCCCTTGCGCCGGGAAAGCGCAATGGTCGGGCGCGCGGTCCCGGTAAATTCCCGCAAGGTTGTTCTGGGCGAAAACGGAACTTCCAAACTTCGCATACCAAGCGTCCCATCGGATCAATCCGATGTCGAATTTTCCGGCGAGTTCCGCCGCCAAAGATCGGCGTGGCAATAGGGCAGCGCCGCTGGTGCCAATCAGGCCGCGGGTGAAATCTCGTCGAGTTATCAGTCCTTTATTCATGCTGCGGCCTCTTGCGCCTCAAAGCCCAGCCGCAGCTTCCTCGCACTCGGCATTGGCCAGGATGCTGGAGATCGATACCTGTTCAATCTCAGCACTCGCTCGGGGTTCCGAAGCTTGCACAATGGGAGCAACCACTTTCGGCGTGATCGGCGCACCGTCGTGCAGATCAAGCTGAATTTCCTCTCCCTCGCATTGGGACAAAAATGCGCTCATGACGGCGCGGATCGCGACGTCGCTCGGCTCCCGACGATCATTCTCGAAGAATTCATATGGTGCCTGCGGGCCCGTCACGATTTCATAGGCGGGAAAATAAACCACATCCGGCATGCGCATGGCCGCTTCCTCCGCCGCGACCCGCAACACAGATTTGCTGTAGGTGGTTGCGGTCAGGACATGACCTGAAGTCATTGTCGCAACCAGCGGCACCGGTGAGACTGTAAGAATAAACCGCATGGCCGGATTGAAAGTCCGCACCGCCTCGATAAAGGCAAACAGATCCTCTCTCACCTCATCAATCGTAAAATTGTGAAAGGAATGCCGCTCGGGATCGAATATTCCGCGAATAGTACCCGGACACGCGGGAAACACTGCGCCATCTACGGCTGACACCCACGCCTCTGTCAAACCAAGCGTGAAGATAAAAACATCGGCCTCTTCAAGAACGGTCTTCACATCGCTCAAATACTGAGCGGTCAAAATATCGAATTCGGCGTCGGAACCGGCCGGAAATCTAAGGCCAGGACGAAAAGGATCTATGACAACTCCCCCCTGGGCCCACCGATCCTCGCTCGGCTGAAACTTCCCCTGAACACGCTGAACGAGTTGCAATGCCTGTCTCGTTGTATATATGTTTCCATACCCAGCAGAAAATTTGGAATAGCTGAAATTATCTTCATTCATCTTTCCAAATTCAGCAATCGGCTCCCGCGCCTTGAAATAAGTTAATCCAGCTCGTTCCAGATAAGGCACGATATTGGCCGCGAAGCAGCTGCCTGCTGACGCTATCTTTTCAGGCCGTCGCAGCAGGGGCGCCGCGGACATCGCCACATCTTCGAGGCGCCAACCCTCACTCACAGCGCGCTTCCAAAATGCGCGAGATGGTGCTGATTTGTACGGATGATCCATTAGGTTAATCCAATTTTAACGCGCTTCGCAGATGCCCGAGGAGAACTTCTCCATATTTCGGATTGCCATGCGTCACATCATGGGCCCAAAATTCTCGTTTTAAACACCCATCGGGGTCTAGGACGAAGTTTGGCACAGGCAAGAACGTTGCGCCGGCCCTTTGAGCGATATCCGCCATCATCTGCTGAAGCAGCCGCCAGAGCTTCACCCTCACCGAGGAATCATTAATTTCAACGGTACTTACATCACGCCCTAATTTTTTCGCAGCATCTTGAAAATAGCGAGACCCCATCACAATTTCACGAATGAAATTGGGGTCGCCCTTACAAGGCGGCGTGCCCAGCACGACTATTCCGGCCGCACCACTCTCCTTCAACTTCGCCACAATCGAATCCAAGTGCATCAGCGATGGCTTGAAATATTCGGCAACCATTGACCGCGGGAGAACGCGAGCGCCTGGAAGCAACTCCCCCACCGCGCTTGGATCCCAGAAATCGAAGGACGGGCCTGATCGAAACAAAAATCCGGCATTGTGCTGATTGCCATTATAGACCAAAGCCACCGTCCGCCCCGGCACATAATTCAAGAGCGCGTCCCAATATTCGCGAGTTCGGTTCCCTCGCCACTCTTCCATCAGGAAGAGCATATCCGGAAATTTAGCGGCCGACTGTAATGAAACACCGCCCTTGTAGCTTTGCGACGCGCCCATCGCAAAAATATGCGAATGCCCAGCAACAATAACCTCAGAACCGACACCCGAAGCTTGCTCTACATGCATATCGTAACTCGCTGATCAAAATGAGCTTAGAAAACTAGATCAATTTAGATTTACATGCGACTTACGCACTCCAGAATGTTTATATTCTTGAAAGGTGTCATAATCGTCTAAAAAAATCAAGCTCACCGCACTGTGGCAATCTGTTGAGGCGGGCTCTGAGCCGTCGCTTCGCGCCCACAAAGACATAGGAAGCTGCCTCACGCATGATCGACGCCGCCTCGATCCGGACGCTCACCTCATCCGCACTGCGCAGCCCTACGCATTTGGTGAGGCTCGTAAGCGCGGAAAAGATAATGGCATCCATTTGACGGCAACTGAATGCCGATCGGAACGGAGCCCCCTTCGCATGGATCGCGGCATGAGGCCTTGAAAAGTGCCTGCTGACGATGCCGTCGCGCGCGATCGGCAAGGGTGCCGGGTAGCACCTAAATAATTTTGTGCCTGCCGGGTCGACTTCCGCGAAGTCCATATACGCCCCCTAAGGGCGAGACGCGGCTTTCAAGATCATCGGAAATCCCCTGGTCGGAGTGGCAGGATTTGAACCTGCGACCCCCACGTCCCGAACGTGCCGTTCTGCACGGAAACCCGCATGAATGCGTGATTTTCGTTTTTCCAGATTGGCGTTTATCTCGTTTTGTTCACGGTGTATCTGTCCCGTTTCTGTCCCCCAAGGAGTGCCCGCGATGACCATGACCATGGACGAGGCTCTGAAGCTCGCCGCTGAAGAGATCGAGGTGCTCCTGAGATCGGGAGATGAAGCCATTTTCTCAGCCGCAGAACGCCTGCCAGATGGGCGAGTAGACACCACCAAGCTCGCCGCGGCAATGGCTCGCGCGACCGAGCGGCTCGCGTCCGTCATTTTTAATGAGGCCAACGAGACGCTATCATAACCTGCCATGCACATGGACCTCGCCAACATGCGGGACAACGGGGTGCGGCATCTTCTGGTGTCCTGCCTCGCCTGCAATCACTCGGCTGAGGTCGATGCGGATCGGTTCGATGGGGCAGAATCAGTGCCAGGGATGGCGCGGCGATTCCGCTGCTCCCGCTGCGGGTCAAAGCGGATCGAGACGCGGCCTGCATGGAAGTTGCAGGATAAGACGACCGTGAAGCCTATCCCCTCTCTCGCATCCAAAGGATTGCCCCGGCAAGGTAGTTGATCGCCCCGAGGCATTCCGCCTCCGCTGCGGAGAGATCGCCTCGGTCCACCATGCCAAGTGATTCCTGCGCTTTCTTGATCGCCTGCCCAAGCGGGAACCCAGGTCCGACCATTCTGGAAATCTCCATCATCGGCTGGCGATCAAATGGCCTTCCGTTGGCATGGCGTTCTTTTCCCTTCCCTTCAGAGGCGTGAGCGAGGGCCGCGTCAAAAACCGTTTGCAGATCGTCATACCCGTCGCTCAAGGCAGCACCTCCATTTCGACGATTGGCTTTCCCGCGCGCTGAAAAAACTCAGCCTCCATCGCCATGCCGACGCTATCCTTCCAACCATCCATTCGGACTGCGACCATTGCCGAAGCTGCGTCCATGAACGGTTCGTTCTGCCCCATCCAAATCTCATGTGAGAGCGGATCGATCCCGCCGACGCGAGCAATTGTGTGGGAATGGGCGATAGGGGAAAACACCTTCAACCCGAGGCCGATCAGGTGCGCGGCATGTCGCTCCGCATCATAGGCCGCGCTTGCGATGCCCCAGCGGTACCGGCTGTACGGCGTCGCGAGATACACAAAGCCCGGAAGGCCGCGAAGATCGTCCAGCGTCATAGCGGCTTCCCCGGTTCGGCACGTTCGAACGCGAGCACGGCAGACCCCTTGACCTCGCTGCGCATGGTCGAAAGCACCACCTCTATGGTCTTTTCTATCAGGCCCCTGACCACCGGGTCTCTGGTCCCCTTCATATCTGCAAGGAGGTTGCGAATGGCTTGGCTTCGGACAGCAATGATGTCCTCGTCTGCTGGCACGTATTCCTCACTCATGCCGGCGCCCCCACTGCGTCCATGATCGCGACGCGGGCGCGCCCGATCTCGCCAAACGACTGGTGATAGGTGATTGCCTGGAGCGAGCGGCCGGATAGGAAACCCGAGCCGAAATGCCACGCGTCTTGCGCAACGGGGCTCTGGTGAATCTCGCAGATTACCCCTTCGCCCTCGGTGGCGGTCTTTGAAGAATGATGCAGATGGAACCCATGGACGTAGCGGAACTGCGTTGCGCCCCAATCCTCTGCGCGGCGGTGCGCCATGATCGACGGCATCTTGCCGATCTTGACCATGTGACCGTGCGTGGCGCCGAAGAGCACGCGGCCGAACCGCATCCACCAGAACAAGGACGGATCGACATCCACCGTCACACGCGGCTCGTTGCGGTACCAGCCAAGCAGGAAATAGGCGATAGCGACGCTGGCGTGCTCGTCGTGGTTCCCCTTGAGAATGCGAACGGTCACATGCGTATGCCGCGAAAGACAGTCGTCCACGGTGCGCACCAGCAGCCTGGAAGCAACGCCGATTACTTTGTCATAACGCCCGTCGACGTCCAAGGTGTGGCCAGATCGAGAGGTCCGGTTATCCCCATTGTCAGCATGAATAAGGTCGCCGCCACCAAGCACAATGGCATTTCCTGATGCGGGCGAGCGCGAGACTAGATCGGAAACCGCTTCCCCGATCGTCGTTTCCGCAATCTTCAAATCCCAATTGGTTCCGGTCTCTCCCCTCCAAGCAAAAAGACCTATGTGCCAATCAGCAAGAGGGTATAGAGTAACAAGTTCGTCGCTGGTGTGCAGCGGTGCTTGGACGGATGGGGATGCCCCACTATAATCCGCAAATGCATCCTTGATCGCATCGGCGATGGCGAGAGGGTCTAGCTCGCCTTCTCGCGTCTTGATCCACTGCCCGATGATCCGGTTTTCGGCGTCCACATAGGCAGAGACGCCTTTGACGACGTGCCCAGCCGGTACCGCAAATTCCTCGCCTGGTGCGGGCTCTTGCTGCACCCACTGGCGCACGACGTTTTCTGCTTCGTCGAGTTCTGCCGATGTCTTCGTGATGACAAACCCAGGGAGGACTGGCTTTGTCCCCATCATGCCCAGGACCGCGGCATTGTTCAGCCGCTCCCGGAATGATTGCCGGGATATCCCAAGTTCCCGCGCTGCCGCGCTCTTGTTGTCGGGGTTGCGCGCTAGAGCCTCAACTGCCTCCCGCGCTTTTGCCTCGTCTTTGGGCACGCCCATGCGACTACCTCACAAGCTTGAGCGACGGGTCAGTGGCCCCGGATAAACATGGCGATCTTCTGGATGCTCTCTCCCAATGCGGAGACAGCAACGATCACGCCGAAAATTGAGATGATGATCCACTTGACGACGGTCGCTGTCGCTGCGATCTTGCGCGTCAGGTCGATAGACTTTTCCAGCAGCGGGACGTCTTCCGCGTCCAGGCGCGCGAGAAAAGCCGCGACGGCAGGGTCCATGGTTTCTTTCGGCCCCTCGGTCATGCAGGCCTCCAGCCGCAAAGCTTTTCGCCGAAACGGTTGTGCGATCTCATCTGCTCTTTGGATTGCCGGTCTTTGACCGCATATTCCGCCGTCGTCGGGCGGATCGGGCTATTGGTCTGGCACCAGGCGTCCGGCCGGGGACTACTTACGCAGCCACTTAGCGTTATCGTGGTCCAGCACATCATCAGAGAGATGAGCCGTTTCATCATCTATATCCCTTTTTGCCTGGATAACCTTTTGCGTTTCCGCGTCTTGCTTGGCTCGCTCTCGCTCGACTGCTCCTGCGGCGCCACGATTGCGGCCGGCGAGATACGCCAGCACGGCTGCGCCAATGGCGATGAGGGTGGCCTTGGCCGGCTGCGGGAGGAGAGCCCACAGCGGCATCCAAAGCTGATAGGTGGCTGCCAGAGCGGCGGCAGCGGCGATCGCCCACGCCCACCACGGCGTGTTGTCTAGGACGACGCCGATAAACCAGCTCATGCCGCGGCCACTTGCGGCACGACGAGGTCAAGATCCGCGGATATCGCTGCGGCCTTTTTGTTGGCATAGACCGCCCATGCTGCGCCGGCTGCAGCGGCAAGAGCGCCAACGATCACGATGCCTTGGATCACAGAATCCAGCGTGGGGTTGATCCCCTGCGCTGGCGTGAGAGTCGGTGCTACGGCCGCAGCGCCAGTGGTGACCGTGCCCGCGAACGACGCCACCATGCCCTTCGTGGGGCTTGGGAGCGTCTTGGCATCGGTGATGAGTGCCTTGCCGCCGGCCTTGGTCCACGTGGGATTTGGTGCAAGCTCGATCGATCCGCGTGCCACCGCCTGGCTGGTCTTGCGCACGTCCTCAACCCGGCGCGACCAGCCCTTGCCAAAATACTTCCACGTCTTCAGATTCTTAAGCATCGCGAGACGCTTTGCCTGGATCAGGGCGATGACCTTGTCTTGGTCCTCGATCTCGTTAAGGGCGGCGATTGTCCCATCGCCGATACGACCATCGACCAAGATCGGCGCCTGCCCCATTAACGAACGAACGTCATTGATCGCGCGCTGCAACCACTTCCCGGCCTGCCCTTCTCCGGAATTTACAGCGCCGTCGAACACGGCATAATCAGTGCCGGCGGGAAGGTCATCGAACCTGATGGCCTTGGCGTAATATTTTTCATATATTTCCTCGCTCTCTTCGTCCGTGAGGAACTGCACAGAGCGCAGCGGCAGGCCAGACGCCTTCCGGTACTGGTCATAACGACGCTGGATAACGCCGTTTTTCGTCGGGCCGCCTGGGTCATTGGGGACGTTCTCAAAAACCTTGCCTTCGTGCACATATACGCACGCCAGCGAGGGCTTGAAATTGCTCGCGACCATTGGGATCACCTCAGATTGTGGGCATAAAAAAGCCGCCCTAAGGCGGCAGCGGAATGGGGTAAAGGAGAGGGCTATCGAGAGTGCGTCAGCCCACCAGGGTAGTTATTTGGTCTTCGGCGGAAGAAACGCGCGACTCCAGTATTTTTATGGCCTCGACGAGTGGTCCGACCAAGGCTCCGTAGTCAACGCCAAGGTATTCGTTACCGTCTTGGCCGGACACGGTATAAACTGCCTCAGGATAAACCGCCTGAACCTCCTGCGCGATCAGGCCAATCTCGCGCGATTCGCGTCCATGACGAAGGAATGACTTTCCAGATAGCGCGACAATTTTAGCAAGAGCGCCAGACAGCGGCTCGATCAAGTCTTTCAGACGTTCGTCCGAAGCGCTAACCCATGAGCCGCTCAGGGCGTTTCCATTTCCGGACGCGTCAAAATTGAAGTACCTCTCCGCTCCGGAGGTACCAGACCGGATACCCAATACGCCGGTCGCGCTCTGATAGATCAGGAGATCGGCCGGGCCGATGAGAACGCCACCGCTCAAACGAGGCTGCGCGGCCGTGAACGTGATCGCACCGCCCGCCGCCGTGGAGATCGAGCCCGTCGCGGATCCTCGATCGTAGGTGATGACAAACTGGTAGTCATCGGCGGTGCCGAGCGCGATGCGCGAGACCGCGCCTACGCCGCTGAGGCGCACCGTATCAGGATAGACGCTGTTCGCCTGGGCGATCGTGATATTGCCCGCGATCGTGCTGTCGCCGGACAGAGGCACCGCGCCGGCATTGGTGGTGACCTGCGTTTTTTCGCCCGAACTGAGGGATTGCGCCGTATCATAGCGCAGCGCACCGGCGGAAAAGGGCCAAGCGGACCATGAGCCGGTTGTGTCAGACCAGACGTAAATCACGGACGTAGCGAGGTCCATGGCAGCATTGCCGTCCTCGGGGGCCCACAAATACCATGCGCTCCCCGTCCACTTGAGGATCTGGTTTGCGAGCCCTGTCCATGCCCCTGTCGGCGACGTACCGACCACATAGAGATCATCTGTGGCGGGCGAGCCTGGCGGCGTGTTGACCAGGACACCGACGCATCGCTGGATTGTGCTGCCGTTCTCGATCCGTGCCGCCGCCGCCAAATAATCCCGTAGACGCGCAGCCACAGCGCCCGCCGTCGTCCGGCTCTCGCTGTTGAGCAGGATCGCATAAGCTGCAGTGGTGGCCGCTGCAGGGGCAGGATAGGCCAGGGTCAGATGGGTATCGTCCACCACGGCAGCAATGGGGAGGCTCATGCCGCCGACAGAGAGAGAATCCCCGGCCACGACAGGCTTGGAGCCGATGGTCCACGCGGTACCAACCCCGGTCACAGCGGTGCCGCCGGAGGCGACGGAAACCGTGCCTACGTTGTAAAATCCATCGTATGACATGGATGATCCTCAGGAATGCTCGATGATCGCAACGTTGAACGCGCGGGCCTGCGAGTAGTTCGTAAATTGGTAATAGAGTTGGTTTGACGTTAGCGGGCGCACCGCTCCAAGAGTCGGAGATGCAGCACCACTTGACGGCTGAAAGTCTGTGCGCAGGGCGTTAAGGTCTGCACCAGTTGGGTACACAAACCACTGCGATATTTCCGGGTTGTAGCAGGCCACGATCAGGATCGGGGGCGCCGCGATGTTGGTATCCGTGGATGCATTGCCGGAATATCCGACATAGGCGCCGGCAAAATATTTCCTGGTCTTAATGTGCAAGCATCCGCCATCGGTGCGCATCAACAGTTGATCGTCCGTCGCGAAGCTGACGTCCACGTCCTTTTTGCTGATACGCAGGCCGCGCACCGTATCCAGTAAAACGCGAGGCGTAGATGTTGCGCTTGATCCGCCTGGATAACCAGTGTCATAGCCCAAGATGCTGTAATGCATGTCCTGGGAAAATGCCCCGCCGAAAAACTTATACCTGACAGTGTTGTCGTTCACCCAACCGAACTCCGTGGTCGAGAGCTGCATGTTGCGCGGCAACCCGAAAGCATCGGCGGTCGGCCTAAACAGGATCGGCGGGAGGTCGGGATGGTTTTGCGCCGTGTTAAACGTCCCGCTCATGATGTATTGTCCGGTCGAGCCATCGGGGACCGCCGTCCCGTAAAAACTTCCGGCCTCGATCACCTGCATGGACGGCTTATTGGTCGAGAGCGTGAGATCGTCATCGCCGCACGTCAGGACGTCCGTCCCGTTGCGCGACACATAGAGCCCAGGCCCGCGCGTCGGGTGGTTGCCAAGTAAAAACGAGTTTGTGCCTCCGTTGTCCGCCTCTCTGGAGTCGTATTGGTCCACCGGCTTGTCAAATACGATGTACGCAAAAGACTTTAGTGGAGCCATCTTAACAGTCCCCCACCAACCTGCGTTTGTTACGTCAATATAGCTGTTTGTCGGACAGGCAGCGACGGGCGTATATCTTTTGGCATATCCTGGGATTATATAATCAACAACCCACGCTAGAGCCAGAGGAACGAACGGGAGCGCGGGAAAACTGATGCGACAGAAGTTGCGGTACAGATTGCTGTAAGTCTGCCGAAAACTGACGAGCCCGCCGCTGTCCCAGGAGATCGCGTGCGGCTTGAGAATTTCGCTCCAGGCCGAGTCGAAGACGAGCTGGTCATCGGTCAACGCCGGATCGAGCACGTCGAACCCTGGTTTTGAGAAACGCAGGCGCTTGCGCCCGTAGTATTCGCCTAGTAGTAGACGGTTTGCCATGGCGTCAGTCTTTAAACAAAAGGTATGTGTCGGTCAGGTTGAAATCGACTTTCCCGTTTGTGGAAAGCATCCTCCCGACAGTTAGTGTCCCCATGTTTCCGGTTATCGCAGACAGCGTGGAAACAGATAGATGTTGCGCGAGGATCGAGCCATCGGCGAAGATATTTCCGTCAAGATAGAAATTTCCGCCCGCCGATTGAAGAAGAGCAAACGTCGTCCCGTCCGCTTTAGCGAACAGGAACTTGTCAGCTTGGAACCGAATTTGCCCACCGCCACCCGAAAGGGCGATAGCGGACATCCCCACGACCACAGAGCCAGCGACAAGCTGCAGATCCCACGCGGCCGTTGCACCGGCTGGGGTAACGCCGGCCGCCCAGGTCACGTTGACCGAAGCCGATAGGTCATCAACCGCCGCCGAAAGATCTGTCACCTCGGTTGCAATGGCAGATGTTTCCGTTGCCAATGTTGATAGAGATGTGCTTAGGCTAGAGACCGACGTCGATAGACCTGTGTAATTGACCTGCAGCGCAGTAACAGACGTTGCCAGCGCGGCATTTTCGGTAGCCATCGTTGTCAATGTAGAATTGATGGTAGCTACTGACGTCGTGAGGCTGCCAGCCGTAGATTCAAGAGTCTCTACCCGCGATACCGTAGCGGACACATCGTCTGCCACCGCACCGATCTGTAACAGGTATTCCGCTTTCTGATTTCCAAATGTGGCCGTCACCCGCCGAACGTCTTCCAGCCGCACGACAGCTTGATGCGCAGCGAGTTCGGCTACGATCAGGTTTAGATTTTCAATGCCCGCGCGGTATTCGGCATCGGCTGCGCCAAGCTCATTGGCGATTTTATCCCGCAGGCCCGCCTCAAAGTTTTGCATCCCGACCGGAACGATCTGCTCTGTGGTCGTGACCGGGAGCCAATCGGTCCATGTGGTCGAGCGCGGCGGCGTGCTCGTGATGGTCGCGCGCACCTCATAATCGGTCTCGGACTGGAGCCCCGCGCTCCAAACCCAGGCGCCCGAAAGTGGGTCATCCGAGCGCGCCGTGAGCACGTCCGTCTGTCCCACCACGCGATACTCAAACAGCAGAGCGTCCACGCGGTTATCAAGGATCGCCTGCCACCCGGCCTGGATCGCTGGCGTCTTTAGGCCATTGTCTCCAACGAGGGTGCGGGAGGTGACCGAAAACATCGGCACGGTCGTGAGGTCAGTATCCCCCACCCCAGGCAATCCACCGTTGAGCGGTACGTCGTCGATCTCGCCAAATGCCGTGGCGTTGATCTCCCGCAGATCCAGCGTATAGGTGCCCTGCCCCTCTTGGATGCGCTCGATCATCCATCGCCGGTCGCCAAACCTTGCGGAGGTCCACCGCACCCAATCCCCCGGCTCCAGAACCACAGCGGACATGCCGAGGGTGATCGTGGCCGTGGCCTGTAGGCGCGCGAGCAGAAGCTCCAGTTCGGCAAGCCGCTGTGCCTGGACGGGATCAAAAACCTGAGGGTAATCGCTCTCGCTATAGCGTTGCTCTGTATCGAGCGTGACCGCGTCCAGATCCACCCGAGAGGGATAGGAGACGCTTGCGCCATTTTGGGAGAGGTCGGTGTAAGTGCCGAAAACCCCGTTGACCAGTTCCGCCCGGCCGCGCTTGGCGATAAACCGGATCGGAAACCCGGAAACGAGGTCGCCATCAGTGATGGTCGGATAGGTCGTGGCCTGCGCGACCCCGGCAAGTGGCGCGAACGCCCCCGCCCGCTCGTACATCGCTCCTGCACAGGAATCCAAAAACCGCTGGATAACGGCGCCGTGCTCCTCCGCATCCGAGATGATCGTGCCGCATGAATAGCGATCGGCGGACGATCCGGCGCTATCCATGACAGATTCGTCGCAGGCATTTGCCGCGGCGGTATAGGCATCAAGCACGAGGTCTGCGGTCTGGACGTTGGCGCCGTAAAGCAGTTGCGTCGCGGCACGCAGGCCCCGTTGAAAATTGTAAAGCTGCACGATTGGGTTGGCGCTATAAACCCACGAGGTCTGGTCGCTCCAGCGCTGCGGGCCATCGCCGCCGGCCGTGGTGTCAGAACGCCAGTCGTACAGGCGGCGACCACGGATACCGAAGGAAAACGCCGGGAACGAAGAAAACACCTCTTTAAAATACAAGCACCGCGTCGCAACGTAACAGACGCCGGACCCGCGATAATCAGAAGTCCACCGGTCGGACGGGTTGGCATTCGTGACGAGTTCGGAAAGCGCCGGCTGGTCCGTGTAGCCGCGAAAGAACCACAGATGCATGCAAGGAACGCCGGTGGTCGGATAATTATATTCATTGACCGTGTAATGATCGACGTGAGTTGACGCAGAAACCAGGGACAACGTGCACAGCTTGCCATCGACCCAAACGCTTTCCAGCGCGTCGTGCGGCCCCTCACCAATCGCATAGACCCGGTCCAGCGCTAGGTTCGGAGTCGACGCAAACGACCCTCCCGTCTGCCCATAGACCTGATGCCCCTCAGTGATAGCCCGTCCGAACACAGCGCCGCGTGGGACGTCGCCGGCAATCTGGAGCGATCCCTCCAACCCGCTGCTTGTGGCGGTCTTGGATGATTTCCCACCGAGAGCTTTGGAGAGGTACGATAAGCCAACCGACGCGCCGATACCGAGCAAGGCAGAGCCGACGGCGCCAAGGCTCCCGATGCCAGCAGCGATGCCCCCGATAAGTGGCGCAAGGAAAGGCATCAGACCACCTTGAAAGCGCGGGAGAGAGCCGAGCGCGGCATGTGGGTCAGACCCGTCGCGGGCGATATCCCGACGATTGCCGCGCCCAACACGACCACGCCGCACTCCTGCCCATCGGGGGCGAGCGCTACGCCAATATCGCCGCGACCGGCGCGCACCGGATGGATTTCCAAGAGCTTGGCCGCGAATGCATCGCCGACTCCGGAAAATCCCAGGCGAGATAGCTTCCGCGCCGCGCCAACCCGTGTGGTATAGGACCGCTCATCAGCCCACGGATCGGAGCCGGTTTGCGCGCAAACTGCGTCCATGGGCAGCGTGAAGCAGTCCCTCACACCCCAGGAAAACGGTTCGGTGCGGTAGGTATCGATCATCTGATCTAGCTGCTCCCACCAATCGCGTCGCTTCATACGTTGCGCCCCCAAAGTAGCTTCGCGTCAGCCGTCGGAGCGTGGACGAAGAACCCGTCTGCAGGGTCAATCATTCGCTGGTCCGCATCGCTGCGCACCCTGTGGCCCACGCGCGTGTGATCCCGAGAGCGGCTTTCCAGCATCGCGGTCAGTGTTGCGCCGCCACCCACCTGCAGATCGTGCTGCATCTGATCTAGATAGCCGCGATAGACCCTCTCAACGGAGAGCAACGCCCGCGTGTCGGGATGGATGTACGCGCGCGAGATGGTCACGGGACGCTGGTGATAGTTCTCACTCTCGATCGAGGCGAGAACATCGGGCGTGAGACCCTCTTCGGGAATTGCGGAAAGCTTGATGCTGACGGCAGACGGCGCAAGACCACCCTCAAAGGAGAGGTCTTCGATGTCGAAAAGCTTGCCCGCGCCGATATAATCGAGCCCGGCATAGGTGAGCGTGCCCGCGCCTGTCCAAAAGCCGTAGAGCCCGCTCGCAAAATCGAACAGGATCATATCGCGCACGGCCGCGCGGCCCGACGAGAGCATCGCCAGGGTGTCGCTGTCATAGGATCGCATGGGCGCCTCAGATTAGCGTCTGCGCGGCTTCGAAGGTCGCTGGCGGGCTAGATTTGCTAGCAACGGCGGACGTCGACCCGGGGCGGATCTTCATCACACACGACGGCCGAACCATATCGACGACGGCACTCGCGCCAGGGGCAGGGCTTGATCTGACCGGAGGCCAGACGGAGAGCGTGACGGCACCCGAGCCGTTCGCCGTGGAATCCTCCATCACCATGTGGAGGGCTTTGACGCCGTTCCATGGGAACGACAGCATGTCCCCTGACGTCGCCTTATAGGAGGCTGGGAGGCCCAGCAGACCAACGGTCGTCGCCGTATAAGAGTTGAGCACCGCAGCGCCGGTGAAGGCGCCTCCTCCCGCCTTTGTAAGACCGAGAACGGCCGCCCCATAAAATGCGGGGTATACCTTTTCAGGATCATACCCGAGGAAGGTCTTCCCGCCGCGCAGGCTCAACCACCACGACTGCCACGTGTGGCGCATCGTCGCCTCATAGAGCGGCTTGGTCGTATATTTGGCGAGCCAGATGCTCTCGCCGTATTCCGTGGTCTGCACGGCGCCGTTCTGCAGAACATTAAAGGAGGAGGATTCGGAGAGGGTGAACTCGACTTCGGTGAACCAACTTCCAGATGGGAAGGCGCGCGGATAGGTGATCGTCATGCGTCCCCCGGTCATTAAAAAAGCCGCCCGTAGGCGGCTTTGGTTGGTGTGTATTCATCTCAATTTTGAGCCGTTGAAAATCAACGGGTTACGCCGAATAACTCGGCGTGACGTAGGCGGCCGAATTTTCGACCAAACATTATCAATGACTTGCTACAGCCCATCAGGCCGCAGGTCAGCCGGCGGGCGGGTGGCTCTGAGGCGGGACCAAATTCAACAAGCGCTGCCCCTTCTTGTCCTTCTTGCGCATCTGAGCGCCGATCTGGTTGCGGATTCGCTCGGCGCCATGGTCGGTGCCGAACAGCCAGTCGCGCGCTTTCTCACGCGGGAAGCGCCACGGGCGCGCCGGGTTGAGGTCGCTGGGAGTGCGAAAGCAGCCGGCGCCATCGCAGAAGTCGAGCAGCGCGTTGGTGATCATCACCGTGGTGCCGCGGACGCGGTCCTTGCGGTTCACGCCCGTCATCTCGATGATCGTGTCCGAAGTCACCGTTCCCGACAGGTCGAAGGTCGGGGAGGCTTGCATTGCCTCCAGGCGCTTCACCGCCCTTTCCATCTCCGTGACCTTGTGGATGGTGGACTTCATGATGCCGAGCGCTCGGGAAATTTCATCCGCCGTCCCTGCGGTCAAGACCGCGCCGGTCGCCCTGCCCTCCATATGGTCTCGGACGACTGTGTTGCACCAGACGTGAAACTCGGGGGACAGATATTTCGCGTAGGCAAGACCGATTTGCCAATGCGCAAAGGTGCCGCCACGCTTCCGGGAACTGAACAGGTTATTGTGGGATTTTCCCACGATAACCTCTAAATGTTCAATGAATTCAACGGATGCTGGCAAGCGCTGCCATTGCGCAGGCGCCTTCGATGAGGCGCCCCCAGATGCCTTCCACATGTCCGTCAGAGACAGCATCTCATTCCGGTCGTGAATTTCCACCCCGTTGAACGAAAGCGGGGAACGTGCGATATCTTGTGCCGTCATTCACAGCATCCTTTGTGCTGGGATTGAAACTAGCCGCCCTGCTAAGGCGGCCGGGAAAGCGGGGTCGGGGAGCGCGCCTCTCACAGCATTTGCTCCCCGCCCCTGGTCCCTCGGGAAACCGAGGACGAATTCACAAGAACAGATTATGAACTTCGCATCCCATACCGCCAAGCGGTTAGCCCGGTGTGCCGGCGTCTTTTCCCATTCCCTGTGCATATCCCGGTGAATTAAGGGGACGGATACTTAGGCGCCGATCGGATTCGACGCCACAAGCACGGGACGCGGGCGCATGACGCGGACTTCCGTCACCTTCCCGAGGATGATGCTCCCATGCCGGACCTTGATTGGTGCTCGCCCGAGCACCTTTTCCTCTCGAATGGATGACATCGCGGCGCGGGCATCGAACTGGTATCCTTGGTATCCAGAATTCCCACGATGCTCTGGCTTATCAATGCAGACCTCGCCATTGCTCATAATGATGACTGCCCGGTCTCCATCTCCGAGAACAATGTCCGTCGAGTCGTACATCACGATCTTCCCATCAAGAATGATGGCGCCCGTACCTTCCGGCATGTCCTGCGGCAGGTAGCGTTCGGCGGCGATGCGGGAGAGTGCAAGGCGGCCCTGCCCTTCCCGTTCCGCGATCTTCATCTCGACAGCCGCCTTGCCGCCGTTCTTCAAATAGGCATCGGCCCGGTCGGGATCGAACAATCGATAATAGGCCATGCCGCTGTGCCCGTTCCCCTCGACGCGGCAGCCGGCCTGCTCCAGACGGTTGCCGAACCACTTGGCGAGGTTCTTCGGCGCGCCCGTGAAGCCGGCGGCGCAGAGGATTTCTCCCGCCGACTTGCCGGGGCGATACACGCCGGGCACGCCGGGGGAAACAATGGCGGTCAGCGCCGTCATGGCCTGCACCAGCGTAGCGATGTCCTTGCCCTGCTCCGTCACCTTATGGGACAACTGGCGGGCGATGCCGTCTGTGCGGCGGATTTCCTCCAGCACGTCCGGAGCGAGGGAGGCGATCTGCTCCACCATGAAATAGCGGTCGATCATCTCGCCCTGGACCTCCCAGGCGCGATCGTCGGTGAGCGGCTTGACGAGCTTCAGATATCCGCGCCGGGTGATGAGCGTGCCGCGCGCGGAACGAGGCGGAAAGACCCCATCATCCGACATGCGACGAATTTCGTCGGATGTCAGTTCCACATAATCTTCGCCTTCAACGAACCGCCCCCGGTTTTCCCGGAAGGTGCGCCCTGCCGTGCCATCCGGCCGCTTGTGGATCTCGTCCACCATGGCGAACGTGACGACGGGATCACCCTTATAGAGCACCTGCTGGACGTCGGTGCCGGCGATGGAAACCATGAGCGGCTTGCTATTCATCACGCGTCCTCCCTCACCTTGGCAGCGACGCCGCCGGTCAGAACCGGAAGCTTCGGGTTGGCCTTCACCAGCGCGGGGCTGGACGGAGGCGTGATCAGAAGGCCCATCAACAGCATGACGCCAAAGGTGGCGGCATCTTCGGGGCGGCGGCGGGGTGTGGTAGAGGTGGAAGCAGCTTTGGGCATGGCCAACTCCGTGCCTGGGGTTAGGGCCGCTTTGGTGTTGGTAGCACCTTGGCGGCCCGACTTATTTACGCTAGCGTTATTCCATGAGCATGTCAATTAGCGCTAGCACAAAAAGGAAGGGCCGCCCTAAAACGACAGGGACCGGCCAAACCATCGGCATCCGCATGCACCCCGACCTTCTCGCCCCGATTGATCAGATCGCCGAGGATCGCGGCGGAAAGGCATCTCGCGCAGATGTCGTTCGCTTCATCCTCCGCGACTGGCTGGCTAGCCGTGGGTTGCTCCATCCGGATGATTCGGGCGGCTGACACGACATCGTGGCGCCTCATGCTAGCGTCACCAGAGCAAACATGGGGATGGGCTATGAAAGCCGCGAGGGTCACGCTGATCGTTTTGTTGGTAATGGCATCCGGTGTGCATGCCGAGCCGCAGATGAAAAGCAGCACGACAAACCCTGAGATATTGGCGGCATTCCGAGGATACGTTCTGAAACGCGACTACAACTGCCCAGTGGCAAAGGCCATTGCCCGCTACCCCCAAGACGAATACGGGGACGTTTTCCGCCTTTTCTGCAAGACTGATCCGGAAACTGACGTCATTCTGGACTTCCGGATCACCGTGTCCCCAAAGGGCAATTACATCGTTCGGAAATGGTGATCAGCCCCTCCGACGCGGATGCCAGGTGAACGCGCACGGCGCGCGCCCCGCTATCCGTGCTTTCGTTGAGGCCGGCCCTAGACGCTCCCCAGAACCGCCCTAGATTTTCAGATTGACCACATGGTCAATCGCGGGTTATAACTACGGCAATGCCGGAGTTGGCGAGGCGCGATGGAATTCGAATGGGACGATCAAAAAGCGGAGCGAAATCTGGAAATCCACAGCATTTCGTTTGAATTTGCCGCCACTGTCTTCTTCGATGAAAATCGTATTGAGTGGAGAGATGAAAGGCGCGACTACGGCGAGGAACGAATTATCGCCGTTGGTGTTGCAGAGGGGCTGTGCCTCTGCGTGGTTTACACCTTGAGAGGTGACTCCATCCGCATGATCTCGGCTCGTCTCGCCCACCGCAAGGAGAGACTTAGCTATGGCTACAATCCGTAAATCAATTAGTGAAATTAGAGACTTCAAGCTCTCGCAAGAAAACAAAACCCGTCTTGATGCTGTTATCGACGCCGACATCGAGCGTGCTGCGGCGGACGATTCTGACAATCCTATTGCTTCAGACGAGGAATTGTCCCTTGCCGTCCTGGCTAGGTCTCTTCGTATGGTTCGGAAAAAATTGTCCCTTACTCAGGAGCAATTCTCTGCGAGGTTCGAAATTCCGCTCCCGACCGTTAGAGATTGGGAGCAGGGACGTCGCATGCCTGAGACACCTTCTCGATCATATTTGAAGGCAATCATCAATGATCCGGACGCGATAGAAAGAGCCCTCCACAAAGTGGCTTAACTGCCATACAGACTAAGATGGCCACATACAGCGATAGACCCGCGACTTAGAAGCGACCCGGGGGCGCCATGACAGCGCCCCCGCCGCTCATATTAATCACCGATGCAGGCCCGGAAACCGGGCCTTCGTCATTTCCGCCTCAACTCCTCTCGCCCCTCCGCACCCGCACCTGCTCGACAAAACGAATGCCTAGGCTAAGGTGCCCGCCCTAACCTAGGGGGACGATATGCGGCCTGTTCTAATTTGCGCGGCCTTGATGGCTGCGACTCCATCTCTCGCCGCAGACATGGAGGCGGCAAAGGCGCTTTATTCTCCCGCGCCAGCGTTTTCGTGGGACAGATTTTATATCGGCGGAAACGTCGGCGGGTCATGGGCGAGTAACAACACATCTGAGATAGAGAATATTGCACCCACTACATATTCCCACATCCAAGATACAGGCCGCGCTACAGCCGGCTTTCAGGCCGGGTACAATTATCAAGTCGGTAAATTAATCGCTGGCGTTGAAGCTGATATTAACTATGGCGGCTTTAAAAGCGAGGCCGCTCTCGCTGATACAATCGCCTATTATTCCGCGTCATTGGTCACCTCGTCTGAGGTGGATTGGTTTGGCACCGCACGTGCGCGGATCGGGCTCGCCCCCGTCGACCGGCTTATGATCTATGCGACAGGCGGTCTCGCTTACGGCAGCGTCAAAATGGGGTACGCCATGGGGGTCACGAATGGCACAACCTATTCCGCCAGCGCGCCGTCTCAAGCGAGTATGCAGTTCGGGTGGACCGCAGGCGCAGGTGCAGAATACGCCTTCCTGAACAACATTTCGTTCAGGATAGAGTACCTGCATATTGATCTCGGGACGGCAGACTATTCGGCCACTCTTTATACAACAATCCCAGGCATAGGCCCTTATGCAATCAGGCGAAGCGCGACATCTGATACGGCTTTTGATATTGCGCGAGCCGGAGTGAATTGGCTATTTTGAACGCCACCAGCGTGGTGACGGCGGGAAGGCCCCGCCGTCACGTCCGCTCGCCAACCCTGCGACGCTTCCGCGCCTCTTCGACGAACCCAGGCACTTGCCGAGAAAGCGCCTTGTCGCGCTGGTCAAGCATCTGATTTATCTGCGCCTCGGTTACATTAGACCCACGCGCGTCGATGTTTGTCACCGGGGCGAACGTAATAGCCGTCTGACGTTCCGCCTTGTTGGTGTTCACCGGCCTCGGGATTGCTGTTCCGACATATCCACCGCTGGCATATCCCTTCGCCCCCCGATGGAGCGCATCAAGATTGGCGGCACCGAGCGCGCGCGTGGCGGCCGCGCTGAAAACGTACTCCTGACCATGCACCACCCCGGCCACACGAGACGACGGCCCGTCACCCGTGTAACCGCCTGTCGCATAAGGGGCACCAATGCTGGCGCCAGTCGTAGACCCCACGGTTCCGCCGCCACCACCGAGCCCGAAGAGTTGCCCCAACAGCCCGACAATCCCGCTACCGCCCCCGGAATTCCCGAGGCTGAACAGGCTGTCCACCAAATCGCCCTGGATCTTATCGACGATCTTATTCAGGACGTTCACAGCGGCATTGCCAAAGCTCTTCCACACGCCCTCTCCGTTCTGTAGCCCTGTGCGGAGATCGGACAAGAACCCGTTCGTAGCGCCCTTCGCGAAGTCGAAGGAATCTTTCACCCGCTTCGCCGCGCTTTCGACCTCAGCCATGGTGGCGGCTTTGGCCATCAGTTCAGCCCGCTGGGCTGCGGATAGGGTGATGTCCGCCCTATCTGCCGCATTCAGCAATTCAGTTTCGTACCGGAGACGAGATGTCGCCTCTTCGGTCAGGCCAATGCCAGCGGCCTCGGCTTGCAGCGATGCAATGCGGCGGTCTGCATTCTCGACAATGCCGGGATATTTCTTAGCTTGGGATGCGGAATCCCGCGCCGACCGCTTCCCCGCCTGCTCTGCTTCGCGCGCAGCCTTCTCCGCAGCCGCCTGATTTTCTTGATCCGTGAGGCGCGATGTCGCCGCAAGATATGACGCATCCGCAGATGCGCGCGCGCCAGGAGTGCTCGCGTTGGAAAGGCCGCGCTGATAGGCATCTGCGGCCATGTCGCGAGCCGACATCTTCGGTAGCGCGATCTTTGATAGATCGCGAAGTGCGGCGCCAAAATCCTGGGTTGCCTGCAGGTTTCCAGCAGCGACCTGCCCCATGGCGTCCATCGCCCTGCGGCCCGCATCCAATGCGTCCGCTACATTGCTACCCTCTTCCGAGATTTTCAGAAGTTCGGCGGCGAGGCTCTGGAGCTTAGCGTTTCCAGTGTCAGCAGATGCGATGTTTGCGATCTCTTGACGGAACTCCTTCAGATCCGGAGCCCCCGCGGCTGTCTGATAGTTCAGGCGCTCGATCGCTTCCTTGAATGCATCAAATCTGGCAACGGCCCCGGTATCGGTTCCGGTCACATTTCCCATCGCGTCGACCGAGGCGGTAACTGCAACCGTCTGATCAATGATCGACCGCGCCGACGTCTTAATCTGCTCCTGCAGCACAATCATCGATGCGCGCAATTGCGTTGTTAGAACATCCGTGCTCGCCTTACCATAAAGCTGCACCCCGTCGATCGCGCCACCGTATGCGTCCTTCAGCGACGAGATGATTTCAGCGTGGGCTTTCACAGCCTGACTGGCCTTCGACGCCTCAGACGAGGTACTGGAAAAATACTCCAGTGCCATGCTGGTAAGTTGGGCAAACGCCAGGGTCACAAATCCAACCGGAGAAATGAGCGAGAGTATGCCAACACCCAACGCCCCCGCGATGCCCTTCGCAACACCCTTGGCAGCGCCCCCTGCCAGGTTGTCGTTCGCGACGGTTGTCCCGGTAGAAGGGAGGGCAACGGCCGCAGCCTTGGCCGCTGCCGCCTCAGCGGTAAGCGCCGCAGCATGTGCGGTCGCATTTGCCGTAGCGCGCGCTGTGGCCACCCCAACCTGAGTGAGGTTCACTGCCGTCTTCCCGAGCGCCGCGTCCACTTGACCATACGTCACGGCGACCCTGGAAGTGGATACAGATAGGTTGCCCATTTGCGCCGCGGCTGTTGAGGCCGAAGCACCAAGTGCGTCAATTTTGGCGTCCGCGACCCCAGCACCCCGGCTCATGCCGAGAACTGCCTTCTCTACATCCCGGACGGCGCGTTCGATATCTGCAAGTGCCTTCTCCAGCCGTGCAAACGCGTTCTGAAGGCCTCCACCGGCCTTTTCAGCCTTGGCGGCGGCATTCGTCAGCCCATCTAGCGCCTTGGCGCCCTCAACCACGGGAGCGCTATCGACGGCCAAGCCGAGGCGGGCAATATCAGCCATCTTTGTCCCTCTCCCGCTCGGCTTGCGCCCGCTGCTCTTCCGCGATTGTCCCGATAAATGCCGCGTCCATCCGCCGAAGGATCGAGACCTCCTCTCGGGTGATGATTTCTCCCGTGAGGGTTGACCAACTCACGATGTCTGACAGCCTGATCGGGTCTGGTCCGTTAAACCCGTGAGATCGGGCTGAGGACAAATCCCAAAACCACGCCAAGAGATGTTCGGCGCCATCCGGCGGCTGGATCTCAGGGTTCAGTTCTGAGCAGTCGAAGCGCTCATTCCGTTGCCGACGCGTCTCGCCCTTGCTATCTGGCGTGTCGTAGCGGACGAGCAACCGAACGAACTCGGCTAGCTCGTCTCCGATGTCTGAAAAAAAGCAGATTCATCCCCCAAAGCTGCATCGATCTGCTTCGCGATCCATGGCGTTGATAGAAGTTTCGCTTTGTTCTCAGCCGTTAAGGCGGGGTTTTTCGCGCCGCCGAGCGATGCATCTCCCGACCATGCCCAGCCTACGATGGCGGCGGCAAGGAAAGAGACGGTGTTCTCGTCCATCTTTTCGGCTGTCATGGAGTTGCGCCCGGATCGCAGCGCCTTGTTCTTGATCTGTCGCTCGACGGCCTTCACCTCGTCCGACTCCAGCGAGACGCACTCGACAGAGACACCGAGCGGCTTTCCGGTCGCAGGGTGCTTCAGTTCCACCGTAATGGTGTTCGGCTTGATCGAAAGGATATCCATTCCAGGCCTCACGGAATAACAGCAGGATCGACGATCACATCACGCTGATTCATGGCGAGCGTGAACTGTTCGAGGATGAAGCTCTCCACACCGCCGCCGGGCCGGCGCGGGCCGGTCACGAGGCCGCAATTGTATAGGATGGTGTTGGTGTAGGTTGCGCTGGGAGCGTCGGCGTATTCGATCTTGAACGCATAATCATAGCCGGTCAGAGCCGCCGCCCGCATCGCCATCTGCCCTGCATCGTCGTGGACGCGCGCCACTTCGATGGTCCAGTTTCCGCCGTTCGTGACGCCCTTACCCTTTTGGGTCACGTCGGTATCGAGGGTATCGTAGCTCACGACGTTGGTATCGGTGCCCATGTCGGAAGCCTGTCCGACCTTCTTGACCTGCACCCAAGTCAAGGCACCGAATGCGATCGCGTCGAGAGGAAGAGCCGTCTGCGGCGAGGTGCAGACGTAGAGCTTCGCCCCCGCCTGCGTGTCGGGTTTTCCAACCATTGGTATCTCCTGAGATTAGACGAACGCTTGCCAGCGCACGGTCACTGGCGTGCGAAGGTATGGAGGGTCTTGGAGCGAAGCCGAGACCGAAGGTTTGTCGGGAACGCGAACCTTGAATGAGGCGCCATAGAGCGTGGTGCCCTTGGCAAAGTGGCCAGCGATCTTGCCTGCGAGATCGAGCGGCGCGCTCCCGCCTCTCCCGCGCGCGGAAACCAGGGTGATTTGCATCAAACCTCGGTGCAGCGTCTCGTCATCATTGGCGAGATAGAGGTCCACGTTGGTGTTCGGCAGGTAGGCGACTTCCAACCAATCGCCCGATGCGGGAGGCGTGAAGTCCACGTTCGGATAGGCGATCGGAAGAGCCGGGGTATTGGTGAAGCTGGCCACCCGCGCCATGAGCAGGTCGTGGATTAGCGCTTCCGCGAATGTCGGCATGCCGCTATCCTGTCCTAATGCAGTTGAGCGATGACGAAGCACACAACCGGCTTGTTGCGGCGCGCGAGGCGCTGGGAGACGATGCCGCGGCGTCCATCCCCGCCAACACCGCACTGGAGGCCGCTCGAAAAGCTCTCGTGCTTCTCCAGATAGGTCTTGTGGCTGCTATGGAACGGAAGAGCCGTTCAGACGAGCCACCACCCGGTTGACGATTTCCTGCCACCGCTGGGCGGCGAGGCCAACGAAACGACGGGGCGCCCGTCCTCTTGCCCCGTATTCAACATGTGGAGCATATTTCGCCGTATAGCCGGCGTTAATCGTCTGCCCGATCTCGGCACCGTTGATCAGCAAATTTACTGGTTCCGGGTTATAGTTATGCGTGACACGCTCAGGGTTTTCTCTTGTCGCCGATGGAAATTCTCCATCTATGCTGATTTGCAATGACGAGCGCAGAAATCCAGTATCCACCGGCATATTCCCACCCTCACCAGCGGATAAAACAGGCCCTTGAATGGGCTTATAATTTTTCCCCCTGCCCTTCCCTCCAAGCCCCTCGGCGATAGCCGCCGCTGTCGATGCGACTGACCACCCGGTTGTCTGCATATCCGCGACCACGTCCTGCGCCGATTCTCGGAAAACGGCTCTCATCTTCTTTTCGGCCTGCTCTTGAAAAGCCGCGACTTGAGCACTGAACGACTGCTGCGGCATCACATCACCTCGGCGAGATAATCGACCCGGTATTCGCACCAGCAGCGACACTTGATCCGCTCGCGTGCTGGGGCCTGCGGGTCTCCTGGATAGCGCAGGCGGGCGCCGGATGGGCTCGCGAAGGGCGTGCTAAACGGAACCTTCTGGCCGTTCATTACATGGTGCGTGTCGCGGACGCGGACGTCGCGCGAGTCGTGCCAGGTCTTGCTTATGAGGCTTTCCTTGACCTGCCCGGCGCTGATTGCCTGGCGCCAGCCCTCTTCCTGCGACTGATGCAGCGCAGTGAGGGCTTCCGTTCTGCTGATCGTCTCCGCTCTATAGCGGAGCGCGCGGCTCTTATAGGCAGCGGTCATCTTAGCGATCATCCCGGCCGGCAAGGGTCGGCCTTCGCGGATTGCCTTCTCGATCGACCGGTCAAAGCGCTTGTCGCGCAGTTTCATCTGCATAGCCTCGGCTAGCGCAGCGGGATCGCCAGATTTCAGCCGGGACTCGAAGGACCGCACCCATTGTTCTTGCGAGGACGCCAAGCCAATGATCCCACCCTCGCGCTTCCCGGTTGCACCGTTCTTCCGCCCGGCAATGTCCAGGGCCACATTCCGCGGGTTTTCGCCCGCCGCCAGACCGGATGCCAAGCGGTTCCGGATCATCGCCTCCGTGTCGCCCTCGATCTCCCTGATAAGATCGGCGCCGTACGCCCTGATCCATTCGACGGCGGATGGCGCATAGACGTTGAACCCCACCTTGAGGATATGACCGCTGGGCTCGCGCAGCGCCGGAATTCCGGAGGCGGTCGACTTCCCGCCTGCCTCGTAAGCGTCCGCAAGGATGCGATCGAATCCACGAAGCGAAACCGGATCGAGGTTCACGGCCCGAATGGCACCGTCTACGTCCCCGCGCTCCAGCATGGTCACGAGCAATTCGACCTGCACGCGGTCCCGCATGGCATAAACCGCGTCGAGAAAGGCGCGGCGCAATTGAGGCGTCCAGTCCTCAATCAATTGGTCAATCGAGCGATTGGACGCCATTACTACACGCGCCCCCTGCACATCCAAACCGCCGTCGCTGGATCGGTCGTGACAGCCGGCTGAGAACCGCCGTCAGAAACCAGCGTCAACGTCGCGCCCTGGATCGTGATGCGGTCGCCTTCCTGCGGAGCCACAGAGAGCGTGGACGCCAGAATGAGGATCTTGCGATCTGCGCCCGCCACAAGCCCGCCCGCCCGCTGGTAGCTGCTCCAGGCGTCATTGAGGCCCTTGCAGGCATATTCTGTGGTAGTGATTGTTCCAGGCGTCCAGCCATTCGCGCCGGCCGATGCGACATCGCGCGCAAGAACAGCGTCGAAGAACACGCCAGAAAACGCCTTGCCGATGGTTTTGGAGAGGCCAAGCAGAGGGGATGCCATCAGCCCCTCACAGTCCGCCCGGAATAGGGCGATTGAGCCACAAGGAGTGAGCCCAGCACGTTGTCGATGATCGTGAAAAGCGTGCCCGCAATGGAGTTCGCGCCGTATTCGATCTCCACCGAACCGGCCTGGATGCGCTTGATCGCTCCACCGCGCTCCAGATCGGGAGCAAGGATTCCCGGCTCCACCAATTCCCGTTGCGCCGCCTCGCATGTGGCCGCGATGATCTCGCTCGGGACGGCATCATGAGCCACGGCCCATCCCGCATTGTCACAGGCGCCAGATCGGGGCCATTCAAGAGCCTGTAGACGGCCTTGCAGACGTTCTCCCGGAAACCGGCTGCGATACCGCGCATCAACCCACATGGTGGCGCGCCGAACGGCCTTCTCTCGGTCCTCGATCACGAATTGTGCATCAAGGGGATAGCGCGCCGCGAAATAGGCGTCGAAGCCGGCCACAGACACATAGGCGTCGGCGTTCGCCAGCCCTGCGCCCGTCTCCACCACAAGTGTCATGATCAGCCCTCAGCCCGGCGCGCGACCTCGGCAGCGATCACGGCGTCTGCCGCACCGACCGGCTTCTGGCCACCTGCCAGCGCAAGAGCGAGGTCGCCGGTCAGCTTCTCGGCAAGCGCCACGCGCTGCTTCCAGTGAAGCGACTGCCAATCGGCGGGAATTGGAACAGCGGGCGCGTCGCGGCCGGAAGTGGACGGGTCGACAGGCTTCCCCACCACGTCGAACAGCGTGTGAATGGCGGGGTCGAAGTCAATCGCCGGGATGTTCTTGTAGCCGGCGCGGACATTCTCCGGACAAACGACGCTGATGGTCTTTGCGGGTTCCATAGTGATCTCCGAATAAGCTTTGTGACGGGGCCACCGAAGCGGCCCCGCTGCAAAGATCAGCCGAGCAGGATGGCAGCGTGCTCTGACTTCACTCCGGCGACACCCCACGCGAGACCAATCTCGATCTTCACGCGGCGATACTGCCGGTACATCGCGACCTGGAACACGAGCCCCGAAATGGGATCCTGAATGGTCATAACGTCGTCCGCATCGTCACCGCCCTCGGGCATCGCCGGGGTGCGCGCGGCAAGCACGAACGCATTGCTGGTGAAGCCGATGTTCGGGGTGTAGCTGTTGCCGATGGCTAGGGCATCGTTGTCGGCCGCAGCAATCAGAAGACCGGGGTTGCCGATCACGATATCGCCGGAGGTCGCCACGAGCCCAGTGTTGACCACGTACATGTTGGACGAATCCGATGCGTGCGTGACGATATCGCCGGCCTTGATCCCGGTCGTATTGACCGTGATGGTGTCGAGCGTCAGGGTCGTCTGTCCGACAGCTTCGGCGCCGTTGATGAGCTGTCCGGACGCCGCGCCCTTGACGTGCTGAACGAGCCCTGCCGAGTAGCCCATGGTGAAGCCCTGAAGCTGGCGCATCAAGCGCTGGCGAAGCATGGCGCCGGCATCGCCCGATTCATTCACCTTGAACAGTTCGGAGTGCTTGCCTTCGAGCTTGGCGCGCGAGGCCGAATTGAGGATCATGACGCGGCCCGTGGCGGGGGCTCCGTTGTCGTCGAGGATGCGGTTGATCTCAGAGAGGTCAGACAGATCTCCTGCCGTGGCAAAGGGCGTGGTCCCAGCGGTTCCGTAGGCGCGAGAGGCGTGGGTCTTAGCCACGGCTGCGAGGTCCGTTTCCACCGCATTGGCGATGGTACGAAAGCCCTGAGCGAACTGGTCGGCCAAGATCGTATTGTACTGGCCGAACTGGCTTACGGAGAGCTGTTCCTCGCCGGTCCAACGGATCGGATAGGCCTTCGACTTGGTGATCGTCACATCGGCATAGCCCATGGTCTGATCGCCGCTGTCCGCAGGCGTGGCGCCGGGCGTGATGTCTTCGAGCGTGGCCGCAGGAACGATGGGCGAGCGCACAGTCTGCCCAACGGCGCCAGACTCGGCGCGCGCGTCGCGGTTGACGTTCGGGATGAACCCGATCTGTTCACGAGATACGACGTCGAGAGCGGTATAGATGGTCGACACGAGGCCGGTCAGAGTGTTAGCCATTTGGCTACCCTTTCAGAAGATGGGGATGGTGATGGTTGCGGATGGCCCCGCCGGGCTTGGGCCATCCGGCCCTCTCGCCTACCCCCATCCAGGGGTCAGCCTTCAGTCGGTGACGGTGAATCCGTCTTTGGTGATCTTGGACATCTGTTCGCCGGGGGAGAGCTTCGTGAATTCCCCGCGGGTGATCGTCTTCGCGCCGGGCGAACCGCCCGTGCCGGGCTTCTGGCCGCCGCCACTCGCGCCACTGCCCTTCAGGATCGCGTCCCGGTGGGCATAGCTGTCGACGATGGTTTCCAGTGCCTCGTCAAAGTCGGCGATCTCGCCAGGCTTCGCGCGGGAATAGATCTTGTTCCCAGCCGCATCGTAGGCGACAGTCTTGCCGTCTTCGACCTTGAAGCGGGAGCCGAATTGCGCCTGTAGAAGGTCGGTCGGAATGGCGATCTTTTCGGAAATGAACTTGGATCGGCTGAACGCGCCGCCGATCTTTTCGCCGTAGAGGTCTTGCCTGAGCTTGTCGCGCTCGGATTCAAGCGTCTTCTGCTGTTCCGCACTGGTGCGCGCCGCGGCGGCGACCTGCTCCTCTGCGGCCTTGCGAGCGGCGGCCTTGATCTCTTCGACCTTTCCGGCCGTCACGAGATCTCCGTCCTTGAGGTTCTTGACGGTTTCGAGCGCCCTGCGGGCCGCCTCTCCGTCTTCGATTCCCTCGAATGCCTTGAGCTTCGTTTCAGCGGCTTCCTTGGCTTCGCGGTGGCCCTTGGCCTCGGAATTGAGGCGGGTGATCGTGGCGATGGTGGTCGGAGCGTCGAACGCGACCTCCTTGCCGTCCGCGTGCACGTACACAGGCTTCCCATCGCTGACCACCACGTGGCCATCGGCGTCGATTTTCAGTTGCATTTGGACCTCTGGGCATCCGCCCTATGGAAGAGCCATCCGGCTCGTTGCGCCATTGACCGTCCGGCCGCAGGCATTAAAAACCGCTCGAACGCGGGGAAACCTATGCCGCTGCGGCGCGCGCGAACGGCTCGCCCGTAACCGGGTCGATCTCGTCTTCCGGCTCTAGCCCCTCGTTTTGCAGGGCAATCCGCTCGTCTTCCTCGTCCTGGTCATGATCGTCGGCGAGGATGCCGCGGCGCTTGAACTCCAAGGCCACCGTGCGCTTGGAGATGACCCCCTGAGATTCTGCCTTCAGGAGCGCGTCGAGTTCCTTGCCTTCGCCGGTCTCCACCGCGAAGTCCGTGTAGACGACGGCCTCGGTTTGATCCGGGATGTTGAGCCACTTGGACGTCAGTGCGAGGGCGCGATCCAATGTGTCCTTGAACAGGATCGCCCAAGCCTGCACTTGCGAGCTGGCTTTCTTCGACACGTTCGCCGCCGTGATGACGGTCATGTTCGCGGCCATGAGGGGCTGCATGCCGAGGTCGCGCATTTCCTGCCGATGCGCGGCAAGGTCTTCCTTCAGAAAGGTCAGGGACGAAGCCGAGGGCTCGATGAACTTCCACTCGCCGTGGCTTCCATCCATACCAGGAGGTGCGAAGAGCACAGATCGCGGGCCAACAGGCACGACAATTGCTTTGTTTTCACCGTCCACACCGGGCACGCCATTGCCGGCAAGCATCGGGAAGGCCGTGAGCGTCTTCGTCGCCTTGAGGTTCGATTCCTGCTGGAACTCCTCAACCTGCATATAGGCAACATCGCGCAACGGCGGATCGACCACGAACGATGTCCCGTGCCGCTCGCCGGGGATAAACGGAACCATGGGGATTTCCCCAATGGTGTATTCGCCCTCGTCCTTGACCACCCACGACTTCGCGCCGCTCGGCTTATCCTCGATTTCTTCCCACAGGGTCCAGATGGCGCCCCCCAATGCGACCGGCATGTCATCCGGGCCGATCTCCGTCACGATGCGATCGAGAACACGAACACAGCGCCGCGTCACCTCCTTGAACCCATCCCTTGCACGGGACACCTCAAGGAGCCTGACGTGGGCTAGGACTTCCACACCCCCCACGAACACGCTGTAGGCGGCGATCACCTGTTCCGGCGGCACATGCACCCAATATGGGCGAAGCTTCTGCGCTGCCTCCTCAGCCCTGGTCAGGGGGCGCCCGTCATCGTTCGGGCGCGACCGCGTGTAATCGACCATGATCCAGGACAGACCCTTGTCCATCCCGGTCTTGAACGACTTGGATGCAAATACGTGCAGGCTGTTGCTCTGCCCATCGATGTTATCCACCAGGCCGCCGGAGCGCTTCTTACTCGCGTCCATGGTGCCGACCATGATATCCGGTGCACCCTCTGCAAGAACCGTCTCTTTCGAGAACGGCTTCGACGCGAGGTTGCGCGAGATATCGGCATAGATGTTCGTGAACGGCGCGTGCTCGACGCGGATCTTATAGTCCTTGTCGCCTTCGTTCTCAAATTGCGGCAGATAGTTCTTACATGCCGCACGCATGGCCGGCGCGCCACCTAGGATCGCGGACACCATTCCCCAATAGGGTGCCATGGCGGAATAGTCAGAGGACGGCGCGCTCGGATCGGGCTTATCGGTCATTTATCTTTGCCCATAGGTTCCGAAGATCGGTGCGGCCGGCGGTGCTGTAACCATGAGGTCAGTGAAAGCCCATACACGGGCGTCCAAACGGTCAGGAGACCTAACCCCGGATAGAGGTTCCCACTCGCAAAGCTGGTCTTCCAATTTTGGGAATGACCCCACATGATGGATCTTATGTTGCTCGTCTAAAGCCGCGATCGGTTCCGCCCGCGCCTGCTTCCCCCGGCTCGCGTGAACGGCGCGGTAAGCAACGCTAGGAGACGTCCTCAGCCCCTCTAGACGCATGGTCTTCGCGGTCAATTGGATAGTCTGTCCAATCCACTCACCACCGTTGTTCACCTCACCAACTACGCGATCGGCCTGCCAGTCGTCATAGGCTTGGATGGCTCTACGGGCGGCCTTGTCGGGTGACAGGCGCTCCGACAAATCTGCCAGCACAACGCCGTGCCCGTCCGGCCTGAGGCCCGCGACGATGATGCCCATTTCGTCCGCGCTGTCCGAGGATGTCGCAGCGGGGTCCATGGCGACGACGATGCGGACCAAGCTTGAGATAAGCTGCTGCCGCTCGTCTTCGTTCCTCCACCTTGGGAGGCGATTTTCCTCGATCAGCCCCCGCGTCCAGAGCGCCCCAGGAACATCGTCAAGGATCTCTGCCTCGATCTCCTGCCGCCCTAGGCGTGTCCCCATCAAGGGGGCAATCACCTCGCGATAGAAGACCGGCGACAGGTTCTCCTTGTTGTCCCAGGTAGAACCGCGCGTAACCAGTGTGGATGGCCGCGCCAGAAGCTCCTTGAGCAAGGCCGAAGGCCTCGGTGTCGTGGTCACAATGCCGCGCGGGTTGCCCTCACGCATACCGAACAGCATATTGTCCCAGCCGGCGCGTGCGTATCGGCTCTTTGCCAGCTCGTCCCACCAGAAGAACGAACCCGATGCGCCGCGAAGCGTCTCAGGGTCTTCCGCCGAGAACAGCAACGCCTTACACCCATTCGGCCATGTCAAAGTCTTCTTGGACGGCTCGTGCAGCGGCCGATATTCCGGCGGGCCAACCTTCAGAAACCCGGATGGCCCCTCAATCGAGTATTGCCGCAAATCAAACGGCGAATCCGCAATGATGGTCATCACGGCCGGCGCACCAAGCGGCGCCTTCATCGGCGTTGGCCCGCGCAACATGCGCGCGATATTCTCAACTGCCGTCCTGGTCTTCCCCCAACCGCGGCCCGCAAGGATCATCCATACGAACCAGTCCGTGCCATCGGGCATCTTGCTCGGCAACTGCTGGTCCGGCCGGCCCCAAAAACCCCAATCCAATTCGAGGAACGATAGCTCCTCAGGCGACAACCCCTTGAGGAACCTATTCCGCTCCGCCAGAGGCCGAGATGCGAGCCAGCTTGCTTTCGATTGAGGCTTCGATGGCATCGCGAGATTGGCTCACTTCAATCGGGCCGCCATCCTTGCCCGTATGTTCGATGCGCTCTTTGAACAGGCCGAGGTGCTTCCCGAGGTCCACCAGGGCGGCCCGTTTGTCATGCAGCTTGAATTTCACACGCCGGACGTCGCGGGCGTCATCGCCCCGCCCATCCTTGAAGTCCTCGACCGTCACCTCCGCGAGTGCCGCGGCCTGCTCACGGGTCAGGTTTGAGAAGTCCAGATATGGGTCGCCTTGAGGGCTCGACCGCATGTAATCCATCATGTTCGCGAAGCCGATTTTCGCTAGTTCTTCAATGACGCGCTCTGCCGTCACTCCGGTTCGCTCGGAAATCGCTCGCTGGTGCTCGGAAATCGCTACGGCCACCGGAGTTTTCCGTAGCAGTTGGCGACCGATATCTGCCGCGGTCTTCGCGCTGTACCCGGCGCGGATGGCTGCTTGGGTGGCGTTCAGATCGACCATGTACTCGTCAACGAAACGAGCCTGCTTGTCGGTCAAGCTCATGCCGCGGCTCGCTCAGCTTCGCTAGCGCACAGCATGGCAACCCATTCGTCGATCGTCGGCATTGGGAACATATCAACATCCGCTGCGATGCACGCCAACGCCACATCCACAGGGAATTGCCCCGGCATCGCGAGAACCTTTCGCACTCGATAGGCTTGGAAGTCGGACGCCGCCATGATCGACTGGTAAGCAAGCTGGCCTATCCCAGTGCAATAATCTCGCACCCCGAGCCCGGCGTTCTTCACCTCGATTATCGTGATCGACCCATCGACGTGAGTGACCACAATATCGCAGATCCCGCGCCCGACGCTGACTTGGCGGCGGATAGACCGAACGTCAGGCCATCCCATTTCACGCCAGACGCTTTCCTTAGGCAGGAAGGCAACCGCCATTCTCTCCGCCCCGGCTTCCGTTTTGGGGTAGAGGCCGCGCCAATAGCTCTCAATGGCCTCCCAGTCTGTTCTTGGCTTATCGGCCATCAGTGCACCGCTGCGCCTTCAAGCATCTCGTCTTCGTCCCCGTCGAGAGGAGCGAACAGTTCGGGCGCGATGGCGCTGGCCTCCTCCATGAGGTGCGCGGCGAAGTGCTGGTCATCCATCTCAAGCACGGCCTGGGCTGCGGCTAGCATGGACGCGGCTGCCGCACGACGCTGTGTCATGGTCATTGCTGCTTGCCTCTTGTGTCCAGATACAGAGCAATTGCCACCACAAGAGCTATCCACCAGATGGTGTGCCTTGCTATGTGGCTCATAGTGTTAGGAGCGCGGGCTGGGCTCGCGGGCGCCAGCGGCACGAAGCAGCGTATTGGCGAGGCGGATGATGGCAGACCAGAATAGCTTGCTCATGTGCATCTCCATTCCATTCCCCACTTCGGCGGGTTATCTGAAATATCGAACCCGCGCATCGTTACAGCGCCGTCGCCAGATGTGAGCGTGAAATGCTCAACCGGTATTGAGCGCGGCCGAAGCATTTCCTTCAGTTCGAGCACATGCCGTTTGAGGTCCTCGATTTCCGCCCGCAGCAGGCTGATCTCGTCGTTCATTTTGTGATCTGCCCCACACCCTTTGAGATGCCTGCCCAGTCAGTGCGGGGCGAGGCGCAGCCGGCAAGGGCGAGCGCGACCAGGATGATTGCAACTGCCTTCATGCCTCACATCCCGTCTATCGTCACTGACCCATCAGGCCAGATTGTCGTGACCTTGCGCCCTCGCCCCTTGGCGTAGCGTATCGTTGCCCATGTGCCCGACTTGTTGACCTCGGGACCATGGGGCGCCGCGACCAGTTCGTCCGTCTCGTCCACGATGTCGCGGTTGCGATCCAGATACGGGCGAGGGTCTCGCGTGGCGTAGGCGCCTGGACAATCAGCCATCAGCACCGCACACGTCGGAGGGTGCATCACGATCGGCACCATTAGATCGCGAGCAATGGCATGTGTCTGCGCATCAGAGCCAATGCATTGACCGTGGTGCCATTCCGCTGCCTGGGCAATGATCAGCGCGACCTTATCCGCCTGAACCTTGGTCATGCCCTCGCGCGAGCCGGTAAAGCCTATGCGGCGGCCCCATGCGGTCATGATGCGCGCCTTGTTTGTGGGGTTCGGAAGGCCCGGCTCGCTAGCGTCGGGTAGACGCGCGCCCTAACGGGCTAGGTGAGTCGTCCCGGTGCGCTTCCGAATTCGGTTTTTTCTGGTACAAAAAATGATCACGATGCACATTTTATTCTTGAGGTCTAATGTGCATGGTGTACATTAATCGCAAGGACAGCGGCGCTGCGGCGCTACACGGGAGAGTAAGATGACATGGACCCCCGAAAACATCGCCGAGCGCAACCCTCACCTCACTGTAGAAATGGTGGCTGAGCGCGCAGTTCTCACCCAGTCGATGCTTGAGCGCATTAAGGCGCGCCGCGAAGAAGAGGCTTCCCTTGCTGATTTCTTCGAGCCGTCTCAAGAGTCGGACGAAGAGTCCGCATTGCAAATTGTCGCAGAAGACGCAGCAAAAGAACGCAACGAAATAGAGCGCAGGCAACGCGAAGCAGATATTGCGGAGCGTATCGCGACCAACCGACCGACGCACTACACGGTTGACTACACCAATCAACACGGTCGCCTTGGCATGGAAATGCCCAGCGCTGAATTTGCCGCTGATATGGCCAAAACCCTTCTGACCACCCCTGCATGGGGCAAGGTCACATCAGTTACAATCACAGCCCAGTTTGATGGAGTGGCACAATGACCCCCGAAGCATTCCGCGCCTGGCAGGAGCATTCCGGCCTGTCAGGAAAGGAAATCTCGGAAGCCCTTGGCAAGTCCACTCATACCATCGTCAGATATCGCCAGAGCGGCGTACCGGCGGAGGAAAGCACCACTGTGCGGCTTGCCCTGCGAGCGATCTCTAATGCACTTCCGCCATGGCCTGCAAAGTGAGTGGTGGTCCGCAGCGCCTATCGGAGCCTTGCGGGATGGGGAAAGCTAGGCTCGAGAGAATTGCCCGAACAGCGCGCGCGACCGTTGCGCATAGGCCGCAGCAGCCTCTGCTTCACTCTGGAACGATCCGATCTGATATTGACGACCGTCGCAAGTTATTTGCGCTACCCATCGATTTTTATCAGGTCGATAGACGACCCCACGGATTCCTGACTTAGAATTGACCCGCGCGACAGTATTGGCTTGATTTTGCGAATTCGTCGCCAACCGCAAATTGACAATACGATTATCGTCGCGCTCGCGATTAATATGATCCACCTGAACTTCAGGCCATTCCCCGTAATATAATGCCCACGCCACTCTATGAGCATACAATTCCCTGCCCTTAACAGACAGTATCATATACCCAAGAGCGCCGATTCTGCCTGCTTTGGCGCCAGCAAGAGCGCCGCCAGTGCTAGATAGATGTATAAAATGGCCAGTGTACGGGTCATATCCAAGGCGGATTCGGATAAGCTTAATGTCCATACCGGTCCAACCCATCCACTGCGGTTTTGCTTTCGAGAGAGGCGGGGCTTGATACCCGCTGGGCTATGGCAGTGAACGCTCGCCCTTTATTGGCTCAACGGGTGATCCGCAGGGGTTCTGCCACAAACGCCGACTTGCAGGACCATTTCCGCATTTTGCCTCAGCGTGTCCTTCCACGCCGCCCTCTCGAAACTGTATCTAGCGGGCCGGTAACGGGGCTCGAACCCGCAACCCGAAGGAGCCGGGGTTAACCGGCCGCGTCTATCCCGTTCCGCCATACTGGCGCCGCTAGAATTTGGAGCGGAGAGCGGGCATCGAACCCACCTTCACAGCTTGGAAGGCTGTTACCTCGCCTTGAGGACCCCCGCCTATTAGTCCGTGCAGTCAAGCCCACGGCGGCGTCGAAGTGAATGACTGGGGTGCCTCAATCCAGAAGTCAGGCACCTATTTGGTCGGGAAGCTGGCCTATCCGACCACAAGCGTACACGTCGCCGCGCCGCGACCAGTCAACTATGGAGCTATTGGCCAGGGTTCGAACCGGCGACCCGCGATTTACAAAATCGCCGCTCTACCACTGAGCTACAACGGCTAAACTGAAACGATGGGGTAATTCTTCACCGGGAGCGCGTACTGGTCCAATCACCTTGCGATGATCCCCACGCCATCTCTACCCATCACCCGGCCTGCCTCATGTGCGCCTGCGGGCGCGAATCTGGCTCATATTGACTTTGTCTCACAGTCGCGTACTCGGCGTCAATGGTCTTTTTGCAGTTTCCCGAAAAAAATTGCGAGACGATGCAGCCCCTCGGACAACCTATCCACAGCAATGGCCCGGCCACGGTCCAGATTGGCGTGCCCGCTGATCATGCACCCGACTTCCGCAGGATCTTGCCCGTCAAGGATAATCGGATCAAGAACGCGATAAAAATACATGCCTAAGCAATCCCGCGCACCACGAAACTGCCCCCTGTGATATGCTGTGCGCTCGCTGCTCGGCATTGCACTTTGGGGCATGGTTAGGCCCTCGCCCTTTGATCCCGCGCCATAGTCGATTGCGCCGAGCCCATTTAGACCGGACAGGTACCAGTGCGAATAATACTGATCTCCCGCCTGATACAGAATCGTATTTCGGTCTTTGTCGCTGCGATCCAGGCATTGGCGGATTGCCAGACGGAGAAGAGGCTCATCCTCCATTCGACGGATGCCATCCGCGCCGATGCGAACGTCACCCCCCGCATGGGATAGGCGTTCTGGCGTCGGGACAGGCGTCAAAGCGGCGCGCTCTGCCGCACGATCGATGAGCTTAGGCTTTGGCTTCAGAGCTGCGCGGGCCATGTGTCAGTCCTTGTTCAGCGGGGTGACGCGGTAGGCTTTCCCGTCTTCCATGTGAACTACGAAGGACGGGGCGTCTATGCGTTCGATCCTCCGATTAATGCTGGCGAGCGCAAGACTATTCATCACGACTACAACTACGATGATAAAAACCCAGTAGCGGGCGCCATCATTCATCTCACAACCCCGCCAGAACAGAGGAGCACTGCTGCACAGCCTGATCCGGGACGCGCACCAGGCTCGCCCCGAACAGCATTGAGCACGCCATCACGAACGCAGCGGCCGCGCCCAATTTCAGCCCGTCAACAATCGTCATTGGCTCGCCCTCTCACTTTCACTTGTCGTTAGCCTCGCTCCCTTGAGCGCCGCTCGCATCTCCTGCACCAGAGCTAGCTCTTCCGTGTGCCGCTGGGCTGATTTGTCGTTGCCGTCGTCTGCCATCCGCTCGATCCTACGACCCAGGACGGATGCCCGGCATCCAAGGGCGGCGATCAGAGCGTCACGCTCGGCTTTGGTGCCTCGGAAGAGCATGTGTTAGCGCCCCTCCTGCTTGAGAGCAGCGCGTCCGGCAAGAACTGTCTTGAATTCATCCGGAAGCGTGCAGTTTTCTGGCGCGTTGCGGAACATCGGCGCGATATCTTCATGTCGATACCCGGCGAGCCCGCATCCGATGGGCGTAACCTGAAACATTAAGTCCGGTCGACTCCGGGCGAAGTCAAGAAAAGCCCGCACACTATGATCTACCGCCGAAAGGCTGCGGGTTTTCAGCGCTACGTCTTTCGTGGCGATACCGTAGCTCTGCCCCTGCAAGCCTTCGCCCTGCCCATAAATAGCGCCCCGGTAATGCCACGCCCATAATGCCGCGCCCGCGCCGTGGCGCCCTGCTAGATTCGAGCCAAAAACGAAAATCGGTTCGCCCATCCCTCACTCCTCCCCTTTGTGAGGGGCGGTCCGGCCGTCGTCGGCGAACGGGTTCTTCCACAAGCTCCCGTCTTTGAAATGATACCTTCCACACGATTCGCACGCCCACCTGATGAAGACGTCCATATCCACTACTGGCTTGACAAGATCTTCGGTGCCAGGCCGGGCTATGGCCGGGGACACGGGTTCTAATCGGCGGTTATAATTATCGAACCCGCAGATTTTACATTTCATCTCTCAGCCCTCCCCACCAGTAATTTCGGGGCGATCGCGAAACGACTCTACCGAGCCCCTGCACCACAGATTGAATGCTTGGTTTGCGGCATCGTCACTCATCAGCGCATCTCCGGGGCAAAGGGAATTTCGTCGTCCATATCGTCGCTGATCGGGCGCGAACCAGCCGAACCCGACGCTCGCTCAGATCGGCTAGGAGCGTCGCCAGCGTCCGTTTCACGCTCCGATGAACTCGCCCCGCTCAAAATGGTCAGCTCGCCCCTGTACGGCCTCAGGACGACTTCCGTGGTGTATTGCTCGCGCCCATCCTTCTCGTACTTGCGGGTTTCCAACTGGCCTTCGATGTAGACGGTCGTGCCCTTCTTCAGAAACCTCTCGCAGACGCCGACAAGATTTTCGTTGAGCACCGAGACACGATGCCACTCGGTTCGCTCTTTCCGCTCTCCGCTCTGCTTGTCTCTCCAAGACTCACTGGTTGCGACGCTTAGATTAGCAACCCTTCCGCCGTTTTGGAAGCTTCGGACCTCTGGATCGCGGCCCAAATTCCCCAAAATAATTACTTTATTCACAGATCCAGCCATTACGCGGCACTCCCTTGTTTCTGAAATTTGAACGTGAGTTCACTTGGTGCCGCGCACTTTGGGTGCCCAGGCGGGGGGCCAAGCACAGCATCAGGCCAATCTCCGGTATCGCCGAAGCGCCGAATGGCCCGCTCCCATTCCGCCGGCTTAACGGTGGTTGGGTCTTTCACAACGACAAGGGCCGGCTTAGCCATATCCGGCGCACGCTTTTTGTGCGCCTCGCGAATGTCTTCATCGAAATAATTCAGCGACCTAACGCTTTTCCCTGCTCGCAACTTCTGCTCGAGCTTCCCCAGCACCACGGCTTCGCAGATCCGCATGTCGAACCCCTGCGATGCCCAGACGTGCACCGTGTGCGTGTCCAGCGTGAGCCGGCTCGGGTCGTTACTGAGCCGTCGGTAGAGGCTGGTGATTTTGGTTGCCAGAGTGGCGGCCGGCGATGGCGGCTCGTTGGCCGGGTCTTGCGTCTGACCAGAGACAGGCGAGGCCACCGCATCACCCGCGCCCACAGAAGATGCGTGAGCATCTTCTTCTGTCTCTGTATCTGTCTCTGACTCTGGGGGCGTTGCACAACGTCCCTGCAACGTCCCTGCAACGTTGCGTTCCGTTTCATTAACGTCTCTATCCGTTGTTGGGACGTTGCGACGACGTTCGCGCAACCGCCTCGAGCGCTCGGTAGAGGTATCACCCTCATATTGCCGGCGCTTCCACGCGCTTACCGCTCCATCTTCGATCATGCTGATTTCACTCATCGCGTCGAAAACAGATTTGATCGCATCCACTGGCTCTGAAAGCGCTGCCGCCACACGGCGTGGCGTCGTTTCGAACCTTCCTCCATCTTCGGTTTCTGCCGCAGATTCCAAGATCGAATGCCAAACGGCGATAGCAATGGATCGCGAGCAGCCCGCAATAACAGACGCCTCAGCGAGCTTGTCGTCCTTAACGGTCCCCGCGTATGCTCGATACCAGCGGTTGCTCATTGCCTGCTATCTCCCCAAGTTGCGGATTGCATTGCAACCGATGTCGCAGAACACGGACACGATCTTGATCGGCCCCTGGCGTTGTTTAGCGATGGCGATTTCCATGATGTTTTCGTTGGCGTACAAAGCCGCCTGACGCTCTGCCTCGTCCTCTGCGGTCTTCCCTTTCTGCCGCTCGAGGTAATAGGATTCTCGGTGGAGGAAGAGCACTACGTCGGCGTCCTGCTCGAGGGCGCCGGAATCCCGCAGGTCTGACAGCTGGGGACGCTTATCGTCCCGGTTCTCATTGCCGCGGTTCAATTGGCACAACACCAAAACACAGACATTCATTTCTTTCGCCAGTGCTTTTAACGCTCCGCTGATTTCCGTTACCTCTGCCGTCCTATTTCCGGAGTACCGCTCCGAAGCGCGCACGAGGTGGACGTGGTCGATCACCACTAACTCGAGACGCGGCTTTCCTTCCCGCTCCCATCTCTCTTTCAGCTTTCTGGTACGGGACGTAATCTGCCCAACAGTCAAACCCATTTCCTGCTGTATTTCGATTGGCCATGGGATAACTTCAAGCGCCGCGCGCTCGAGCCTGGCCACCTCTTTGTCGTCCACTTGACCAGCGCGGATCGATCGATAGGTAATCGGAGGACCGTTTCCGTAGGTTAAATCGGACAAGGCTCGTTGAGTGAGAGATTGGGCGCCCATCTCGAGCGAAAAGAACGCCACCCCGTGACCGCTCTTCGCTGCCTTGCAGGCGATGGAAAAACCTGTCGCCGTCTTCCCCACGCTTGGCCTAGCGCCAAGGAGAACCATTTCCCCGTAAGACATTCCGAGCGTAGCGTCATCTAGCTCGGACAGTCCATATGCGACACCAGCAATGGCTCGCCCGCTTTCTTTGGTCTCCAACATCTGGCGATATGCGCCGGCCGCCGCAGCGCCGATAGACATAGGCTTTACGGATTGATCCAGATTAGCCGAAACAATCCCATCAAGAACTTCTATGCTCGCTCGAGCGGCTTCTGCAGGAGAGCGCGCAGACTGGGACAGAGCTGTCGCGCGCAGCGTGTCACCGACTTCAGCCATTCGTCTGAAATCAGCCAATTCGCGGATATGCGAGGCATAGTCTCGACACCCTACCACTGTAATTGATTCAGACGCGAGACGCGCTACATATTGCCCAACGGTCATCCCATCGAACAACTCTTGCGAGGCAACGGATTTGAGCGCGCCGATCGTCAACGTCATGTCGATCGATCTGCCCATACGTCGGGCCTCGAGGAAGGTGCCCCAAATATGACCGTGCACCGGCTCGAAAAAGTCTTCTGGGGCAACCCTGCCTTCAACAACATCAACGGCATCGGAGTTGATGAGCGCGGCCCCAATTAGGGCCTGCTCTGCCTCGATATTGTGCGGAAGTTTTGAATCTACTCCGATCATTTGTGCCGGCCGATCATGAGGATATCCGCATTATGCAGGGCCGCCCGCTGGTCGGTGCTCAAGAACACATCCATAAACGCTCGGTGGGCAGCCCCGGCCGCGATACCGTCTGCAAGACGCAGCGTTTGTTGGGCGCGCTTTACTGCCGCCACATAAACATCCCAGCGATCTGAGATGACCGCTTCCCGTTGCGCTTCCAGGGAGATGATATCTGCGCTCATGCGGCCTCCCGGTGATTTATAAGATTGACGCATAGGTCCAATGGACCTATAACAATGGGAGAAACGCAGGAACAAGCGCCATGACATCCGCCCACCCACTCATTTCCGCCGCTCTTGCAATGCCGAAGACCCACGCTGTGGTCACGACCTACGCAGATGGGCAGATCAAGACCTTCGAGACGCGAAGCATCGGCTCGGCAGAAACCTTCGCTATCGGCGAGCGTCGTAAGATTGGGCGCGACCTGATCAGCCGGGAGACTGGCGCAACGGTTCGCGTTATCTCTGTCGTGGTGGAGACCCTGTGAAACAAGCCGAACTTGAGCGCCGCGCGTCCGTACTTTATGGCGCGGATTGGCAAACTCCTCTCGCAAAAAGGGTTTGCGTAGACCCCCGCACTGTACGGCGGTGGAAGGCTGGGGACCGGGATATCCCAGCATGGGTGGAGTGGGTTTTAGGGGTTCTGGAGCGGAACCCGAAAGAACGTTGAGCCGCGCGTTATTCATTCAGCGGCCTCTTGTATCGAGATAGGCGCCAATGAACTGCGCAGCCGGACGATGGTCGATCGCGTTTCCGATGGCGCGCAGTTTATCCACTCGGGCGGGTATCCGAGTTCCCAGCCAGCGAACTCCGGGTGAAGGGAGCCGGCGCCATTTTCCATCGGGGCATTCGAGGTATTGGCAACCGTCGATACTTGCGACGGCAGCGGTGAACCCCCGGCTCCGAAACTCTGGTTCGGTCCACCCTTCTCCCCATCCGAGGCCCGGACGGTTGACCAAAGCGCGATTTCCACCACTTGTTCGGTCAGCCACGTTTGATGGAGGCCCGGCGCTGTCGCGCGGGTCCGGTTGCCCTTCTCGCCCTCGCTCGCCTGGCATGTGCGCCATGTCGCCATAACCATCGTAGACAGCGGCACCCCTCCCTGCGCATAGCGATTTGATCGCATGCTCACGCTGTCCAGTGTCACGGTCGGCCACAAACCAATACCGATCCCGGAAATGGTCCGCGTCCGCGCTCGCGGCCTCCATCGGGATTGCCCCCACGGCGTATCCCATTTCGACCAGATCACCTCGCACGAGGTTGAGCCACTCAGGCGCTCGCGCAACCTGCTCTCCAAACAGGACTGGAGGGCGTCCGACCTCGATAAGGCCTCGGAATATTGGCCATAGGTGTCGTTCGTCGGCAAAGCCCCTTCGCTTCCCGCTGACGCTGAACGGTTGACAAGGGCAAGAGCCTGTCCACACCCTCCAGTCGCGGGCATTCATGCCGCCTCCCGGACTTGCTCTGCCTTGTGGATGGTCAGAACAGTGGTGACCTCTCCTCCTATGGGTGTGCGCATGACTATTCCGCTGCCTCTTGAAATAGATCGCCCTGCCATTCCGAACATTCGGTGTCTTGGGTAGTTTGCGCCTCAGGCCTCAAATCATCTTTTGGCGCCCGGCGTAAGCGCACCTCCTGAAAGTCAACAGTGACGACCTCAACCTTCGGTGCGACGCCGTGCCATTCGTCCTGGCTGCAAGAACAGTCGATCCCGCAGTTGGCGCCTAGTTCGATCCCGGTCTTCTGCTCAAAGGCCAGATAGCCGGCGTCTTTCGCCACTCGATAGGTGGCCTCCCCGCTATATCGGAACGGCGCAGACATCTGCGGGATGATGAATACGCCGTAGTCTGCCAGGTCGGATGCGATGTCGATGACGTGGTATTCGAACTGCCTGCCAGTAAACCGCGGGGCGTCCAGGCCACCCCTCTTGATGTTGCCGAAGGGCGGGTTCGAAATGGCGCAATCGAAATGCTCCAGGTCCGGCAGGTCGAAGACAGAGGCTTGAACCCACGTCGCCTCGGGAAGGATCTTCCGCCCGACCGCGATATAGTCCGGGTTGATCTCGACGCATGTGATCTTCGGCTTCGGGCCAAAGCAGCACTTCTCCATGTAGAGGAACGACAAGGTGCCGATGCCTGCGCAGAGGTCAATGATCAGCCGGCCGTCAACCTCTATGCAGAAAGACCGCGCCAAGTCAGGCGGCGTGAAGAACGCGCCAGCCACCGTGTTAATGTGCGTCGCGCTTTCCTGCCAATTCTCTAGCACAAACCACTTCTCGTCGTTGGTTAGGACGTCCTTCTTCAGGATTTCGCAGGCTTGCTGGTGGGCCTTTGCTTTGGCTTTGGTAAGCTTGCTCATTCAGGGGCCTCCGAACGGGAATGCCCTCTCCTATGGATGTTCAGAACAGTGGTGACACTTGTCCCTGTGAGGATGTGCATCGTCATGCGGCCGCTCTCCAGTCGAACCAGTGCAGTTCAGGGCGGCCTATGTGTCTGCGGTCCCAAACAAACCAGGCAAAGGCAATCGCAGAACTCGCCTGCGGGCCCTCCCAACCGTCTCGGTGCATCATCGGCATGCGGCGGCTGGAAATATGCACGCGCGCCAGTGGCCCGGCCTGAAACCAATCCTTGCGGGTGGCGCTCTCCAGAAACGACAGCCGCAACAGCATCGCCACATAGGGCGCAATGGTCAAAGAACGATCGACGAACTCAGCCGCCAGCTTGAACGGCGGGTTTGTCACGATTCCGCCGATATCCATGGGCACCGCGAACGGCATCAGGAAATCTTCCCGGCTCGCGCTATCTGGGCATCCGCGGTCGACGAGGTCGGATGCTTGGACATCATATCCAGCCGCGCGCAAAGGCAGCACGATTGCCCCGTCACCACATGCAGGCTCCCATAGCCGGCGTGGAAGGAACTCACTTTCCGCAGCGAGAAACCCGCGCACTGCCTCGGGAGGCGTGGCATAGAAATCGTCCTTGCGGTCGGCAAGAGAGTGGCTCTTCTCACGGGAGGCAATGCCGCTCATGATCCACCCCTCACACTGGAGCGGATCTTCGCCGCCGCATCGCCAAGACGATTGGCGCCAGAGACAACCCGCGTCTCCAATAGTTCCGCCGTACCCTTAAGCGCGCGGTTCCCCTTGGCTTGCCGATGCAACTCCAGGATAGCGCTCGCCTCTTGTTCCATGTCGTGGGCTTTGTCGCTCATGGCCTCCACCCCACAACTTCCCTGACCGCAGCCACCTGGGCTGCAACTTCGGGACACGTCTCGATCAGCCGTCCGATTTTGCGAAAGGCGTGCAGTATTGTTGTGTGGTCGCGTCCGCCGAATGATTTGCCAATCACCGGGTACGATTTCAGGGTCATTTCCCTCGCCAGGTACATCGCGATCTGACGGGGGGCCATGAGATGACCGTTGCGGGCCTCCGATACGATTTCCCGAGCCGGAACACGGAAATACGCGGCCGCAGCCGATATGATAACCTCGATCTGCGGCGCCTTTCCAGGGTGGTAAAGAACCATCCAGTCGCGGGGCGCTGGGCCTGTGAGCGGGGCAGTGCAGTCGGCAGGCGGCTGTTCCGCTTGAGGCGCGGCGGATGCAGCTTTTCGGCCTTGGAGGCGCGCGGTCGCGGGCCAAAACTTTTGCCGACGCTCAAGATGAGCCGTATATTGCCGCCGCAACTCATCTCCATTGACAACCTCAAGCATAACTCGCCTCCCGCATCTTCACGGCTTGGTCGATCAGGGCGCGCGTTTCAGAGTCAACAGACCGCGCAGGAGGCGAAAACATCCCGAGCTGAGGAAAGAAGACGATCTTTGTCGCCTGCCCCGTTTCTGCGAGCACCTTCCCTGCCTTTTCGCGGCGACGGAGGTTGACCATAGCCTTGCGGGCACCGTCCCGGCGCTCACGCGTCTGCTTTGACATCTTGCTCATGAGCTATTTTTCCTGTCTAAATGCTTGCCGACGCTTGCGTCTAGCCGACGATCTGTTGAGCCTTCGCGTGCTCGGCACATTCCAGCACTCGCGCTGCATCAGAAAGCCGGAGAACAATCAGCGGGTCTTTGCGATCCGCCTTGATGACGAGGCCGTAATTGCCTTCAAGCCACCCGTAGATCATCGCGAAACCTGACGATCTCGCTTTGACTTCAATGCGCTCATCTTGCCCAAGGACAGGGACATGCACGTCGCCACCGAAGCGATCCGACGCGCGGGCGATGGCGCCTTGACCGGAGAGTGGGACGCGTTCCGCACACAGCCCATGATCTTGGAGTATCTTGACGATGGCGCGCTCGATACGGGCGCCTTTGTCTCGGGATTTCTTGCCCATCACAGAATGATGCCGAGGGCATGGGCATAGAGGTCGACGATAGCTTCGTGCTCTTTGCGATCATCCACGTCTTCCTTGCGGATCTTGAGGATTGCCTTCAGGGCTTTCACGTCGAAGCCGTTGGCCTTGGCCTCCGCGAAGATGTCGGAAATGTCATCCGCGATGGCCTTCTTTTCCTCTTCGAGCCGCTCAACGCGTTCGATGAACGATTTCAGTTGCTCCTTGGCGAACCCCGCAGGAGCTTCGGAGGAATCGGAGACAGACGGGTGGCGTGCGGTATCGTCGAACATTTGAAAATCTCGTTTGGTTATGAGGGGTTGCGGGTGGCGCGGCGGGCGGCGCCAAAATCAATCACGCCCTGCCCACAGGCGACGGCGTTATGCCCGCTCACCAGGGCATAGCCCCGGCTATCCATGTAGGCGGCGGCAAAATCGCGAGGAAACAGCCACACGTTTGAATGTGGGCAGCGCCGCAGCGAAGTGGGAGGGTTGGATACAGCGGCACGGCTGCGCAGCTCGAACCCGATCTTAACATTGACGCCGCGCCGACCTTTCTGGATCGCCTTGGCATCGTCGAGCAGTTCGCGCACAGACACATAATCCAGCACGGCCCGGCGCGGATCCGAGGCAATCGCCTGCTCTACTTCGCGACCGATCAGCAGCGGGACGGCGCGCTCGATCTCCGTGACCTTGCGGGCGAGCATCTTGATCATGCCGTTCATCCGCTGCAGCATCTCGCTGTCGGGTGCGGGAGCCGGCTTTCCTTCCATGTGCGAGCGCACGACCGTGTTGCACCAGACATGGAATTCGGGGCTGAGGTACTTCGCGTAGGCAAGGCCAACCTGCCAGTGCGCGAACGTTGCCCCGCCCCGCCCCTGGTCGACCTGCAAAAGGTGGGAATTTCCCACCATTGTTTCGAGGTGTTCGATGAAGTCACGCGCCGCTTTGGAGCGGAGCCATTCCACCGGACGTTTGGACATGTCGGAGCCGGCCGCTCGCCACATATCCGTCAGACACAGGCGGTCATTATCCGCCTGGATCGCGCGCCCCTGGTAGGCCAGGGCAGCGGGGCGAGGCATGGCGATGTGCCCGATATCATCCGGAACGATAGGCGCGGGCTCGGCAACGGGGACCGCCGCCTCGGCAGTCCAGGCCCGCAGATCGCGTCGCAGCTTGGTCGCTGAGATTACCGGAGAGCGCCGGCTGCTAGGCGTGCCCGCGAACATAACCTTGCGGTCTTTGCCCGCGAATTCAAAGCGAAGACACGGGTGCGGTCGACGATCTTCGACCTCGTGCCGCTCCACACCAAATTCCAAGAGCACGCGATGAAGCGACTTGTACACGTCGTTGTTTCGGATTTTGGTGAGAACATCTTTCGACATCAATCCCTCCTACCGAGCCAAGCACTCAAATCCATCCACCTGCCGGCGCACTTATTCGCCCGGCGCATCCCCCATTTGCGGACAGGCCAGGGCAGCCCGTTCCTCAAGGCGCGCAAGGCGTGCCCGTAATTCCGCCATTTCCCCATTGATCAGTGCCTCTTCGTGAGCACGCATCAGGCCCCGCACCCGATCAAGCTCTTCTGCGCGGACTCGCCCGCGCCCGTACCAAAGATCAAACGCCCGGCTGTAACCAAAGCCGGTCTTGCGCGAGACCTTGCAAATCAACGCTTTTACGCTCTCACCAGCACTGACCGGCTCGGCCAAACGCCGAAGGCCAGAGCTCATCTCCATGGAAACTGACGACGCGTTCATTTCGCGCTCACAAGGATTTTGGGAAAAACCACAAGGATTTTGGGAAAACGGCATCTCTGCCTCCGATAGCTTTGGGCTACTGGAGTTGGAGACGACGAATGCTTACGAAGACACGCACCACGGCTGAACTTGCAGGAACAGACGCGGTGCGTGCGAATAAAGGCCCCAGCCCGAAGGCCGGGGAAGTTGGCGCGGGGGAGGAAATCCGCGCCGGGGGTTGGCGATCCATCGGCGCCCTTACGGCAAAGCTGATGGACGAATTGAGGTTGCCAGCGGATCGCACCGCCGCTGACGCCGGCTGTGAAACGGGTCGACCGGCACGAAGCGTCGGCATCACCGCTGCGATTTGGAACGGGAGCTACGGACATGCCTAACCCCCTTGAAATGCGTAAATATAGAGCGCGGTCGCAAGCACGTAGACGGCGCCAACGAAGATGCCGGCATGCCTGTGCTGCATGATATTTGCGAGCGTGAAGGTCTTTGGAGGCTGCACGAGGCGCCGTGGCCTGGGCGCAGGCTTAGGCGGCGGGCCTGCAAGATCGGATAGGAGTTGATCGCGGGCGAGGATGCTCATGAGCGCGTCGCCTTCGAACGCTCGACAAAAAGACGAGCAAGTTCCGCTTGATCTTCGTCTTTCTCCCGATGGCCCCCATCAACCGCGCCATTGCGCCACCCGTGCCAGTAAGACGTGGAGCGATTGTCTCCGGGCTCAGGGTAACCCCCCGCTCCGTCTCGATAGCCCTCGATAATCTCGGATCCATCCAGGCGCGCGAGGTCTTCGAGCGTGCAGACAGCGGCGCGGGGGCTCATGACACATCCCCTTCGTATCTGCGGAAGTAGGTATCGTCGCGGACGACACGGATCACGATGGACGGGCCGAAGACGCGCCGCCCAACAGACTCGCCGAAGCGCAGACCGAAGGCCGCTAACGCAGACCCGATGAAGATCGCAGAGCCGGCCGCGAAAACCGTGAGGATCGTTGAGAGCAGGTCGCTCATTCTGCGCCCTCCTCACGTGCACGTGCACGAGGGGCGGCGAAGAAGATGGCGTCCTTCAGCTTGACGCCTCGCTCTTGCGCCGCAGCGCGGATACGCTCCAAGTGCGTCAGATCCGGAGACGAGCGGCCATTCTCCCAGCGGGAAACGGTCGCCTGCGTTGTCTCAGCAATGCGCGCCATCTCGGCTTGCGAGATTTTGAAAAGCTCAGTCCTGATATGAAGCAATGCACTCATACATCCATATACGCATGCGTATCAGCCAATGCAAGCGAAATATGCGTAAGCGTATTGGACGATTCACGGCGCCTTGGCGTATAGCGCGAGGATGAATGTGCCGAAGACACTTCAGACGATAATGGACCGAACCGGATGGAACCAAGACGGGCTAGCGGAGCGTCTCGGAACCACTCAGGCGACCGTTTCCCGCTGGATGAGCGGTAGCGACCCCAGGGGCGTTAAGCGGGACGCGATCCGCCGTCTCCTTGTTGAGGTCTCGAATGGCGAGATCGATAGCATGGATGTAGCGGAAATTAGCTCCCGGAACCGACCTATCGGGCGCCTGATCCAAGTTGTTGGGTATGTCGGAGCCGGGGCGGAAGTTTTCGGCTTAGACGATCACGAAAAGGGCGGTGGCCTAGACGAGATCGAAGCGCCACCTGGCGCGTCCACGCATGCCGTCGCTGTCCGTGTCCGAGGCGAAAGCATGCTGCCAGCCTACCGGGAAGGCGACCACATCATTTACGACGAGCTGGCGACTGGCGGCGACATCGCTCGCTACATCAACAAAGAGTGCGTCGTTCGGCTCACTGACGGACGCACATTCATCAAGACCGTCGTTCGCGGGTCTGAGGACGATTGCTGGACTCTATGGAGCTACAATGCTCCGCCGATGATCGACATGCTCCTAGAATGGGCGGCTAAGGTCCGTTGGGTCGAGAAGGCTTAGTCCCGATCACGAGAGCGTGCTGACTGCCGCCGACGCAATCGTCAGGAAACGTTTTGATGCGAAACGTGTCCTAGAGCGGAACGCTGCGACGATTGACGGTGTTGTCAATTTGTCACCCCATATGCATTGTATAGCTACAACGACAGGGGACCGGGGGAGATTGGACAATGGATATGGAGAAGGTAATTACCGTTGACATTCAAACACATAGAGAGACTGGGCTAATTCTGGCTACGAGCGACGATATGCCGGGCCTCTATGTGCATGCTCGCACCTTCGACGATCTGGAGCGGCGTCTGCCGATCGCGGTCAGGGACATATTGGAATTTAAGGGCAACATCGTCGAGTCCGTCGAGATTGTTCGCCGGCCGAATAGCGAGCCCTTCATGTCCCCACACTTCACGATCAACGCGATCGCTGCGTGACGTGCGACGAATATCGGGCCAAACTTAAGCTTCTTGGCCTAATTCCAGTGAAGGCGTCTTATGATGGCGCTACTCTGTATCAGGATCGCGACCGGCAACCGCACGTGATCCCGGACCCAGAGGGTTTAAGCGAGATCGAACGATCCGACTTCCTGATGAAGCTCATGATACGGATTGGCGCGGAAGACTGACCAGCAGGACGAGCCCGCCCTATCCGGCGGGCTTTTTTGTGCCCGTAAGGCCACTGATCGGCACGGCGCTCCTGACGATCGAACATTTTTATACGTTTGCGTATTTTTCCTCTTCCAATCCTCATACGCATGTGTATTATTGGGTCATCGAACGAGCGATGGGGATCGCAGATGACCAGAGACCAGGCCGAGACGGCCACCACCACCGAGATCAGAGCCCGCCTCCGGGAGATCAAGAGCCAGATCGCCAGCCTCTCCAAGGTGCATGCGAGCGCGAAGAACTCTGCCACCTCCGAGCACGGCCGGATGCGCGGCGCCAGCATCGCCCTGATGAAGGTGGAGCGTTGGTGGCTCAACAAGGAACTTGCGACCCGCACCACCAGCCGGGACGCGCTCCCGGTCGCGGCCTGAGGAGGGACACATGGCCATCGAACAGCCCACCCACATTCGCCGCATCCTCGGCAACCGCTCCATGGAGATGACCGAGCCTAACCCGTTCGATCATGCCGCCATCGTCCGCATCACGCGCGAAGACAGCGCAGCGCTCATCGCGGAGATCCGCGCCAACTGGTCCAACTCTCCTCAATGCCCGGATATGTACGAGGCTGCCGCCCGGGCAAGCCGAAGAATTTCGGCCATCCACGCAGCTCTCTCCAAGGCCAAGGGAGAAGTCGCATGAGCACAAATGCAACGCTCCTAATAATCTCGCTCATGAGTTTGGCATTCAATCTCGTCATCTATGGCGTCTGTGCCTATGCCGTGTTCTGGCTTGGGCACTCCGGATGGTGGTTCTTGCTCGCCATGGTGATCAGCGCCTCTGTCACCGACTCCACAGCACGGGAGGCGTGAGGTGGCAAAGCTGAACGAAGGGCAGCGCGCGATCCTCACCGATCTGACGGATAGAAGGCGATACGGGCGGCCCGGCGACGGGAAAGATGAAGGATGGGCCACCGCAGTGTGGATCGCAGAAAGCTGCGACCATTTCTTCGAAACGGAATGGGCGTCCTCTCGACTCCTGACATTGATCAAGAACGGACTTGTCGAGCGCGGCGCCCGTGGCTTTTACCGCATCACCGACGCTGGTCGTGCCGCTATCTCTGAAACCGAAAAGACGGAGGGTTAAGTCATGCACGAGATCATCCACCAGATCAGCCGGCGCTCAAAGAAGTTCCGCGCAGCTCGCAACAATGGGCGAGCCCTTGGCCGCCGCTTTCGGATCGAGATCGATTGGCTGCGGGCTGAATACTGGGAGACCGTGTGATGACCGCCGCCTCTGAAATCACCGAGGCCCGCACCGCGCTCGCCTACCAGTGGCGGGAAAGCCGCGCCGCGCTCCTGGCGACCGCGAAGGCATCCTGCCTCCCGACCGAGCAATACAACGCCGTGCTCTCTGCAATCCACCTGATGAACGCGGTCTTTTCCGAAGAAATCGGCGACGCTCTGGAAGCAGAAGCGAGCCGCGTCGAAGATGACTCGCCCGCAGAAAACCCGCGCCGCGAACACGGCACCTATACAACAAGTAACGGAATGAGGGCAGCATGAAATACCGCAAGGGAGACGTGGTGTCCCTGACCGCCACGGTAAAGATGGATTGCAGGGATGGAGACGCGTACGTGTTTTTGTCCGGCGACGGATATTATGCCGATTTTAGCATCCCGCCCGAAGCAACGTCGGCCGTGCGCTATAAGATCGAGGTCGGAGACATCGTAATCGACGGCGTCATGGAAGGAGCAGTCGTCGCGATTTCCGGCGACCTAGCCTGGACCCGGACGACGACGGGGCGAGACATAGTTCTGCCGATAGCGGGCCTCATGCGCGCCCCTGCCAAGACCCATGCCCTGCCCCTCTTGGAGGCTGCGGAATAGCCATGGCCAAGATTATCCGCACTCCCACAAAAGCTACCGGCGGCGTTACCCCGGAAGAACTTGAGAAGATGCGCGCCCACACTGATATGTGGATCAAGCGCGCATTCCGCACCGACCCGATTGAACCCGAAAAGATCGTCCCCGCGATCAAGGGACTTTATGCGGCGGCTGGACTCAAGGAGCCGCGCATCGTCATTGTATCTTCTCCGCTCGTGATGGCCTTCGCCTACGGCGCATCGGCCGCGATTTGGCACAATCGTGGGCAGCGCAGCGCGACCCTCAGCGCGACCCGCAGCGCGACCCTCAGCGCGACCCGCAGCGCGACCCTCAGCGCGACCCGCAGCGCGACCGACAGCGCGACCCGCAGCGCGACCGACAGCGCGACCCGCAGCGCGACCCGCAGCGCGACCCGCAGCGCGACCGACAGCGCGACCTACAGCGCGACCGGCAGCGCGACCGACAGCGCGACCGACAGCGCGACCCGCAGCGCGACCCGCAGCGCGACCGACAGCGCGACCCGCAGCGCGACCCGCAGCGCGACCCGCAGCGCCGAAAAAGACGCCGCGCGGGCGTGCTTCGAACTGGCGGGGGAATTAGGCCTCATGTGCGCAGCCCGGTGGGGGAACGTCTACCAGGGCGGGAATATGTGGGCGTCCTACGACAGTTATCTGACCGCCATGCGAGACATCATCGGCCTTCAGCTTCCCGAGCATGCGGCTTATGCGAGCTGGGAGCAGGCGGCGATCGAGGGCGGGTTTCGCGTCATGCATCCCGAATTTTGCATCGTCAGCGACTTCCCAGAATTCATCCGGATCGACGATCAGCGCCGACCGCACTGTGAGGACGGACCGAGCCACAAATGGCGGGACGGATGGTCCCTCTACCACTGGCATGGCACGCGCATCCCGGCCGAGTGGATTGAGCAGAGGAACAAGCTCACCGCCCAGGTCGCGCTCAAGCAAGAGAACCTTGAGTTGCGGCGAGCGGCTATCGACATAATCGGGTGGAATAAGGTTCTGCGCGATCTTGATGCTCACGTGATCGATGAGCACCCGGATCCCGAATGCGGAACCTTGGTCGAGGTTCAGCTTCCCGACCTTGACCGGCGCAGCCGGTTCATCCGCGCCCGATGCGGTACGGCCCGCGAATTTGCGGTCTGCGTCCCCCTTGAAATCGACACCGTCGTTGCCGGTCAGGCGTGGCTCACGGGCCTGCCTGTCTCTGAATTCCAGTTTCCCTCAGTGAGGACGTAACAGGTGCGCCGCCTTGACCTGACGGGCCAGAAGTTCGGCCGTCTTGCAGTTGTTTCGTGCGGCGGTCCCGATGAGAGAGGAGCAATTACATGGGTCTGCGAGTGCTCGTGCGGATCGTCAAAGCGCGCCAGGGGCGCGGATCTGAAGCGTGGGTTTGTTCAGAGCTGTGGGTGCTGGCGACGCCAGATGCCTGCGACGCGCTCAACTCACGGAGGGTCGAACTCTCGGATTTATAGAATATGGCAGGCAATGCGAGATAGGACACAGAACCCTCGCGCCAGCAGATACGAGTACTACGGGGGCAGAGGAATATCAGTCTGCGCCGAATGGGAAGATTTCGAAGTCTTCCGAGCATGGGCATTGTCTCATGGGTACGCCTCAAACCTATCAATTGACCGCATCGACAATGATGGGAACTACGAGCCCGGAAACTGTCGGTGGGCCACACAGAGAATGCAAGTTCTTAACCGTCGAACACGCCATCAGATGATGAAATAGGAGCATGAAATGAAAATCTTGGAAACTCTTGGAGCCCAGGGCGAAGTGCGCATCTATCGCATTGATGCGATCCCTTCTGGCGTGAAGCCTATGAAGAAGGAGCGCGGACACTGGATCATTGGCCAGTCCGAGACGCACCATGACCACGTGCTTGTTGCCGAGCGGGCGCAGGTTTTCGAGGCGGACACCGCTCCGGAGGGCATGCGCATCCTCTATGCGGTTCTCGACAGCGCCGGCACCCTGGAGCACCTGCGCGGTCACGACACGCACGCGCCGCATGCTTTCGAGCCAGGCGATACGATCATGTTCCGAACGGATCGCGAATATGACCCATACGCCGAACTCGCCCGCCGCGTCGCGGACTAACCCATGACCGGCGACCTTATCCTCATCTGCATAGGCGCCGCGTGCGCCTACTTGGTCCTCTCTCCCCTGTTCCGTAGGAAACGGGAGCGCGACCCACTGGACGATGCCCATAGGGATGTCCCGCACTGGACACCGGAGATGGGCGATGACTGACCGCGACTTCCACCGCGCGGAAGAGATCATCGGCCGCCACATCCAGCAACAGGCGATCATGGCTGAGATCCATGCGCAACAGACATCTGCGGCACGATTGATCGCGCTCCGGATAGAGATTCTCAAGAACAAGGAGCGGAACCGTGGCTGAGGCAGCATATCTCGACGAAATTGACCAACTCGACTTGGCGCATACGGCGCGCTATGACCGGGGCGCGGTGCCAGCAGTGCGGACGGCATCTCGCGCCGTCGCGCAACGACGTGCCGCATCACCGAAGTCTGATGCCGGCTCGATCCTCGGCGCCATCATGCAGGCGGCGGCCAACCCAGCAATCGACGCCGACAAGGTCGAACGCCTGATGGCGATGTATCGCCAGATCCGAGCCGACGAGGCCCGGCAAGCGTACCTAGCCGCCCTCCCCCTGATGCAGAACGAATTGCCGATGATCGACCAAAACGGCCGCATCGTCATCAAGGAAAAGGGTGGAGAGCGGGTGATCCAAGAGACCAAATATGCCCGATGGGAAGACATCAACGAGGCGATCCAGCCCGTCCTATTCCGGTACGGCTTCGGCCTCTCCTTCCGCCTCAGCGCTGCGCCGGATGGAAAGCAGATTGTAACCTGCGTTCTGAGTCACCGGGACGGCCACCAGGAAGACACCTCAATCACCCTGATGCACGACAGCACCGGGAGCAAGAACAGCGTCCAGGCTGTCGGCAGCACCATCAGCTATGGCCAGCGGTATACGGCACGCGCGCTGACGAACTTCCAGAGCAGAGCGCGAGAGGACCGCGACGATGATGGGCAGTCGGCAGTCGGAGCGGCGACTATATCGGCCGGGCAATTGGACAGTCTACGCGCCCTGATCGATGACACCAAAGCCGATATTCGCAAGTTCTGCGCTCACTTCAAGATCGGCGCCCTGATCGAAATGCCGGCGGCGGACTTCAGCCGAGCGGTCACCATGCTTGATGCTAAGCGAAAGGCATCGTGATGGACCTCGAACTCATCACCATTGAACCGACGAGCGCCCTCGTCGTTTTCACCACGTCCAAGGCAATCGAACCCTTCCTCGCCAAGGTGCGGGAGGAAATCGATGGGTTTTCCGGCGACATGACGACGGCCAAGGGCCGCGCCGAAATCAAGTCGATGGCCCACAAGGTCACAAAGGTGAAGAACCGCCTGGAGGCTATCGGGAAACAGCTCGCGGACGATCAGAAGGAAATCCCCAAGAAAATCGACGCCACGCGCAAGCTGGTTCGCGACACGCTGGACAAATGGTCCGACGAAGTGCGCAAGCCGGTCACGGAGTGGGAGGAGGCAGAAGAGGCTCGCGTTGACCGTCACAAGGGCGCTATTGCGCGCATTGAACAGCTTTCCGGCATCGCTCATTTGCAGATCCCAGCCGAGCAATTGCGCAGCGCGCTCGCTGAAGTCGAAGCCGTGGCTGTCGGACCCGAGTGCGAAGAATATGAAGCAGCCTATGCCAAAGCCAAGGAAGCCGCCGCCGCGGCCCTGACTACCGGCATTGCCGCGCGCGAACGCTACGACGCCGAACAGGCAGAGCTTGCCGCCCTGCGTGCTGCTGCCGAAGAGCGGGCCAAGAAGGATCGCGAAGAGCAAATCGCCCGCGACGCGGCGGAAAAGGCAACCCGAGATGCCGAGGCAAAGGCCGCCGCCGAAAAGCAGAAGGCCGAAGACGATGCCCGGCAAGAACGGGAATCTGCGGCGGCACGCGAATTGGCCCTGAAGCGGGCGGCAGAAGACGCGGAACTTCGCGCTGCCCAGGCAGCCGAGAAGGCGCGCCAAGAACAGGAGGCCGCGCGCATCGCAGAAGAGGCCGATACCAAGCGGCGCGAAGCGAACAAGGCGCACCGCGCCAAGATCAACCGCGCAGCCCTGGAAGCGCTCGTTGTCGGCGGCATTCCAGAGGACATCGCGAAGGAGGTCTTGAAGTTGATCATCCTGCGCGCCGTCCCCGCCATCTCGATTGCCTACTGAGGCCCGTCATGACCATGCAGATCATCGATTGCGTTCAGGGGACTGATGAATGGTTCCGCGCCCGCGCTGGCATCCCAACGGCCTCTGAATTTTCTACGGTCATGGCGTCTGGTCGCGGCGGCGGCGAGAGCAAGACGCGCAGAACTTACATGTTCAAGCTCGCTGGAGAAATCCTGACGGGCGAGCCAATGGAGCGGTTCACGAACGGCGCCATGGAACGTGGCCACGTCATGGAAGACGAAGCCCGCAGCGCCTACGCGTTCATCAAGGACGTGGAACCGGTGCAGGTCGGCTTCATCGTCAATGGGCAGAAGGGTTACAGCCCTGACAGCCTCGTGGGCTCTGACGGACTTCTGGAGATCAAGACGGCCGCGCCGCATCTCCTGATTGATAAGCTGTTATCCGGCGAGTTCTCCCCCGAGCATAAGGCCCAATGCCAGGGTGGCCTGTGGGTGGCAGAGCGGGAATGGATCGACCTTGTCACCTATTGGCCGAAGCTGCCCCCCCTGATCGTTCGGGCCGTCCGTGACGAAGTCTATATCGCAGGCCTCGCGCGCGCCGTTGCGCAGTTCAACGAAGAACTTGCCGAGGTGGTGGAACAGATCCGCCGCTATGGCGATGGGAAGGCCGCAGCATGAGCGACGCCTTCGAAGACCAGGCGCGCGCCTTGGCACATAGCATCCCTGTCTGCGACCTCGGATCGACAGCCGGAATTCAGGCGATTGCCATTGGGCTGCGGGAAACGTGGCGGATGGCGACGGAAGCCGCCGATAAGAAGATCGCTATCCTTCAGCAGTGGTCGGAATCGGCAGAAGTATCCGCGGCACACATCAGAGGCAGAAGCAGAACGCGACCGGCTGCGGGACGCTCTGAAAGCCGCTCGCCCGTTTGTCGTCATCTCAGACCATCGGAACACGGACGGGGTTCTCAAGATGATTGAGGCTGCCCTCTCCAGCACCACGGAGTCTCAGACATGAGCAGCGCGACGACGAGCGCGGCGGCCGATCATCCCCGCATCTGGCTACAGAACGCGGAAGATGCGAAAGCGGCCGGCGAAGGGCGGCTCTGGTGCGAAGACAAGGTTTGGCCTGTCGATGATAACGACAGAGAGCCAACCGAGTACGTCCGCGCCGATATTGTCCAAGGTCTGGTAACGGAAGTGTCCGAGCTTCGCGAAATAGCGAAACGTCTATCCACAATCGGGGCTGGGTTTGCAGAATTTCATCTTAAGGAACAGGGGTTCGTTCCAGCCGGCATAAAGCGGTTGTTCCCCGAAATTGACGCAGCCCTCTCCTCCTCCCGTAAGCAGGGAGAGTGAGACCATGAAAACACTCACGTGCAATGGCTGTGCCTTTGACGGCGCCTGCGAGCGACAGAAAGACAAGCGCGCGGCACTTCGCGGCCTCGGCATCACGACCGTCAAGTTCATCTGCAAAGAGCGGCGGAACACCTTCTCTCCGGGCCAGCCGGTCATCTTCACGACCTACACCACCGACGATGACGGAGAATACCGGAGTGGTGTGATGGAGGTGAGTTACCGGGGCCACTGCATCAAGCAAATCGGCCTGAAAGTGTTCGGATTCATCAAGCCGGGGTCGGAAGAAATCGGCGGCGAGGGCATTCCGTTCGAGGCGCAGAATGCAGGCTTCGTTAAGATGCCGATGCGCCGTGTGAAGGCAGACGACACTCGCCCTTCTGCCGACCCGTCCTATTGCGATCGATGTGGCGCGTATGCCGGCCTTGGCCAGTGCTTCAAGGGCCCTGAATGGCCGCACGGGAGGTGCGCCGCTGAGAACATGACGCGCGACGGAGCGGAGGTGCCTTCGTCATGAGCTCCCCCGCCGCAATCCAGGCCACCTATTCCGACCTCAAGATCGTCAAGGGGCGGAAGGTCGCGCAGATCATCTGCGAAATACCACTTGAACAGGCGGAAGCGTTCGTCGCCGCGTTCGGCATGCCATTGGGCGCGACGGAGACCTGGGTAGCGATTGCGCGGCTGGATCTGAACGCGCCGGCTTCCGCCCCGGTGGCAGAGAAGCCGTCCGACGCAGAGAAACCCCGCAAGCGGTGGGAAGACCTGCCGTTGCCGCAGCAGGCCGCCATACGGTGTGAGGAAGAGGCGTTCCGCAATTTCTTAGGCGAGAAATACGCCGTCTTCAACCACGCGAATAGCGCTGCTGAATACGTCCGCAAATACTGCGGCGTCAACTCCCGCGCCGACATCGGCGGCACCACAGATAGCGCCCGCGAATGGAAGCGTCTCGAAAGCTATTATCAATTCTGGCTGAGGAATGCCGCATGAGCAACGACACCAACACCAATTCGCCGGCCAACACGCTCCCCATCGGGGCCGGCGATAGGGAGGCTGGGTCTCCCCCAGGCCCGGCCTCCCGCACCCTTAGAGAGAGGGTGGCAACTGCGATCCGGCAGCAGGTCCGCGCGGATGCAGCACCGCCCCCGATCAACCACTACCTTTTCGGCATCGAAGAAGCCGCAGACGCCGCCATTGCAGAGGTAATGGCGTGGCAGCCTATCGAGACGGCGCCAAACTTCGAGGCGATCTTAGTTTGTTATGACGATGACAGCGTCACCCTCATCGAAGGAGATGACAACTTTTACGAATGGGGCGAATACAAAGGGCATACCGAAGGAGTTGTTTCGCCCACCCGCTGGATGCCCCTCCCCTCTCCTCCCAAAGGAGAGAAGTGATGGATAGGGCAATCCCTTTCAAGGCGCAGATGGTCAAGGCAATACTGCGCGAGATCGAATGTCCCGGCACGGGCAAGACACAAACACGGCCGGTCCTTCCCGCCGGAAATGTGCTGGAAGATATCGCCAGTGAAGCCGCCGAAGACCTTGAATTGCGGGGATGGTTCGGTTTTGCGAGGGAAGACATGCTTTGCGCAGCCAGGATCAACATCGGTGCTGGTGACCGCCTGTGGGTGCGCGAGGAGTGGAAGACCACAGCACTATACGACACGACGTCGCCGCGTGATCTGCCGCGTTCGGCTCCGATCCATTATATGTCTCACGATCGACTATGGCCCGTCGCGCAGTGTCGCGCCGGCATGTTCATGCCCCGCTGGGCTTCCCGCATCACTCTATACGCGACAGATGTTAGGGTGCAGAGGTTGCAGGACATCAGCGAGGAAGACGCTTGGGCCGAAGGCGTGCGGAACTGCGGCGAAGCGGACGGCGGCAGAAGCATCCCCGGAGAAGGCCGCGACCTTTTCAGAAGCCTCTGGAACACCATCAACGGTCCTGGCTCCTGGGACGATAACCCATGGGTCTGCGCAATCTCATTTATCCCGCGTCTCGGGAACATCGACGCCTTGCCGGCCACCCTTGAGGAGGCCGCATGACCTTTATCGACGCCATCTTGGCCAGCGCAGTCATTTATTCCTTCGGATGGCCATGCGGACTCGGCCGGCACATCGCTGAAATTGTCGATGCCTATGAGCAGCGCCGGGCCGAACTGCGCGCCGAACGGGAGGCAGCATAGATGGCCCGTGGGCACCGCACCAATCCGAGCGTCAACAGGTATCTCGAAGACGAGGCGATGGATCACATTGATCACGCACTTGGACGCCCGGTTGACCCGATGGGCGATACGTATCGAAACCACTTTGTGGTGGGAGGTGTCGGCGCCAAAGCATTCGCGGCCTCTCCGTATTGGGAAGAGGTGCATCGCGGCGGGACCGAGATGTCTTCGTTTCGCGTCACCGACGCCGGACGCGCCGCGCTAGCCGCCTATCTCAAAACGCTTCCGCACCAGCACAAGAAATGGGAAGTATCCTTCGACGGCCACACCTGGATATCCGCCGCGCCTACCGCGGCGAAGGCCAAATATCAGGAATATCTAGAGGTATGCGATTGCTGCCCTGATTTGACATTCGGCGATTTCTGCCGCGGGACCCGTGTCCGGAGGGCCGCATAGATGGCCCGCAGCACAGACGAGTGGATCGGCGCCAGCGCAGACAGCGCCATCCCGCCGCGTGTCCGTGTCCGTGTCTTCGAACGAGCCGGCGGCTGTTGCACTGTCTGCACCCGGAAGCTTGGGCCGGCGGATGCATGGCAGGCGGATCACGTCGTGGCAATCATCAACGGAGGCGAGAACCGGGAGGCAAATCTCCGTCTCGTTTGCGACTGGTGTCACAAAGGTAAAACAAAGGCCGATGTTGCGGAGAAATCCCGCACCGCGCGAGTGCGCTCCAAGCATCTCGGGATCAAAAGACCGTCTCGATTTTCCGCGAGCAAAGACAGCAACGTCAAGAAGAAAATTGACGGAACTGTTGTGGATAGGCGCACGGGCGAACCGATCACGAGGCGATAATGGGCTATAATACTGTCGCGGTCATTTACAACGACCATACACATGAAATCGGACGAAGTGGACACTTGGGCGAGCGGATAGCCGAGGCCATGATTTCCGCATCGGGCTCACGCTGTCAGACGCACGAGCGGCGTTTCGGCTCCGGATACATCGTTTCTCAGGCCCATGCCGACACATGGCAGATCACGGCCATCGGCCACAACATCGGGTATCGGCTGGGAGACCTTGGGAACCCACCGCCGCCGGACGCCCTGGAAATGGCCGCCTGGATGCTGCGAGAGCACGGATACAAGGTAACCAAGCCCAAGGTGAAGAAGGCCGCACGCAACGCACCAGACATCACGGAGCCGCCGCAATGAACCCTGTCAAAGCCTTCGCGCCGGTAAGGAGCACCACAAGGGGCGCCACGTTTATTTCGATGTGGGGCGTGTCATCGACGGCGACCGAGGCGCGAGAAAAAATCGGGCGTCATTGGAATAATGAAAACCCGCGTGCCGGCTGGGAGGTGGCGAAGAAGGAAGGCTACCGCATCCGCCGCGTACTGGTGACCCTGGATACTACGGAGACCGACTAGCATGGGCCACATAGAGAAATACAGCCCTAATATCAGGTGGGGCAAGCAACGTGTTTCCATCACACTAATGGCGTGGGGATACAAAATTGAAAGAACCGTGAGCGTCGGCGGGAACTGTTGTGGGTTCGTTGTTATCGAGGCCGCAATTTGCACATTATCCGATGAACTCGACGGCGAGGTCACCCTCACAAACGATGCAGGCGATACACTCGACTGTAGCGATGATGACAATCGCGGCGAGGATTGGGTTAAGCGCATGGTGGTGAGCGCCAGCATTATCGAATGGGAACCGCCAACGCTCAACGAAGTCAGGGCCATGAATGGTGCCGCGCCTCTGCCTGATGGCGAGCGGGCTTATGACCCAGGTTAGGCCGGCCACGACAGTATTCATTCTGACATTTTTCGACATCACGGAGACCGGCCATGAATGAGAATGCAGAGCGAGAGGCGTTCAGCCGGCTGATCACATCAGCCAAGATTCTGCTCCAGAACGCCGAGGGCTGCGCCGTTAACCATTATGGCGAGGACTACTCCACTCACGGAGAGCCAGGATGGATTGCGGACTGCCGTGCCGACATCGTGCGCGCGGCGGACGTGATGCTGGCCAGCGCTGCCCTCTCGCCGCCTCCCGTGTGGAGAGAGGCAGAAGCGCTGCGGGATGCGGAGCGCCTTGCGAAGGCGATACACGCCAAATGCTACCCCGATAAAACTAAGTGGGCTCCGCTTTCCGGCAACCTACTTGGTCTGCTGTCTCAGATTGACAACATGGTCTCTGGTCTTTCGCGCGCTATCCCCGCTCATGTGGGGGAATGTCCGAAGACGTCAGATATCCCGAGGAATATTCGTGATGAGGCAGCAGCATTTTATAGAGAAGCGGTATCCGATCTGAACCGCAGTTGCGACGACGGTACGGTGAAGCCGCTCGCATGGACGTGGCGTCAGATGATGCACGATAGCCAGGGAGGGTGGGAGGTTAAGACCGAGCGCAATCCTCCCGCCCAATGGGTACGGCCCGAAGATATTCGTGAGCTTGAGCCGCTCTATCGCCGCTCCGCCCTGGTCGAGCCCGCTCCCGCCCCTGCTGGCGTCAATCAGGACGACCCCGACGAAGCCTATGAACTAGGCAAGCGAGACGGGTACGAAGACGCGGCGCAAGAGATTGACCGCCTCACCGGAGGCGACGGAGAATATAGCTTCTCGTCCTTCCAAGGCGAAGGATGTTCGACCCCTGACGCGATGATCCAACGCATTGTTGATCGGTTCAGCGCTCTGGAGGAAGTCGAGAAGCTACACCTCGCACACGTGATGTCCCCTGATCTCGCCCCTGCGGGCGTCAATGCGGAAGCCACAGAAGTCCGCATCAAGGAGTTAGAGGCGGCATTAAGGTTCTACGCCGACGTGAGTAAGTACCCCGCGCCATTCACTGGTGGCATGGGCGCACTTTGGACCGATTGCGGCGAGGTTGCCCGCACCGCCCTCGGTCTGAGCGAGGGTCATTCCGCCCCTGCAGAATGTACCGCCATTAAATTACGCATAACGGTTCTTGAGGCGGCTCTAGAGCGAAGCAGGATTGCTCTGGACGATTGGCTGAACACGTATGCCGAGGATTGCTGCGACCCGGCGCGGGTTGCTCAGGCGCATGAGCGGATTGGCGAGGTTGGTACGCTTGCCTACATCGCAGATGTCCAAGAACAAAACCGCGCCGCCCTTTCCGCTCTCAAACAGGGGGAGGGATAGGAGGTGGAATGGCATTGGCGAAATTGTCGCTCGATTGGGTTGAAGCTCGATTTCTGGGTATGGCCTTGGGCTTTCGGTGCCTACCGTGAAGAAGACGTCTGGGGCGGCCAGCGTGGCTTTCACGTTGGCCCGTTTGGGATCGGAGTGGCTTATTCTATCGGCAATGCCTCCAGCTACGGGCTGGACCGCTTCACAGCCCTTTCCGAGGTAGAAGCCGAGAAACGCGCGGATCGGTGGGAAACCGCCCCTCACAAAGGGGAGGAGTGAGTATGGGCCGCAATAGCACGCCGAAGCTCGACGAGCGGCGTGAAGGGAAGCTCTACCGCTTCCGCCACCCCGACGAAACCCCAGTTCTTAGCGCCAATGACGGGCACATGATCGTCTACGAGATGGTCACGCAGTCTGGCACTCAGATTCTCGCGACCGCCTGGGCAGACGGGCTCCAAACGGTCATGGCGGAGATGTGGGAGAGCGGATACCGCAAGGGTCTGTCTGCTGGTTCTGAGGCCGCGAAGGAGGAAATCCGCCGCTCGCTTGGCGCATGCGCTGCTCTCAAGCAGGGAGGAGAGTGAGATATGGGCCTTTTCGATAGCGTCTATGTTCCGTGCCAAAACTGCGGGAAATCAGTCGAATTCCAGAGCAAGCAGGGCGAATGCTACATGCAAAACTTCACCTGTGACGATGCCCCGACTGAAATTCTTATGGACATCGCCAACACCCCGCATTTCTGCCAGGCGTGCGGCACTTGGGTTGCCCTTATCGACCCGGCTTTCCCACCGGCGCCGCCGCCGCGGCCGAACCTAAAAGCTGCCGCGGTCAAGCCGCCTATGGTCTTTCAGTCGCACTCTCAGGGATTCCGGTGGTGGCCAGACGATCGCGCTTTTTCCTATGACGATCTGGTGTCCCCTATTTCTAAGGGAGGAGAGTGAGATGCGCGTCACTCCCAAGATGATCGCCGCGGCATGGGCCGCATGGCATTCACGCCACGGTGGGAAGCTCGGACCAGGGCCGGCATTCGTCGAGGAGATAGAGGCCGCGCTCGCATCTCTCAAGGAAGGACAGAAGCAATGACCGGCCAAGACATCCGTCCGCCGAACCCCGGCTCCGATCTTGCCCAGGCTATGGGGTGCACGTGCCCGGTGATCGACAACCATCATGGGCAGGGCTGGCATGGGCGGGCTGGGCTATTCGTCTACACGTCAGGCTGCCCTGTGCATGCGCCAGATCAGGTTGGGTTTTGGGATGCGGTGGACGCGGACGCTGATGCGCGCCGATCTGGTGAGGAGGGCTGAGGCAATGCCTGAATCGTACCACGATTTGCTATGGCCGATGACATCTGTCGCTCCTACGGGGCGGCGCTGGCATCGTCGTCAGAAATGGACGGGCCGTATGGTTCTCCAGATCGAGATGGAAGGCACCAGGGTGCACCACCTCACTGGCAAGGTAGGAAAAACCGAGCAATGGTGGAGAGACGCCACCTATGCCGACCTCATTCCGGCGGAGGGCTGAGGCATGTGCACGAGTATGTATTGCGCTTCCACAAACGACGAGTTCTCGTCAATCTCCGGTATTACGAGGTACGTCTCGTCAGAATTTATCGTTTTGCACGAAGGCTACCTCGAAGACGGAGAGAGCATGGGTGCATTCATGGAGCGCAGCCAACGCGTTTGCTTGTGCCCGGTCAATCTTCCAGCATCATTTATCGGAAATAGGAAATGGAAAATTGTTGAAGACCGCGTTCCTGGTGATTGGCTGATTGTTCCAAAATACGGCACGGCGGAGGGTTGAGGCATGCCTATTGAGCGCATCACAGGCGTTTCCCTGCTCACAGACGATGGACGGCTGTGGAGCCTTCCAGCCCCGAACCGTCATCACAACCTATTTGCTCTTGCCGCGTTCCAGGGGCAGGACGCAGAGCCCTGCCGGACTGGGTTCGCCACAAGCCTGGGTCGTTTCGTCGAAAGATATGAGGCGTTTGGTATCGCTCAAAGTTGCGGGCAACTTCGTGACCCGAGAAGGCAGGCGATCGAACTATATTCAGAGGACGTGTGGTGATGGCATACCCCATTCCCACACGCGAGAGCATCACGGACACGACTCCCCTGCGGCTGTGCGTGGCGGCATCACTCGCCTTTCCGGACGGCTCAATTACCGCGTCTAGCCTGCGGCGGGAATCCCTCAAAGGGCGGCTTGCGGTGATGCGGGTCGCGAACAAAGATTACACGACGCTTAAAGCGATAGAGGAGATGATGGGGCAATGCCGCGTCCAGCCAAAGGAGCCCGCCTGTGGCTCCAGCCCGCCGAGACAGACCCACGCACGGGCATCGTCAGGAAGCAATCCGTCTGGGTCATTAGGGATGGAGGAGCGAAAGTTAGCACTGGATGCGCTCCACGCGAGCGTGAAGATGCTGAACGAAAGCTCGCAGCGTACATCACCACGAAATACCAAGTCCCTCGGGACCGGGGCCGTCATCCCACTGAAATCTCCATAGCTGACGTCCTGAACATTTACCAGATCGACGTGGCGCCACACCAGGCGCGACCGAAAGAGGTAAGGCAGCGCGTCATCAAGCTGTCTGAGTTTTGGGGTAGGAAGACCCTATCCGATGTCAACGGCCGCGCCTGCCGAGATTATGTCGAGTGGCGCACGAAGCAGACGATCAAAGCCGCCAGGCCGGAAGCAACGGGGAAACCAGCGCGGTTTGTCACGCCTGCGGGAGCGAGGCGCGAGCTGGAAGACCTGCGGTCCGCTATCAACCACCATCGCAAAGAGGGGCTGTGCTCCGAGGTGATCGAGGTGGTGTTGCCGGACAAATCACCGCCGCGCGAGAGGTGGCTCACGCGATCCGAGGCGGCAAGGCTGCTATGGGCAGCTATTCGCTACCGTGAAACCCAAAAGGGCAGCGCGACGGACCGCAAGAGCCGCTGGCACGTCGCTCGCTTTGTGTTGATCGGATTGTACACCGGCACGCGCGCCGGGGCGATATGCGCAGCCGGCTTTAAACCGGGAGAGGGCCGCGCCTGGATCGACCTTGAGCGCGGCGTCTTCTACCGGCGCGGGGATGGGGAAAAGCTCACCAACAAGCGCAGACCGTCCATCCGCCTACCTGGCCGGCTCCTCGCCCATATCCGCCGTTGGCACGAGATCAGCCCAACCAAGCAGGCTGTGGTGGAATTCAACGGGCGGCAGATCGGGACGATTCGCAAAGCCTTCGCGGCCGTGGCCGCAGACGCGGGGCTTGATCAGAGCGTCACGCCGCACATCCTCCGGCACACCTGCGCGACATGGATGATGCTCAACGGTGCGGACCTTTGGGAGGCGGCCGGCTATCTCGGGATGACGGTTGAGCAATTGCAGAGCACATATGGCCATCACCACCCGGACCATCAGGCCGGCGCCGCTGCGGCCGCGACGGGCAAGGCGCCTGCGGCCAAGCCGGAGCGCAAGGTGATCTCGCTTTAGGTTTCTGTCCCTGTATCTGTCCCAGTCCGAGGGACAGAAACTCACCGGCCTTTGATTTCCCTGGTCGGAGTGGCAGGATTTGAACCTGCGACCCCCACGTCCCGAACGTGGTGCGCTACCGGACTGCGCTACACTCCGAACCAGGGCGCTGCCTCTAACACGCGCTTTGGGAGGGAAGCAAGCGCGTTCTCGTTTCGCCTTCGCTTGAACCCCCATCGCCCGCGTGCCATACGAGGCCGCCTGTTACAGGACAGCGAGTGAGGAGTGGTGGAATGTCGAGCGACAGCAACGCGAGCGGTCTCATGAAAGGCAAGCGCGGGCTGATTCTCGGCGTCGCCAACAATCGGTCGATCGCATATGGCATTGCCAAGTCCGCGCGTGCCCACGGCGCCGAGATTGCCCTCACCTATCAGGGCGAGGCGCTGAAGAAGCGAGTCGAACCTCTCGCCGCCGAACTTGGCGCTCATCTGGTCGGCCATTGCGACGTCACCGAACCCGCCACGCTGGACGCGGTCTTCGCAGAAACGCAGAAGCTGTTCGGCAGCATCGACTTCCTGGTCCATTGCATCGCCTTTTCCAACAAGGACGAGTTGGACGGGCGCTACGTCGACACGACGGCGGACAATTTCGCCAAGACCATGTTCATCTCCTGCTACTCGTTCACAGCCATTGCCCAGCGGGCGGAAAAGCTGATGACCAATGGCGGCTCGCTGGTCACCCTCACCTATTACGGCGCCGAAAAGTGGATGCCGCACTACAACGTGATGGGTGTCGCAAAGGCCGCGCTTGAAGCCTCCGTGCGCTATCTGGCCGCAGACCTCGGACCGAAGAACATTCGGGTGAATGCAATTTCGGCCGGCCCGATCAAGACTCTGGCGGCCTCGGGAATCGGGGATTTCCGCTACATCCTCAAATGGAACGAGCTAAACTCGCCGCTCCGCCGCACCGTGACGACTGACGAGGTGGGCGATGCCGGCGTCTATCTGATTTCCGATCTCTCGCGCGGTGTCACCGGTGAGATACATCATGTGGACGCGGGTTATCATATCGTTGGCATGAAGCATCCCGACGCGCCGGATCTAGCGCTCGTGCGGGATTGAGGAGACGCCGATGATTCGCTCCGCCCTGGCAAATTTCCGCGCACTGATTCTGGGCTTGGCCCTGGTCGCCGCTGCTGGCGCCGCCCAGGCGCAGACCCAGATGCAGGTCCTGGTTCCCATGGGCTCGGGTGGCGCGCCGCCCGATTTCAACGCCTATCCCTTGCGCGACCGCCTGTTCGGGCCGGGAGGGGCTGTTTTCCCCGATTATGTCAATCCGCCCACCGAGGGGGCGCCCGCGGGCAGCCCGCCGGCTTATGTGATTGGTTCGGGCCCAGGGATTCTATTCGCCGCCGGCACCGCCGACCTGCTCTGCCAGCCCGCCGGTCGGCCGCAAATCCAGGTGGTCAGAGCGCCAGCGGGTGCCAAGCTTTCGGTTGCGCCGGGTGCGTTCGCCGTGACGGGGACCGATGCCGGCTCCACCCTGTGCTACGGCAAGCCCATGGTGGGTAATGTGGTACGCCTTTCGGGCAAAGGTCCCCGCTCCGGCGGCGCCGTGGTTCTGCGCGTGACATATCCGCCGCTCGGCGCGTGGTACGATCACCAAGTCAATCTCCCCGCCCGTTGAGTCACGCCCGGCCCCCGAAGGCCGTGCGCGTACCGGGACCGGGGGCACAAAAGGGGGCGACGACGGGGGTCATGTCACCAAGGGCACTGTCACCAAGGAAAAAGCCGCCGAGAGCGCTAGTCGCTACGGCCGCTTTCCTCGCCGTCGCAGCGGCGCAGACGCCGGCCTTGGCCGGCCATGAAAACGATCCCGATGCCTATGTGACCAACTACTACACCGGCGGCGGAAGCGACGGGGTTCTGTTTGCAGCCGGCACGACCGACCAGAGATGCACCAATATCGGCCCGCCGGCGATCGAGGTCATCAACGCATCGCCCGGCGTGCATCTGTCCATCCGGCCGGGCACGTTTGTCGTTACCGGGACCGATTATGGCTACATGGTGTGCCAGGGGCAGCGCATTCCCGGCACCATCGTCACCGGCACAGGCACGGGCAGCGCACAGATCCGCGTTACGTACCCGCCCATCGGTCAGTGGTACACGCACACGCTGACCCTGCCTGGGCGGTGAGACGATGACACGGCTGTTCCTGGTACGACACGGCGAAACAGACTGGAACGTCGCCGGCCGCCTTCAGGGGCGGCACGATATTCCGCTGAACAGCCTAGGGCGCGCTCAGGCGGCCCAGGTGGGGCGCGTGCTGCACCAATTGGCGGGAGACGTGGTGGAGATGACATTCGTCTCGAGCCCGCTCTCGCGTGCCGTGGAAACCATGCGCATCCTGCGCAGCGCGCTGGACCTTCCCGCCTCAGGATATCATTTGGATCCGCATCTGGCAGAACTCTCGTTCGGCCGCTGGGAGGGCAGCACCTGGCCGGAGCTGAAGCGCCGCGACAATCTCGCGGTGCGGGCGCGGGAACTGGCGCCCTGGGCCTTTGTACCGCCGGATGGCGAGAGCTATGAGATGCTATGCGTGCGCGCGAGCGCGGCCCTGGACCGGCTAGAAGGTCGGGACGCCGTGGTCGTGACCCACGGCGGCGTCATCCGCGCCCTGCTTCACGCGAGGGCCGGCATGCCCCAGGAAGAAGCGGCCCTGCTCCCGGTGCGCCAGGGTGCGGTCTATGTGCTGGCTGGCGGGGGATTTCGCGTCGCCGACTGACGAATTGTTGTCTTGGCAGCATCTTGGCGGCCGCTCGTCGATCAGCTGACCGCGCCTGCCGTCTTCTGCCGGTGCAGCACTGGCGGCCGCGACACCAGCAGCTTGTCGATCCGGCGCCCGTCCATGTCCACGATCTCGAAGCGCCACCCGAGTGCATCGAAAACCGCCCCGACTTCAGGCAACTCCTTGATCTGCGAAAGGGCGAAGCCGGCAACGGTGTGAAAGCCGCGGTCCACCGGAAAATTCACCTGCAGCACCTCACGCAGTTCATCGACCGGCGCATCGCCTGAAATCAGGAACGATCCATCCTGCCGCCCCACAACATGGGGCTCGTCATGCTGGTTGTCGTCGGAGATGGAGCCGGTGATGGCCGCAAGCAGGTCGTAGCCTGTGACCACGCCGACCATATCGCCATATTCATCCACGACGATGCCCATCGGCACCTCGGCGCCACGCAGGGTGCGCATGGCTTCCAGCGCGCCGACCGTTTCAACCAGGAAGGTGACGGGTTGAACGAATGTCCGCGGATCGGGCATCTCACCCTTCAGATAGGCGTCGAGAAGGCGCTTGGCCTGAATCACTCCGACGGTTTCCTCGGGAGATTTGTCGCACGCAGGCAATCGGCTGTGGGGCGTGTTGAGGATGATGTCGCGCACCTCATCGGCGCTACCGGAAATATCCACCCATTCGACATCGGGGCGGGGAGTCATGATCGCCGTCACCGGCCGATCGGCGAGCCGCATAACACCCGAAATCATGCGGCGCTCGGCGGGGTCGATGACGCCGGCCGTTTCCGCCTCATTGATGATGGCGCGAATCTCCTCGTCGGTGACGCCCCCTTCTTTCCCGCCGGAATTTCCCATCAGCCGCAGCACGCCGCGGGTGGAAACATCGAGCACCCACACAATCGGTGCGCCGACCTTGGCAAGACCCACCATCATCGGTGCGACGATGCAGGCAAGCCGCTCGGGGTTCTGCAACGCGAGCCGTTTCGGGATCAATTCCCCCACCACGAGGGAGATATAGGTGATGCCGGCAACAGCGATCGTATAGCCGATCGGTTCTGCAAGGCGCGTGACAAGGCCCATGTCCTCCAAAACCAGACCGAGATAGGCACCAAGGCTCGCGCCGGAAAAGGCGCCGGCCAGAATGCCGATCAGGGTAATGCCGATCTGGACGGTTGAAAGGAAGCGGCCCGGCTCCGCACCCAAGGCGAGGGCGGCCTTGGCGCCTTTATGCCCTTGGTCCGCCTTGTGCTGCAATCGTGCCGGGCGGGCCGAGACGATGGACAGTTCCGCAGCAGCAAGAACAGCGTTCAGGAGAACGAGAAAAAGGACAATAACGATTTCTAGTATCGGCATGGCGGGAAAATTGGACCCTTCCGTCCGCCCCTCCATAGCACAGCAGCGCCACGGTGGGCGAGCCGATGCGGTATTTTCGTGGATGCGCGGCTTTATCGCGGCCATACCGACCCGCAGGAAGACGCGCGGGGAGATTGTGCTTTTGCCCGGACCGACCTAGACAGCCTCAGCGCATCGAGACAGGCGGACCATGTCCTTCAACACGTTCGGCCATATGTTCCGGGTCACAACATTCGGCGAGAGCCACGGCACCGCCATCGGCTGCGTCGTCGATGGCTGCCCGCCAGGCCTTCGTTTCACGTTGGATGAGATTCAGGCGGCACTGGACCGGCGCCGGCCCGGCCAATCGCGCTTCACGACTCAAAGGCGCGAACCGGATCAGGTCCGCATCCTGTCGGGTACGCTGGACCATGCCGAAGGCGGACTCGTGACGACCGGCACACCTGTGACGATGCTGATTGAGAATGTGGACCAGCGCTCAAAGGATTATTCCGATATCGCGGGCAGCTATCGGCCCGGTCATGCGGATTTCACCTACGACATAAAATACGGGATCCGCGACCATCGCGGCGGCGGCCGGTCCTCCGCGCGTGAGACCGCGACACGGGTAGCCGCAGGCGCGCTCGCCGCCAAGGTGCTGCCGCACGTGCAAGTGCGCGCCGCCTTGGTGCAAATCGGCGAGATCGAGATCGACCGCACCCGCTGGGACTGGGCGCAGGTGGACGAAAATCCCTTCTTCTGCCCGGATGCCGAGACAGTGCCGCTCTGGACGGACTATCTCGATGCCATTCGCAAGCGCGGATCTTCCGTCGGCGCAGTAGTGGAAGTTGTGGCAGAGGGCGTGCCCGCCGGTCTCGGCGCACCCATCTACGCCAAGCTCGATGCGGATCTCGCCGCGGCCTTCATGAGCATCAACGCCGTGAAAGGCGTGGAGATCGGCGAAGGCTTCAACGCCGCCCGGCTCACGGGGGAAGAGAACGCCGACGAGATGCGGCTCGGCAATGAGGGGTATCCCGCCTTCCTCTCGAACCATGCCGGCGGGATCCTGGGCGGCATTTCCACAGGAGCCCCCATCGTGGGGCGCTTCGCGGTGAAACCGACCTCCTCGATCCTGACGCCCCGACGCACCGTCGACAAGTTCGGCACCGAGACCGACCTGATCACCAAAGGGCGGCATGATCCCTGCGTCGGCATTCGCGCCGTGCCGGTCGGGGAGGCGATGATGTGGTGCGTGCTCGCCGACCATTTGCTGCGCCATCGCGGCCAAGTGGGATCAAGCCCGCAATGGCCGTTTGCAAAAACCTGAATTCAGTCACACTGAATTTTTAAAATTTTCATTGTCACTGAAATTCGGTACTGCTAGCTTGCCCCTATGAAGCTCGCGGAATGGCTCGAAATCACCGGGACCAAGCGCAGCGCCTTTGCCAAGCAGGTGGGGCTTTCCCCCGCTAGCGTGACGGCGCTGTGCAACGACGCGCGTGCGTGGATTTCTCGCGAGACCGCAGAGCGGATCGCGGCCGCCACGGGCCATGCGGTCACACCCAATGATTTTCTCGGCCTGCCCGCGCCCCGCATTCGAGGTTTGCCCGTGACCGATTCCGTTCAATCCCGCGTTCAACTTGCCATCGAAGCCATTGCCCGTGGCGAAATGGTCGTGGTCACTGATGATGACGACCGTGAGAATGAAGGCGATCTCATCCTCGCCGCTTCGCTCGCCACGCCGGAGAAGATGGCCTTCGTCATCCGCAATACGTCGGGCATCGTCTGCACGCCGGTGCCCGCCTCGGAGGCTAAGCGCCTGCGCCTGGAACCCATGGTGGCGAACAATGATGCCCCCATGGGCACCGCCTTCACGGTTTCCATCGACGTGCGGCACGGCACCACCACTGGCATTTCGGCCGAGGAGCGCACCAACACCGTGCGCGCGCTTGCCAATCCCAACATGGGCGCCGGCGATTTCGTGCGGCCCGGCCACGTTTTCCCGCTGATCGCCAAGGACGGCGGCGTGCTCATGCGCTCGGGCCATACGGAAGCGGCGGTGGACCTGTGCCGCCTCGCCGGCCTGCCGCCCATCGGCGTGATCGCCGAATTGGTGAATGACGACGGCACGATGCAGCGCGGCCCCCAGGTGACCGCGTTCGCGGAAAAGCACGGCCTCCACCGCATCTCCGTCGCCGACCTCATCGCCTATCGCCAGGCGCGCGAGAAGCTCGTCACCCGCTCGGCCGAATTCCCGGTGCCCACCAGCGTCGGCGAATTGCAGGGCTTCTCCTTCATCACCCCGTTCGATTCCGTGAACCATCTCGCGCTCGTCTACGGCCGCATCGGCGATGGTGAGAAGGTGCTGGTGCGCCTGCACCGCGCCGACCCGGTGGCCGATGCCTTCATGGGGGCCAAGGTGATCCAGAAGGCGCTGGAACGCATCAAGGCGGAGGGCCGGGGCGTGCTGGTCTATCTGCGTGACGGCACGGCCGGCGTTCCGCCCACCGCCATGGGCCCCGGTGAGAAGACCCCGAGCGAGCTTGAGCGCGACCGGCATTGGCGCGAAGTGGGCCTCGGCGCCCAGATCCTGCGCGATCTCGGCATCGTGTCCATCCGCCTCCTCGCATCCAAAGCCCGCACTTATGTGGGACTTGCCGGCTTCGGCATTGAAATCGTCGAGACTGAGCCCCTGGAAAGCTGAGCCCCTCAATTCGCACGAACAGCCGCCGTGGCGGGAAACACGGCGGCTAACCTCTTTTGCAGCACGCCGGTTGGTGGCAGCATGCGTCGATCGTTTCGCCGCGTCTGACACCTCCCGGAGGCGCCATGACACCGCAGATTGCGTGCTTTGGTGCCCGGTTCTTGCTTTGGTTGCCCCGGCTGGCCTTCTTGGTGCTCATGGCGGCGCCAGCCGGAGCCGCCGACCTGCCCGTGGACGTCCAGCTGGTGCTGGCGGTCGACGTTTCCTTTTCGATGGATCCGGAAGAACAGGCCCTCCAGCGCGAGGGGTATGCGGACGCCCTTGTGTCGGCGGAATTTCTCGACGCCCTGCGGCTGGGACCGAACGGCCGCATCGCTGTGACCTATGTGGAATGGGCGGGAGAGCACGAGCAGAAGGTGGTTCTTCCCTGGCAGGTGATCGATGGGCCGCAAAGCGCGCGGACCGTCTCCGAAGCCATTCGCGCCGCGCCGCTGCGGCGGGTTTATCGAACTTCGATTTCCGGCGGGCTCCTGTTCTCGGCCGGCCTGTTTCAGGGCAGCGGCTTTCGTGCCCTGCGCAAGGTCATCGACGTCTCCGGCGACGGCGTGAACAACCAGGGCATGCCCGTGGAGAGGGCCCGCGACCAGGTGGTCGGCCGCGGCATCACCATCAACGGCCTGCCGTTGCTGCTGAAGCGGGCGACCAATTCGGTCCTCGATATCGCCGATCTCGATTTTTACTACGAGGATTGTGTGATCGGTGGCCCTGGCGCGTTCGTCATTCCGGTGCGCGAGCAGGCGGAGTTTGCCCGTGCCATCAAGACCAAGCTGGTGCTGGAAGTGGCCGGCGTGCAGGTCCCCGCCGGTCCGCCAGCCGTCACGCACGTCGTTCAGCCTGCCCGTGTCTCCTGCATGATCGGCGAACGCCTGTGGCAGGAGCATTGGAATAACTGAGGAGACCGCCTCCGCTATCGTCCGAACACACCCACCAGCTCGACGTGGGGCGAATAGCGGAACTGGTCCACCGGCGTCACCGCGTGCAGGACGAACCCGCCATCGCCGAGGATTCGCGCGTCACGGGCGAAAGTGACGGCGCTGCAGGAGACGTAGGCGAGCCGCTCCACCTTCGAGCGGGCAAGCTCATGGGCCTGTGCTTCCGCACCCTGGCGTGGCGGATCGATCACCACGGCGTCGAAACGCGCCAGTTCCTGCGCCGAAAGGGGCCGGCGGAACAGGTCGCGCACCTCCCCTTCGACGCCCTTGAGCCCCGCCGTCGACTGGGCGGCCCGCAGCATCGCTGCCACTGCTGGAGCATTGCTTTCAAAGGCGCTGACCTGCGCCGTCTGGGCAAGGCGCAATGCGAAGGTACCCACCCCGCAGAACAGATCCGCCACCCGCTTCGCCCCCCCAACGACGGAAAGCGCAAGCGTGGCAAGGGTTTCCTCGCCCTTTGCCGTCGCCTGAAGGAAAGAGGCGGGCGGCAGTTCGACCCGCGCCCGCCCCATGGTCAGCGCGGGCGCGGCGCGCTGGAGCACAAGTTCGCCGTGACGCGTGAGACGGGCGAGATCGAATGTCTCCGCCAATGCGCCAAGGTCCATCATGAGGTCGGGCGGCAGGGGCCCGGATCCGCGCACATCCAGATCCAGCCCCGTTTCCGTGGCGGTCACGTGCAGGTCCAGCGGCTTCTTCAGCGGGGCAAGCGCGCCCGCCACCGCCTGTGCCGCTTCCAGCGCACGGCGGAGGCCTGGTGCCAGCACCGGACATTCCACCAATTGCACCATGGCGTGGGATTTACGCTCGGCGAAACCCACGACGGTTCGCGCACCATACTGGCGCGCATGGAAGATTGCTCGGCGCCGGCCGGCACCGTGGGCATCGACGAGGTCTACCACCGGCGCCGCGATGCCTTCCCGCGCCAGCGCCTCCACCACAAGCCCGCGCTTCCACGCTCGATAGGGCTCGCTGCGCCAGTGCTGCAGCAGGCAACCGCCGCAGATGCCGAAATGCCGGCATACCGGTGCCACCCGGTCCGCGCTTGCGGACACGATTCGCTCGATCTTCAACCGATCCTTCTCGCGCACGCCCTCGACGGTCTCGCCCGGAAGAGCATAAGCGGCGAACAACGGACCTTCCGCTGTCTCGGCCACGGCGTCCCCCTGCGCGCCCATCCGGGCGATCACGGCTTGCATCATGGCTTCGCCGCTCCGATCAGGAATTCGTGATTGCCGTCCCCGCCGGTTATAGGCGAGGGGACCAGTCCAAGAACCTGCCAGCCCAGGGCCTCCACCTTTTCGTGAATGCGGGCACAGACGGCGGCATGGACCGCTGCATCGCGCACGATGCCCTTGCGCACATGCGCTGGGCCCGCCTCGAACTGGGGTTTGATCAGCGCCGCAAGCTGCGCCCCTGGCGCGGCCAGGGCGAGAACGGCCGGCAGCACCAGGGCGAGCGAGATGAAGCTGACGTCGATGACCACGAGGTCTACGGCATCTGGCACCAGATGCCGCCCCAATGTGCGCGCGTCGGTGCCTTCCATCAGCACCACGTCCGGATGACCGCGCAGACGCTCGTGAAACTGGTCGTGGCCAACGTCCACCGCATAGACGCGTCTTGCTCCACGCCGCAGCAGGACGTCGGTGAAGCCACCGGTGGACGCGCCCACATCGAGCGCGATGCGACCTGCGGGATCGATGCCGAACGCCTCAAGCGCCGCCTCAAGCTTCAGCCCGCCGCGCGACACGAAGGGATGAAGGTCCCGCGCTTCGATTGTGGCGTCCCCCGCCACTTCGTCCGAAGGCTTTGCCACCACCTTGCCATCGACGCGCACCTGCCCCGCCAGGATGGCAGCCTGCGCCCGCGCCCGGCTGTCGAACAGCCCGCGCGCAACCAGGACCTTGTCGATGCGCTGCCGCGCCATGAACCGCCATCCCAGCTACATCGGCCGTGCAAATCTGATCGCGCGCTGCCGGGCCGTCGTGATATGCGATGAGTGGGGGAGAGGCAAACGGCAACCGACAGCAGCAGGTGGGCTTTGAGGAGCCCGCCGCCGGCGGCCTGATGGGAGAATGTATGCGTATCGCCCTGATCGCCTTGTGCGGCCTCGTTCTGGCCTCAGCGACCATCGAGGCCCGTGCCGCCAAGGCCAATGTCCACGCGACAAATAAACCAAAATCATCCAAGGCGCAGACTCCCGCTGAAACGCGGGTTTGGAGCATGGTGCGCGGCGATGGCACCTATGCGCTGCGCTTCTCGCAGCCGCGCGCGGCCGATCCGTCATTCGCCGCCACGTGCCAGCCCTCGGCCCAATTGCTGCAGATTGCTCTTGAGGTGAATTCCACCAAGATCAATTCCGGCGATGGCGTTGCCCTCGCCTTGTCCAACGGAAAGCGGCGGCTCGAACTGGCGGCAAGCGCCTTCCTCGGTTCGAGCGACGGCCTGCTGGTGGTTGAAGCGGCAGTGAGCCTGGAACCGCGTGTATTTGATATCTTCCGGGACGGCGATACGCTCACCATCAAGTTGGCCGGCCAGACCCAGATCCTTCCGCTGGCCGGAGCCCGAGCTCGGCTGCAGGATTTCGAGCGCGCCTGCCTTGCATCGCGGTAATATGCGACCGACATTCACTACGTTGGCATGCGGGTCGGGGCACCGGCTTTCCCTTTTCGCGGGGCCGGGTATGATCCCGCGCCATTTTTGTGAGGAATTCAGCATGTATCGTCAGGTCCTCGCGCTCGCGCTTCTCGCCGCCTCCGCGATGCCCGCGTCGGCCCAGGTGAAGATGCAATGGGCCAGCAGCAACAGCGATACCGGTGCGACCCTGACGTTCGGTGTGCCGGAGACGGACGAATCCATCATCAGTTTCACCTGCGATAAGGGGAAAGAGATGGTGCTGGTCAGTTCCTACATCGGCTCCAAGGGGCTGAAAGCGGACGATAGCGCCCGCATCATCCTGACCGCCGGCAAGGTGAAGAAGGAACTTGCCGGGAAGGCCGTGGCCAATGAGGAAAACGGCGCCGTGGATGTGGAAGCCGGCGCCAAGATGGGCGATGTGAAGGCCCTGCTCGGCACCGGCAAGATGCTGGGCATCGAGACCAAGGGCGTCAAGCAGCAGGTGGTTCTCACCGGCGCGCCGGAAGCCTTCGGCGCGTTCGAGGCCGCCTGTAAGGCCAACTGAGCAAGGCGCAGCCTCGACTGTAAGGAAGACCGGCGCCTGGGGCGCCGGCCAACATCAAAGAGATCAGGCCGTGCGGAAACGGCCGAGCCGGTCGCCGCGCTGAAGCACCGACAGCACTTTCGCGACGATGCCATCGGCATCAAGGCCAGCCTGGGCGATCTGCCGGGCAGGCGTATCCTGGTCGATATAGATGTCGGGCAGGACCATGGCCCGCAGCTTCAGCCCCCGGTCCAGAGCGCCGGAATCGCTCAAGAACTGCATGACCTGGCTGCCGAAGCCGCCGATGGAGCCTTCTTCGACCGTAATCAGCGCCTCATGCTCGCGGGCAAGCCTTGCGACCAGGTCGGTATCGATCGGCTTGGCAAACCGCGCATCGGCCACACTGGCGGAAATCCCGAGTTCGGCCAACTGCTCGGCCGCCGTAATGCAGGCTGCGAGGCGCGTGCCGAGCGCGAGAAGGGCGACATCCGTTCCCTCGCGCACCATGCGTCCACGGCCGATGGGCAGCACGTCGCCGTGCTCCGGCCGCTCCACGCCGACGCCCTCGCCACGCGGGAAGCGTATGGCGCTCGGCCCGACGTCATGGGCGACCGCGGTTGCGATCATGTGCGTCAGTTCCGCCTCATCCGACGGTGCCATAATGGTAAAGCCCGGCAGGCAGCCGAGGAAGGCGAGATCATAAGCGCCGGCATGGGTCGCCCCGTCGGCGCCCACGAGGCCAGCGCGATCGATCGCGAAGCGCACTGGCAGGCCCTGCAGGGCTACGTCATGCACGACCTGATCATAAGCCCGCTGGAGGAAAGTGGAATAGAGCGCGCAGAACGGCTTGTAGCCTTCCGCAGCCAGCCCTGCCGCAAATGTCACTGCGTGCTGCTCGGCGATGGCGACATCGAAGGTGCGATTGGGAAACGCCTGCCCGAACAAGTCGAGGCCCGTTCCCGTCGGCATGGCGGCGGTGATGGCCACCACCTTGTCGTCGCGCCGCGCCTCGTCGATCAAGCTCTCGGCGAACACGCGAGTGTAGCTCGGCGCATTCGACTTGGCCTTCACCTGCGTGCCGGTGACCACGTCGAACTTGACGACTCCATGGTATTTGTCGGCAGAGGCCTCGGCGGGGGCGTAGCCCTTGCCTTTCTGGGTCACCACATGAACCAGGATCGGCCCGGTCTTGGCGTCGCGCACATTGCGCAGCACCGGAAGCAAATGCTCGAAATTATGGCCGTCGATGGGGCCCACGTAATAGAAGCCCATCTCCTCGAACAGCGTGCCGCCGGTCCAGAAGCCGCGCGCGAATTCCTCCGCCCGCTGGGCGCCGCGCTCGACGAATTTCGGCATGTGGCCGGCGAGCTGCTTGCCGATCTCGCGCAGCGAAAGATAGGTGCGGCCGGAAATGAGCCGGGCGAGATAGGCCGACATGGCGCCCGTGGGCGGGGCGATCGACATATCGTTGTCGTTGAGGATGACGATCAGCCGGCTGTCCATGGCGCCGGCATTGTTCATGGCCTCATAGGCCATGCCCGCGGACATGGCGCCATCGCCGATGACGCACACGATGTTGCGCTCCTCGCCGGAGAGGTCGCGCGCTACCGCCATGCCGAGACCGGCTGAAATGGAGGTAGAAGAATGCGCCGCCCCGAACGGGTCGTACACGCTCTCCGCACGCTGGGTGAAGCCGGAAAGGCCACCGCCCTGGCGCAGCGTGCGAATACGGTCCCGCCGTTCGGTGAGGATCTTGTGGGGGTAGCACTGATGACCCACGTCCCAGATCAAGCGGTCGTGCGGCGTATCGAAAACATGATGGAGGGCGACCGACAGTTCGACCACCCCCAAGCCCGCGCCCAAATGTCCACCGGTGACGGAAACCGCGTCGATGGTCTCAATCCGCAGTTCGTTGGCCAACTGGGGCAGCTTTTCGTCGGGCAGCCGCCGCACGTCGGCAGGACTGTGCACCGTATCGAGAAGCGGGGTCTTGGAAACGGTCACGGAACACTCCGCACATGCCGGCGTTGCCGGCCTTATCAATCTGCCGGCGCCGCCGGTCCTGTCATTGACCCGTGCGGCTGAGCCGGGGATCGCCCCGGTCGCGTCGGGACGAAAAAGCCTTACACATACAGATGGGCATGTGCAACGCACACCGCCAGGGAGCACCAAGCAGACTCTCGTCCGGCTCATCCTCCTTGGCGGACCTTTATTATGCCGCCCCCGGCGGAACCGGACCGGTGGGCGCGCCCGGGCCATCCAGCAGGCCCGCGAGCTTTCCCGCGCGGATCATGAAGCGGTGCATATCGAGGGTGAGAAGGGCAAGAAGGCACCCGCCAACGAGCCTTAGCGCGTCCCCGGCGAAACCCGCTGGCTGTCCGTATTTACGGCGCACATAGACTTCCGAGCGCTTTTTGTAGCGATTGATGGCGAAGGTAGAGCGCCAAGAGGGCGCGCTCGACTTGCCGCCGGCATGGGAGACGACGGCCATTGGCACGACGACAATGGGCAGGTCGCGAGCCAGCGCCCGCAGGGCAAGGTCGTCATCTTCATGATAGAGGAAAATCTGCTCGTCGAACCCGCCGAGATCCAGGAAGAGGTCGCGCTTCATCAGGAAGGCGGCGCCGTGGACGAACCGGGTGCAATAATCCCCGGCAATCTCCTCTGCCTTCAACCTTGCACCGCGCGGCACCGGCTCCAGGATCGAGCCCTCCTTGCGCATGGGACGACCGTTTTCACTGAGGATCGACGGCATCACGATGGCCGGACCATAGGCGCGTTCCGCCGCGACCAGCCGATCGAGCGCGCCGGAGGCCAGCGCGGCATCCGGATTGAGAAAGAACACATATTCCCCCTGCGCCGCGCGCGCCCCGGCGTTACAGGCGGAGCCGAAGCCCGTATTGCGGGGCTGCGCAATCAGCCGTGCCGGGCGCGTCAGCTCGTCCATGAAGCCGCAGCCCTCGGGGCTGGCATTGTCGACGATGATGACCTCGCACCCGCCAGGCACCGAGGCGACGGCGCGGGAAATCACCGCGCCGCTGTTGTAGGACACCAGCACCACGCTGACAGGCGGCGCACCCGGCGGCGAAATGTTCGTCTGCATCATCGCTCCCTCGCCACGCTTCCTGGACGTAGGTAGCATTCCAGGCCGCCGCCTCACAACGCGCAGTCCCCGTTGCGTTCGGCCCAGCCCCTTTCATCGCGGACCGCGCTCCGATAGAACGCCATCGACCATGGCCCAGCGCGAACCAGACAAGACGCTCCGTCGCCACTTTTTCTTCGTGGCGGGCTTCGATCCCATGAGCACGGAAGGCCATCACAAGGTCTTCACCCGTGAGCTTGGACGATTCGCCAAGGTCTGGAGCGTGGAGACCTCCTGCGACACGGCGTTGGAGGCGACCGCCACGGGGGCCGTCTGGAACGCGCGTGCGGCCGGCCCCGGCTGGTCCACGCAGACCTGCTTCGAATTGCTGGCCTGGGACGATCTTGTGCGCACCGACATGCAGCGCAGCCGCTGGTCTCACGTCAAGGGCACGGCCCGTGCCCTCGCCGACATGATCGCAAGTGGCACGGTGGTGCGCTATTTCCGCCTCAGCCACCGCTACGGCATCTTCTTCGTCCTGACCTATGTGGTTCTGCTGGCCATCACCGCCGCTGCGCTCGCCGCTGGCTATGCAACGGCTCATTTCGGCACAGCCCTGGTCGGACTTCTGCCCGCCTTGATCCTGGGGGCGCTGGTGGCCGGCGGCGTCTTTTCCGGCCTCATGGCGACCCTGGGCAAGCGCCTACGCTTGAAGCAATCACTGGATCTCGCTGAGTTCTCGGTGGATTTCGCCCGTGCGCGGCATCCGGCCATTGATGCGCGGATTACCGCGTTCGCGGAACGCGTGCGTGAAGTGGCGCGCCGGGGCGGCGTGGACGAAATCGTGATTGCCGGACACAGCCTCGGCGCCATGCACGTGGTGAGCCTCATGGCGGAAATATTGGAGCACGACCCCCGGTTCGGCATGCAGACCCCTATCCGCCTGCTGACCCTCGGCTCCACGACAGCGAAATTCGCCCTCCACCCCGCAGGCATCCGGCTGCGCAAAGCGGCCCACACCGTCCACGCCCACCCGGCTGTGGGCTGGGCGGAATTCCAGGCCCGCGACGATATCGTGAGCTTCTATAAGGTGAACCCGGTCACGCTCGGACATGCGGGAAATGCGAACGGACGCCAGCGCCCGTTCGTGCGGCAGATCACCATTCGCGGCCTGCTGACGCCGAAGACCTATGCCCGCTTCCGCCTCGACGTGATGCGCCTGCACTGCCAGTTCTTCCTCGCCAACGACCGCAAGGCGCCATACGATTTTTACGCTTTCATCTGCGCGCCGGTGACGTTCGACGAAATGGTGCGCCAGATGGAAGGCCCCATGGCGATCTTCGGCGATGACGGCGGGCTCGTTTCCCTTGCCCGCCGGCAGTCGACGGCGGTTGGCGGTACGCCGGTTGCCCTCGCCTCCTCCCACGCCCGCCCGCGCCCGAAACCGCGGCCCACCGCCCGGCCCAATCCCAAAAGCAGGAGCAGGAAACGCCCATGAGCACGCTCGCCATCGCGAAACTGGCATGGGCGCTCGGCGTCGTCGCTTGGTACGTCATCCGCATCCCGTTTGAGCGCAAGGCAAGGAAGGCAAGGGTAGCCGACCGGCGCCACCGCACGACGCGGGAAATGGTGCTGCTCTCCATCTCCACCCTGGGACTGGGCATCATTCCGGCGATCTATGTTGCGACCGGGTTTCCCCGTGCCCTCGGCTATCCCCTTTCCCCACTGCAAATGCTTGCAGGCATTGCGGTGTTCGGTTCCTCGCTGTGGCTGTTCTGGCGCACCCATCGCGATCTCGGCCGCAATTGGTCAGTGACGCTGGAAATCAAGGACGCGCATCAATTGGTGACGTCAGGCGTCTATGCGCGTGTACGCCACCCCATGTATTCCGCCTTTTTCCTCTGGGCCTTGGCGCAGGCGCTTCTGCTGCCAAACCTGCTGGCCGGTTTCTCTGGCCTCGTCGGATTCGGCATCCTGTTCCTCTTCCGCGTCGGGCAGGAGGAAGCCATGATGCGCGAGACCTTTGGCGCCCAGTACGATGCCTATTGCGCCCGGACACGACGCATCATCCCCGGCCTGTACTGAAAAGAACAAACCCGCACAGGATGCTGCGGGCGATTCGGACACGCTGTGTTCCCCAAGCGTTCGCCTTCATCGCCGCGCTCCGTCCCGTCCTGGGACAGATCAGCCC